>JAPLVJ010000025.1 GCA_026397155.1 Candidatus Berkelbacteria bacterium | reverse complement strand
CGGCAGCCACAAGGGAAGGAGCGTCGTTCACCCCATCTCCGGTCATGGCAACAACTTCTCCTCTTTGTCGATAAGCTCTGATTATTTTTAATTTGTGTTCGGGAGTGACTCTGGCAAAAACCGTTACTTTCAAAAGTTTTTCTGAAAGCTCTAAGTCAGAAAGTTTGTCTATTTCTTCGCCTGTGAGAATTTCATCTTTCTCGTGATAGATACCGGCTTCTTGAGCCACTGCGCAGGCCGTAATTTTATGGTCGCCTGTGATCATGACAACTTTTATCCCGGCAAGATTCGCTTTTTTCATGGCTTCATGCACTTCAGGACGGAGAGCATCTTTCATGCCCAAAAATCCCAAAAAAGTAAGCGACTGAATCTCGTCTGGTTTAAGGTTTTCCGGCACTTTATCAGTCTTGGCCAAAGCTACAACCCGCAATCCTTCTTTGGACATCTGGTGAAAAATTTCCTCCAGTTTTTTAATTTCTAATACCGATAATCCTTCGACTTTTCCCGCATGCCAGACTTTTCGACAAAGACCCAAAATCGCCTCTGGCGCACCAGCAACGATGAGCATCTTTTGATCATTCATCTTTTGAACTGTCGCGTGAAATCTCAATTTATAATCAAAAGGTATCTCACCAATTTTCGATGAATCTTTTTCCAAAGCTTCTCTACTCAATCCCAGCTTTTGACTTAAAACCAACATTGCCGCTTCGGTAGGATCTCCTGTAATTTGCCATTGGCTGTCAGAAGAAAACTGCAAATTGGCCCCAGAGCTAAAAGTCGCCGATTTGCCCAGAAGCATTAATTCGGGGTAATCTTGAGAACTAATCACTTTCCCCTCAAATTTTATCTCACCTTGGGGATTATACCCTTCGCCTGTCACATCAAAAAACTTGTTGTCAACAAAAACTTTTTCAACAACCATTTCATTTTTGGTAATCGTCCCTGTTTTATCAACAGCGATAATTTTCGTTTGACCTAATGCCTCCACTGCCTGAAGTTTCTTCACTAAAGCATGGCGTTTACTCATTCTCCAAACACCGCTGGCCAAAATTAAAGTCATAACAATAGGTAGACCTTCGGGGATAATCGAGACCGCTAACGAGACAACGGTTCGAAACATCTCTGTTAAAGGTTTTTCTTGTAATAAACCTAAAACAAACAAAACTGTCCCTATGCTTATAACGGCAATAACAATTAATCGAGAAAGGTAACGGATATTGGTTTTTAACGGTATTTCCGTATTAATAGTCGCAATTTCTTTGGTAATTTTGCCAATGGCTGTTTTTAGGCCCGTGGCCACAACTATTGCCGTAGCATTTCCGGCGACAATATGAGTTCCTTTAAAAATCATGTTTTTTTGTTCAAAGATAGGCATCACTTTCTGCTCTAAAATATCAGCAATTTTGCTGACTGGTTCCGATTCACCGGTTAACGCTGCTTCATCAAGGCGAAGATTGTTAGATTTGATAATTCGGGCGTCAGCGGGCACTTTTTCGCCTTCTTGGAGAACTATCACATCTCCTGGGACTAACTCATAATCGAAAATAATAGTTTCTTTCCCGTCGCGAAAAACAGTTGTCTTGGTCTCGACAAATTTTTTAAGCGCTAAAAGAGTATTTTGGGCTTTACCCTCCTGAATTGTGCCGACAATGGCATTGAAAATAAGCACAAAAAAGATCATCAAACCATCAGTGTATTCTTTCATTAAAAGCACTGTCAGACCGGCAATAAAAAGAATATAGATCAAGGGGCTTTGAAACTGGCGGAGAAAAATCGCAAAATAGCTTTCCGCTTTTGCTTCGGGAAGTTTATTTTGTCCGTATTGTTCAATCTTTTGACTTACTTCCTTAGAAGTCAAACCCTTATGCGAGCTATTCAGTTTGGAAAAAATTTTTTCAATTTTAAAATTATGCCAGGTTTTTCCCAATTTCCTCCTTTGTTTAATTTTACCATAAAAACTCTGGTTGAGATATTATAAAAAGGGGGGTATCACATTTTGGTGTTTTTGTGAAATTTCTCCCCATAAAACACCCAAAGTGTATACTGAAAATATGGAGATATCGAAAGAACGGCTTGAAGAATTTTTAGGTAAGTATAAAAACAAAAAAACTAAGTAATCATACTTTCAAATCATCTTCTAAAATTAGGATTCGGATAGTTTTCATTAAAATTATGGTTGGGTTTGCACTTTAACATCACCAGAGCCGCCCTGACCTTGAATCACATTACCTTCTACTTTTTGGCCACTTGTTCCGCTAGTGCCACCCACTACTTGTTGCCCTGACCCGCTGGTGGCTTGCCCGCCAGAACCAACAATAACATTACCAGCTGTGCCTTTCGTGCCACCAACAACCACCTGTCCCGCCGCCTGATAGCTGGTAACTACTGTCCCATCACTTTGCTGAATAGTCCAAACAGCCTTACCTTGAGTATTAATTACACTATTTGGTCCGGTACCTGACGCATATTCGATTTTTAGCTCGCCGTTTGATTTTTGGACAATTTTACCCTCGCCGCCGTCAATGACCACACCGTCACGGCCACCTGGTGTTGTACCAGCGGCGTAAATTCTAGTTGCCTTTTCTTCGTTTTTAGTTATATTTTGCGGATCGTGCCAAACCGCCACTATTTGTTCGGCAAATTGTTCGGCCGCTTGTTTATTTTCTTTTTGCTCCAACAATTTTTGTTGGTTGTTGGCGACCGTTTCTTGAATACTGGCGATTTCTTTTTTGATATCCTGATTGGCTCCTTGACGTAAAATACTTAATTCCTTTTGTTGGGAGATTGTGTTTTCAGCCGCTATCTGAGTCATTGTCTGATTGAGATTTTTATTTTTAATTAAGTCAAATTGTTTTGTTTTAAAATTTTGATAATCTGCAATAAACTTTTTAGTTAGATCAAGATTATTATCTTTAACCGCTATTTTAATAACTTCCACTCTACGGTTGGCATACTGATCCAACAGCGTAACTTTAGAAGTGCTTTTCCAGGTAAATAAATTATAATTAATAGACTCCCACCAATAATCAAAACGTGTCGGCAATTTTGTTGAACTGCTAGCAGCAAAAACAATACTGGGAATAATTAATAAAGCCAATAAAATAAAAAGTGCTTTTTTCATTTCCCCTCCATATAAATAATAATTTATTATAGCTTCTGACTATTACTATACTATTATACCAAAAAACCGCCTTTTGGGCGACTTTTGAAAAACTCCCTACTCCGGTCTAGAACCTTTTACCCTATTCCTAAGTCTTTCACTATAATTTATTATTTTAAAATAAAGCCTGATTTGGCACTTACTCCGGAACCATCCTCATATATCGTAAAGTTAAGCACTTTTTGATCTATTTCCTTGGCTCCAGATTGAACCATCCCCACCCCTGACAGTCCACACGGTAATTTCTCCATTTTTACCTCTATCGTAATCAATCACCATCCAAACACGCCCCATTTCTGTATGATATATTTTTTGTATTTCACGACCATGTGCGTCATATTTAAATTCCATTGAGCCAAAACCATTAGCTTTTACATTCCCCTCGGAATTATATTCTGTTTTTCTGGCCAGTAATCCTCGGCTATCATATTCGTGCTTAATCGTGCTAGTAGTCTTTCCTTCAGCGTTCTTGCGCGTTCTTTCAGTCAGCTGGCTAGAACCATTGTAATGATACTCGTAAGTCTCGAGGATTTTCCCCTGGAGATCTCTTACAACTTCTTGTTGCTTTTCCCCGTCTGAATTATAAATAATTTCTTTATTAGTTAAAACTATACCATCGGCATTTTTAATAACTTCTCGGACAACTCGTCCATCATCGTCTTTAATAGATTCAAGGGAACCCGGGTTGCTAATCATATCTAAGAGAATAGAGTCTTCTTCTATTATAAGTTCAGGAGGATGATTTCTTTCTCGGGTTGATATAGTTTCCCTTATTTCCATATCCATGCCTGGGCTACGCTCGCCTTCAATTCCCTCCATTTTATCTCCTTTATTAATATTTTTTATAGTAAATGATTCTGGAATTTGGACGGGAACCGGTCTTCCAGAACTTGGTTGAAAAACTCCGGGGGCCGGACTCGAACCGGCAACCAATTGGTTACACATAACCCATTATTTTCATAGTGGTGTGGACTATATCTTCACCATATTCTAAAAGACGTAACTTAGGTGTTCTGGTATCTAGTCTCTACGGAGCCCCCGATATATCATCGGGGTTCCCACGGTATTAGCTTATCTATTGACTTAGCTTTCACCGTTATCCCAGAATGTTCATTCTGATGTTTCCACCAGAAGCTGCGATTTTTCACAGCCAACTGCTCTACCGTTGAGCTACCCCGGAATATTAAATTACCAAACTATATTATACAACACTATTCTCTAAAATTCCTGACATCCAGCCTAAAATTCTCCGCTGAACCCCTGCGCTTGAAATTCTGATTGCGAAAATACCACACTTATGTAATTGTTTTCGAATTTTTCGACTCTTAATCTTGTTTTTAGCAATATAACTTTTATGAAACCTGCTTAGAGGGATTCCTGTAATTTTTGACCAATACTTTCTCGCTTTTAATTCATCACGATTATCATGGATCCAAATTTGCCCACGAAATTTCTCCTCCGGGATACGACAAAACTCCCTAAACCAACTCATCATAAATTTAATTATTTTTGGGTCTGAATTAGAAAAACCTACGCTTTTGTCGGATTTATAACCATCACCTAAATAAAGCGCGGCGCCAGCTATAAACCTATCTCTTTTTGTCAACTTGCCAACTTCTTTTTTACCTTTTTCTAAAAGGCTGTTGATTCTTTTAATACGATTCTGTTGTTGGCGTTTTGCGCCTATTATCCTTCCTCGTTCTGCACCTTTGAGTTTTCGTTTTTGCAATCTTTCCATGTGTTGAGCGGTCAAGATTATATCCCGACACCATCTACTAAGACTATCCTTTGAAATATGGACTTTCTTCTGAATCTCGCCATAAGAAAGACCTTTCCGGCGAAGTTGTTGCGCCAGCTGCTTTTCTTCTAATTTTCCAAAGTATCCCATGTAGGTATTATAGAAAACCGAACAAAGGAAATCAAGTTGCTAAACTATCAGTCTTTTGTATAACTTTTTTCAAGAGCGTCTATGTATAAATATGACAAAACCAAAGCCACCAAATAGAACAATAGCAATAATAATATAAATAATATAATTTGATAAATATGGCGTCATTTCAATATTTTGGTTAACTTCATAATTTGTCACCTCAAATTCTTTTGTTCTCACTGACCGATGACCTGCTTTTCGCGCCTCAAGATAATACTTGCCCGGACTAACATAAAAACTATATTCGCCCGACTGATTGGTTAATTTTGGATTATCTTGAGGATTTTTTTGGTCAGACCAAAGAATCCATTTACCCTGCTTTTCGTCATAAATATAAAGAGAAATAGTGGCCTTAGTAATTCTTAGTTCTTCGTAATCTCTGTGCCCCAGCAATTTATTCCAAAGATTAATATTTTTTCGACATACATAGCCAAAAGGATCAACTGAAATAGCTATTGTTAGCATACCCAGAGTATCATCAGCATAAACAATATTGAAAACAAGTTTGTAATTATCCTTAACTTCTGGGACTTTAACTATTGTCTCATAATAGCCCTGGTTCAATTTAAGTAGATAATATGATTGGCCCAAGTTCAAGATGATGGTTTTAGTTGACTTTGGTAATTTATCTACAGGCAAACGAATGGTAATCTCCTGTCCAGGAAAGAAATGATATTGAGATGATTTGGCTATTTCGACGAAATTTTTCCCAGTTTGAGCAAATATTTGAATATCTTCTGTACTCATTTCTTCTTTGGCTAGTGGGTGGTTTTGTTTAATTTCTTCATTGATATTTATTTGCCCTGTAGTTGTTTTTGGTTTGGTACTTGTTGGGGCTTTAGGAGTAGGAGGCTGCTCTGTGGGTTGAGGTTGTTCAGTCTCGGGAGATGGGGGAGTTTCTGATTCTTCTAAAATTATAGCTGACACAATAGCACCAGAAGAATAGTTTCCAGCCGCATCATAAGTAAAAACAGTATAGTAATAACGTTTATTTAATTCGAGACTCTTATCAGTATAAGTAGTGGCCAACCCACTGAAAATATTTGTTCCAACATCAGGAGAAGATGGATAGTCGCTTGTACTGTGTTGAATTTTAACGCCATTAAAATCCGCGTCACTAGGATTTTGCCAAGCCAAAATAATATCTTGACCAGAAACAGTGGCACTTAAATTGCTGATGTTAGAGGGTGGGGTTATATCTTGTCCAAATAGCCAGTTTACATTATGACCCGAATCTTCGCTATCAATCGGTGTGATAGCTTGGCCAAAAGAAGCATCAGAATCCTTAACATCAACATAGCTGACAGTAGGATTTGCTTGAGAAACATTTAATTTCCAGGGATTATTCTCCAAAGAACTGCGCAGAGTAATAAGATTGCCAGAAGCCCCTGACAAATTTATATTGGGGAAGGTATATGTTTGCCCTTGAGTAAAGGTTAACTTGGAGCCGGCCGCATTATCTGTAAACGTTCCCCCATCGGCTAAACTGACCGAATCGGCAAAAGTTATGCCTTCTGTAGAGGTATTGGTAACCGTTAGATTATAAAAATAATGATCAGTGTCCGCGCCGCCGGAAATAATTGATTGAACCCCGCTGCCGTCCAAAGTGATTGTTTTAGTCCCCGAGATAAATTTACCACTAGTGCTGTCCCAGTCTCCAGCCACGGTCATATCCCAGTTGTTTGTATTAAAGGTGCCGGCAGAATTCTGAAAATCGCCGTCCACATTCAAATTATTGAAATCAAGCTGTAGAGTGCCGGCGCCGGAGTGGGTGAGATTGTTGAATGCCTTGCCCGTGCCCACCCCGCCAGAGTTGAGAGTTTGGGGGCCGGTGGCTTTGGTGAAATTGACGGTAGCATTGCCGGCTGTAAAAACATCATTATTAGCCCAGTTGCCAGCCGCAGAGATATTCATATTATCTGCTAAGAGTTTGTTCTTATTGGAGACTGTTGGAACAGCAACAGTCACATCGCTACTGGTGGTTATCGTAGATACCGAACCTGAAGTATTTTTTAGTACTCCGTAATAACTTGTGCCGCCACCGATTGATAAAGTAGTAGCGGTAATATTATAACCGTTCGTATCTACTGTGGCTGTTCCTCCACTGCTGTTCGATGCGACTATTGTGGCAAGGGCAGTTATATTCCCGTCCAACACACAATTAGTGCATTTAAGTCCTAACGGGCTATTGTAGGTTGTTGCAGTTATATGAGTCGGGTAAGTATTATATACAAAAGATTGAACCGTTATGGTCGCACCACCTGTAACAAGAGGAGCGCCACTTCCGGTCAAATATACTATTTGAGGACTCTCGAAAGTCGAAGAACTATTTCCCAATTTTAAAACTCCATTGATAGTGAAAGCATTATTACTAACAGTGGTTTTCTCGCCGTTGGTGGCGGCATTTAAGTTATAATAGGTACCACCAGGTGTAAAAGTACCAGTCCCGGTCAAGTTAACTGTTGATTTTCCCCTAGTGAATGTGCCTGCATTTGCCCAGCTTTTACTGGCGGTTATTGTCGAAGTCCCCTCTGCATCATTCGTCCCCGCATAGAGAACTCCGCTGGTATTCACCGTCACATTGACACAGGAGATATCATAAGAATTTGGAGCAACGTAGGTATTCAAGGTGCCATTAATGGTCAAGGTATCAAATTGATCCGCAGACCCAAGATTAACCGTTCCATCCACTATCACTGTGCCTAAATTCTGTTTGGTCGTGGTGTTGGAATCCGTTAAAGTGTTAGTACCGTCAAAAGTTAAAGTTCCGCCCTTAGTGTAAAAAGTATTATCTGACAAAGAGAAATTGCCAGCAAAGTTCTGGTTTTGGCCGTTGGCATCAAAGGTGCCAGCAGAGTTGGTAAAGTTACCATCAACATCCAAAGCACTACCTGTTAACTGCAGCTTTCCCGTTCCCGAATGTATGAGGTTATTGAAGGATTTACCTGTTCCGACCCCGCCGGAATTAAGGGTTTGCGTACCAGTGGATTTGGTAAAGTTGATAGTAGAGGTACCGGCAAGAAAGGTTTCGCTGTTGTTGGTCCAGTTACCGCCAATATAAAAATTACCCGAAAAAGTTGAGGAATCGAGGATATTTTCCGAATCAGAATCGTATATGAGGGCAACGTCGCCGTTGACATTAATGGTTCCGGAGCCGGTGGCCTTAAGGGTGGCCGCTCCCCAGACGCTAGCAACACCACCAATAGAGAGACTAGCAAAGGTCATCTTGTAGCCACTGGTGTCGAAGATGGTACGTTTACCTTGAGGGACTTCCATGACTGCAAAGTTAGATCCAACGGTGATGTCCCCAGTGGCAGTGAAAGTAACATTGTTGGTGAGGCCCTCTATCCACAGATAACCATAAGTACCAGAGGCCACATTGCTATCGGCCGAACTTTCATAGCGAACGGTGATATTGCCGGCAAAGGTAGCACCCGTGTTGACATAGGGGGTGCCGTTACCACGCAAGCGAATATCCATGGCGCCGATGGCGGACTCCCACCTGCCACCCACCCCGCCCATAGTTAAGACATTGTTAATGTAAATGCTGCTTCCACTGGTAACAGTGGTGGTTTTGCCAGTGGCAGCGGCATGTAAGTCATAAAAATCTTCTCCCCCCGATACATTTCCAGTTCCCTTCAAATTCACCGTCGAAGTATTATATGTAAATGTTCCTGAATTTGTCCAGCTGTCTGTGCCAATGTCGTCCCCGACATTCCAAGTTGAGGTGTTGGCAGAGATGACAGCGCCGGTATTATTTGTCATCGAGCCACTGACATTGATTGTTGCCGATCCAGCGGTGATAGTGTCGGAGTTAGTTAAGCTGCCGGCAATGTTAGCAGCGCCAGAGGTGAAGGAGAGAATGTTGTGATTGGCGCCAATTAAGGGATAAATAGTTAAGTCGCCTGTGTCGGTTAGAGTACCACTACCCATATTCAGAACGCCATTTTGCGTCTGTCCGCTCACGCCGATAACCAAAGAAGAACAATTAAGATTATAACCTGCAGAGTTAACAGTAACTGTTTGGCTGGTGCTTGACGCGATAGTGACTGTTGTTGCGGTAATATCTCCAGCAAAATTCGCTGTTTGTGTTGATGGGTCACCATAAAGACGGATATTTAGAACACCATAAGTTGTTTTAGTAATATTAGTAGTCGTATAGCCACCATAGGTTATTGGCGCTCCAGTAATATCTGCCCCTGCTGTAACCAAGGGAGTAGCAACAGAACTAATATTATTTCCTAGTGCAGTAGAACCACCACTTGCATCTTTATAAGTACCAGTTCCAAGAGTTAAAACATTAAACACTAATAATGCATTGCTTGTCTTAGTTGTCGTCTGGTTAGCAGCAGCAGCTTTTAGATTGTAGAATCCGCATCCATCAACATTCCACGATTTTACATTTCCCGTACCGATTAAATCAACAGTCGATTTTCCATATGTAAAACCTGATGTCGTGTTGTTTATAATCCAGCTTCCCAAGACGGTGAAATAAGAAGTACCCGAACTTCTGGCGGCTCCCGCATATATTGCACCGCCGGTATTGACCGTCACATTGACACAAGAGATATCATAAGAATCGGGTGCGATATAAGTATTAAAGGTGGCATTAGCATCAATGGTCAGGGAGCCGGTCATGGCGTTGCCGTTGGTAAGCGAGTCGGTCATATTGTAGGATTCGGCCGAGGTGGGGGCAAATTGCAAATTGTTGTAAGTGGTAGTAGTTACATTAACATTGTCGTTGGAATTGGTGGCAGTGTATTTGACAGTGGAATTAGTGCCGGGATTAAGCGTGCCGGAGACAGTTAAAATCGTCGCTGTGGCGCCGATGTTGGCCAGCTCTAAAATATATCCCGAAGAACCAAGATTGAGGGTACCAGAAACATTCACCGTATCTACTTTCATACCAGACAAGAGAGTTACAGCCGTGCCACTAATAGTGACAACGCCGAGGTTTTGTTTAGTGGTATTAAGATCTTCAAAGGTAGTGGCAGTACTGCCATCAAAAGTTAACGCGCCGCCTTTGGTAAAAATCCCTGCAGAAAGACCAAAGTCGCCCGACACAGTAAAACTACTTGTTGGCGCCGTAAAACTTCCATTGGTTTGAAGAAAATTACCATTAATATCTAATGACCCCCCAGAAGCATTGAGATTGCCTGCACCCATAATACTTATACCGTCTTGACCAACTGTTAAACTATGCGAGGTGATATTTAAATTACCAGCACTAATGACAATACCTTTAACAATTTCATCATTATCAATGGAGACTGTATAATCGCCCGAATCAATAACAACATCATCATTTTCTCCAGGATATGACCCGTGGCAGTTCCAGACATCAGGATTTCTCCAATTCCCATTGTTAAGTACTGTACAAGCAGGAGGCGGCGTGTCTGCCTTAAAGAAACGAGTGGGTCTAAGTAATATAAGACCAACAATAGAAAATAAAACAAGAATAAACAAACTAACACTAATTCTGACTCTTGGGTTCATTTTTCCTTTCCGTATGTTAAATCAAGCTGTTTAAAATCAATATAAGTTGGTGATGGGCTTAAATTTACTGTTAGAAAATCCATTGCTGGGTTTAAAATAAAAATGGTTGCCAGAATCGGCTAATTTATATCTTTGTAATAAGAAACAAATACGCTCCAAGCAGGATAATTGCTCCAGCGGCGATAATAATATAAGGATAAGGAATATTATTTGACTCTGATTTGGTTTGGCTTTGTTCTTCTGTGGTTTTTTCCTCTCCTTGATTTTCTGTTCCTTTTTGTTCTGAACTAGACTGAGTGGATTGGTCTGTTGTTTTTTCTTCGGTCTTAGTGCTAGGTAAGTTAGTGGCTGTACGGGGAGTACTATTTTGTTGACTTGTATCTGTTGGTTGTTCGGCAGGCGGCGGATTAATATCGGGCGGAGGGGTGGTATCACCGTCACCATCGTCGTCAGACGAGCGGCTGCCTAATGGCGGCAGATCGGCAACAGAAGCAATCTCAAAATTTTTAGCGGCGGTTATCATCGGGTCCATAAGATATTCTAATTCGCTACCATACATATCCCACCAGCCGGTCGAAGCGAAGGTGGAATTATTGATATCAGTCGGTTCTGTTAATTCGTATACCCTCAACTGCCCTATCCATGCGGCGGCTTCAGATGTACCATCCCAAAAAGTAAGTTCAATAGTCATCCCATCTATATCGGCAGGAGTAGTAAATTCGCACAAATTATTATTAAATCTACTAATTGTTTTCCAATTATTGGTGTCTTTGGTGATATTGCCGCCATAGCCCCAGCCTCTATTTTGGTATTCATCCCCTTTATAAAAGTTAATACGAATTCGCAAATCTCTTGAAGTCGGATTTTTACCAGTAAATTCATACCAATATTTGGTATTTGGTTTTACGGGAAAAATTACACTCTCGACTCCAGACATATATTGGGTGTTGGGAGTAATTTTTAATGTAGAATGATTATTGTAGGTTACATCATTATCAATGGCCAAATCCGCCTTCCCCGCTCCAATTTTCCAAACGCCGTCGCTTAAAGGCCGGCTAAAGTTACCATCGGGGAAGGTGTCATTTCCTTTTACCAAGTCAGGCTTGACGGTCAAAATGGCATTAGAAAGGGCGGTAACCCAATCGGCACCTGTTTGTGTTTTCCAGTCGCTTTGTTTAGATAGTCCCCATTCGCCGAATATTACCGGTTTGTCTAATAAATAAGCATAATGGGCGTGTCGCTCCATCTCTTTAATGGCGGTGTTAATATCAATCGGGCCGTAGACATGTTGCCCCCAGTAGTCCCACCAAGCTTGATTGGGCTGATTAGCGTCAGAGACACCATCCAGTTTACTTGGATCACCAGCTCGACGATAACCGCCCCAGTGCCAGTAAGAATCCTTTCCTTGTGGGTAGCCATGCCAAGTCAAAAGATCAATTGAATCCGGCATGCCTGCGGTCACAAAATCGTTATTGTTATTCCCGTTCCACGCGTCTTGATAGTTGTGGGTGAACCAGATGCCCCCAAAAATACCAGAGGAAAGCATATGGTTGGGATCAATACTTTTTAAATAGTCGCCCATTTCGGTAAGCCAAGTACGAGTCCGCCAACCGCCATTGATTTCATAGGCCTCGTTAGTCAGCTCCCAAGCAAAAATGGCGGGGTCATCTTTATATCTATTGGTAAATTTTTCAATAATTTCTTTCATCATATTGCGGGGACAATTATCGGAAAAAAAAGCAGAGTTTCCGACGGCGCAATTGCGAGCAATCTCACGAATACCGCCGGTTAAATTATCATGCTGGTCAACGAAGGTAAATAATATACGGATATTATATTTTTTTGCCAAAACCATTACATCATCGGCAGCCTTAAGGGTGTCTTGGTTCCAATTGCCAAAACCGGTCATAAAGGGTTTACCAGGTGCAATATAAGGTCCTTCGCGGGGATTGTCTTTGGTTTCGTTTTGAGTTGAGTAATAATATGGCGTTGTCTTATCTGTTTGAGGAGCATCCCTATCTGTACCAGCTGAACCATTATCAATCCACTGGACTGGGTTACCGTTATTGGAAACAACTTTTAAAAATTCCTCATTTCCATCTGATTTTTTACGATAAATACTGATTTTACTTCCAAGCCCTGAAGATGTTGGTATTGATACCTTAACAAGTTGGTTATTGCTAACGGCAATAGTTTGAGTCGGGCTAATGCTATTAAAGCCAGTTGCTGGCGGTGAGGAGGAAATACCATTAGCTTCTTTTCGGCTGGCAAAGCGGTAAGTATAATCACCCGGTGTGAAATAACTTTTATTATTAGGGTCAGCGGCTTGAGTAGTTAAAGTCGGGGCCACTGTTGGATCGGCCGGAATGGTAATTGAACCACTATCGGTAAAAATTACATCTTTATTGACTTCATTTTTAACATATGTGAGGTATTTTTCACTATCGGCGGGATCACTGGCTAAGCGTCGATATATCAAATAGCGATAACTTTGGGCACAGGGCGAAAGAGTAAGGGTAACTTTTTGATTATCCAAAACGCTGATGGCTGATGTTACAGGACTGGGTAAAGTTTCGGCAATATTATAGGCATTAACGGTTTTACTTAAATTAGCGCAGGTATAACGGTAGATATAGTTGCCGGCAGGCATACTGCCACCGTCGGAGGGCGGCGAGGCGGTGGGAGCTTCTGTTGGGTCGGGCAATTTCATATCGTCGAGCATATAATTTATAATACGGGTCATTTTTACGCCGGCTTTTTCCATTTTGGCAAATTCTGCTTCTACGGCTTGCGGATCTTGCATTATTTTCATGATTGAGATGTAATAATTTGTGCCACTGCCGTAATACGGATGATCGTTTTCGATAATCTGAGGACCTTGGGATTTGAGGATAGCTTTGCTCGAATCGCTGGTGTCAATATTGATGTAGGTTGCCGAGGAAGTAAGGTTATTGTTGTTGTCTTTGATTTGTAATTTGTGGGTGCCGTTGGAGAGAGAAGAAACGGGTTTAAAATAAAAACGGCCGCTGGATTCGGTTATTGTTGTGCCAATAACATTAGTACCATCTAATATCGAAAGATGCGAACCAGCTATTGCTGTTCCTTGTATCAAAGGGTTATTGAGATAGACAAAACGAGCATTGTTAACCGGCAAAACAACCACAGGAGTCGGATCTGGATTTACATCTGCTTTCATTATTACATCTGCATAATGGATGGAAGCTGCCACAAGCAAAATTAAAGCAACGCCCCCTCCGATTAACAGTTTGATTCTTTTTTTCACACTTGCCCCGTACATATAAAATATCACTAAATATTTTGGGTTGCAAGGTAAAAATTGAGGACCTTATTTCAAATAGTCTCTCAATTTTTTTGTTTCTCTGTGTTTTTTTAATTTTTGCAATGATTTTGCTTCAATTTGTCTAATTCTTTCTCGTGTAACTCCAAACTCTTGCCCTACTTCTTCTAAAGTATGCGTTCGTCCGCTTTCTAATCCAAATCTCATTCTTAAAATTTTCTGCTCTCTGGGAGAAAGAAACCGTAGAGATTCTTTAATGTGCCCTTTCATTAATTCATAGATGGCCGCTTCTGCTGGTGAAAGCGCTTCTTTATCTTCAATAAAGTCAGCCAGCTGCGAATCTTCTTCTTCTCCGACTGGCGCTTCAAGAGAAACTGTTTCTTGAGAAATCTTCAAAATATGCTCTACTTTTGCAACATCTATACCCATTTCAGCCGCAATTTCTTCTGGCATTGGTTCGCGTCCTAGATCTTGAACAAGTTGTCTTTGAACACGATTTAATTTATTGATTGTTTCAACCATATGAACTGGGATTCTAATTGTTCGAGCCTGATCTGCAATCGCCCTTGTTATTGCCTGCCTTATCCACCAGGTAGCGTAGGTAGAAAATTTATAACCTTTTCGCCAATCAAATTTTTCCACTGCTCTTAAGAGTCCAGTATTACCTTCTTGGATTAGATCAAGCAAAGTTAAACCGCGGCCAATGTACTTTTTAGCAATTGAGACAACAAGCCTTAAATTGGCTTCGGCTAATCTTTTTTTAGCAACTTCATCACCAGCTTCGATTCTTTTAGCTAGTTTAATTTCTTCCTCTGCCTTGATTAGAGCGATACGTCCAATCTCCCTTAAATACATCCTAACTGAATCTTCGGCTACATCAGCTTCCAAATCTTTTAATTCTTGGGCAGAAATTGTTTCTTGCGCTTTAGTTAAAACGTGCTCCTTACCGTCAACAACTTCAATTCCTTGTTTAAAGAAATAATTTAGAAGATTGTCAATTGTAGGAATATCTCTTTCTATCTCCGGAAAAAGCTGCAGTATTTCTTGAAAGGTAACAAAACCGTGTTCCCTTCCCTTTCTGACCAAATCTAAGGTTTCGGGCAAAAGAATAATTTCTTCTTTAGGTTTTGGGATTATTTTTTTAGGCATTTTTGCATAATTTAAGACATCTAACATAATGGTTACGGCCAACGCAGGAATGTTAGATGTTCTATTTACCTATGATTGCTTTTTGGAAATCTTTGATCAATTTTTTTACTCTATCTTTGTCTTCAGATTTCTCGGCCTCTTTTATTTTTTCTTCATATAGCTTTTTAATTTTTTCTGTTTTAGATGTAGTAATCCGACGAACATACTCTTCGTATTCTGCTTTCAGAAGTTCTTGGTCAGTAATTTTTTCGTATTGCAATACCAAAAGATCAATTTGCATAGCAATATCAGGAAATTTCTTCTTGAAAGAGTTAAGATTAAATACAGCCACTTTATTATAATATATTTTTAATTTTTCTGCAATCTCTTTGTTCCTTGGATTCTCTAAATTTTCAAGATCAACTCGTTTAAAAAAGTCTGCTTGGAATTCTGGCTTAGATAAAATTAAACCAATTAATCTATCTTCAAAATTTTCAATCATGGACTTGGCTGGCAACGCTGGAGCTTGATTCCTCTCGCTCTGTTTTTTATCAATTTTATCCAGTGCTTCATAGAGAAACCTTTCGGGTGTTTCCAGTTTTTCAGCTAGTTTTTTGATATAGTGCGATTGGGCAATTTTATCACTTAAGTTTTTAATAGTCGCAAGAAGTTCTTTGGCGATTTCTCTTTTATCTGCGGCTTCGAGGGGCCCCTTTTTTTTAGCAAAAATATTTTCAAAATAATAATCAATTGCTCCTTTTTGCTCTTTTAAACATTCCTCCCATAGAACACGATTCTCTCTTAAACAATCGTCAGGATCATTGCCGCTGGGTAAAAGAATAATTTTTACATCAAAACCTTCCTGGTGAGCCAAGTCAATTGCTCTTTTTGTTGCTTCTTCGCCAGCTTCATCTTGATCAAAACAGAATGATAGATTTTTAGTGAAACGACCCAAAATTTCCAAATGCGCCTTAGTTAATGCAGTGCCCGAAGAAGCAACGACATTTAAAAAACCGGCCTGGTGAACTGAAATAACATCCATCTGTCCTTCAACAACAATGACTCTCTTTTTTTCTTTTATTACTTGCTTTGCTTTATCTAAACCATAAAGAACACGTGACTTTAAGAAAATCGGCGTGTCGGGCGAATTGATATATTTTCCTGCTTCTGTTTTGTGCATCGCCCGTCCACTAAAACCAACAATATTACCCAAAGCATCCGAGATAGGAAACATCAAACGGTCTCGAAAACGATCATAATACTCGCCTTCTTTCTTTTCTGAAGCGATAGAAAACCCTGATTGGTGAATATCTAACTTTCCATAGCCCCTCGACACTAAAAAGTTAGAAAGAAGATCATAGGAATCGGGCGCAAAACCAAGCATAAATTCTTTGATAGATTTATCTGAAATTTTTCTTTGAGCCAAATAATCTCTAACAAACTCTGCTTTTGGTTTACCAATTAATATCTTATGAAAAAATCGAGCGGATAATCTGTTTATTTCATATACTTTAGTTTTTTGATCTTTTTCTATTTTGTATTCTTTTCTTTCAAAAGTTTTTAATTGTACTCCAGCCCTCTCAGCCAATATTCTTAAAGCTTCTGGAAATTCCAAATTCTCCATCTCCATCAAAAAATCAAAAATTGAACCTGATTTTCCACACCCAAAACATTTAAAAATCTGCTTTTCAGAAGAAACCATAAAAGAAGGCGTTTTTTCCTGATGAAAGGGGCAGAGCGCTTTATAATTTGATCCTGCTTTTTTAAGAGTTAGATAAGAAGAGATAAGATCAACAATATTAATTCTTCTTTTGATCTCTTCGATCTCGTCAGCCATATTAATTTCAATTCTTTAATTTTTGGCAGCGGTTTGAGTTTTTGGGGGGAATTTTTTCCCAAAAATCACCGCAACAACTAACAATACCATAGAGAGTAATAAAATAATACCACAATAGATCCCAAGATTATTAAATGAGTTGCTTACAATTGTTTTGATAAGATCAGTTACGGCTCCCTTGAAATCTGGAGAAAGATTTAGCGCAAGTCCACCAAGAATAATATTGACAATGATCACCTTTATAAATAGGGCAATAATTAATACTATAACAGAAGCAATTAAGGTAGGGATAGAAATCCATTTAAGCATACCCGGAACATATTTTATATTAAGTAACATAATAAAAATTAGAAGCAAAATAGAGCTAATTAGCAAAGCAAGGTAAACAACATTAAATACTCCGTAGAAATTCTTTAAGGACTGCATTGGCGATGGACTTTTACTTAAAGCGGCTCCAAGATCATATTGATCTTGCACATTCTTCAGTGATCCTTGGCTACCAAAAAGAACTTCATTAATACCTTTATTAACATACTCTTCTGAAATTTTGCAATCTTGGGGTAATTGTCTCATACCCCCTGATACATATTTCTTAATTTGTGCACTACCACATTCGGGTTTGGCTGCTAACTTCTCGTTGATTGCTTTAGTTAAGTTTGAACCATAGGCGGTTTTTAATTCAGCAGCAGAAATATTTACATTAATACTTGAACTCTTACCAGCAATGTAAGCAAAAACAGCATCAACTGTTTTTTCAAACTGGGTTTTTAGCCACTGCGGCGGAATTGTGTCTTTAAAGGTCTTAGCAAATTCATCTTGAGTAAGTGGGCCAATCATGGATTCGGCGCCGCCTTTAAGAGAACTTTTAACGACAGCAGGAATTCCTTTTTCTGTCACTAGACTATAAATATTGGACTTTTCAAAACTCTTTTTATAATAGTTTGCATTAAAAAATGATGATTTAAAATTCACGGCAAATAAAAATGCAATAAAGACTGGAACAAAAATTACTGCAAATAAACACGAGAAAATTTTTCTAGCCATTTCCCTCCCTTACTTCACAAAATTTTAAGCAGAAATCTTAATTGGGGTAACCAAAATCAGTTCATTATTAAAGTAGATATTCAAATCATACTGACCAACGGCCATTCCGCTCATATCTGTACCCATACCCGTATCTTTACCATTAAAATTAGTATCCATTTTGTCCTTGGTAGAATTGGCGACTTCTCCTGTCGTCGAGTTCACTATTTCGATATAATAGGGACCAACAGTTGTTGCTTTAACACCAATAAAATCAACTTCAATAGAATCGGCTGTGGTAAATGTGTCTGTAATAGTTGTCGGATTATTTGGTCCTGGCGGCAAGCCCGGCTTCATCTTAGAAATAGTTACTTTATTAAAATATTTCGAATAATCCGGCTTTTGGCTACAAATGCTTTTAGTACATAAAAGTCCCTCTTGGCAATCTTGGTAAGTTGCACAAGCATCATCTTTTTTACCTTCAGTACATTTCCCATTAACACAATACCCACTTTTGCAGTCATCTTTTTTGGCGCAAGAAGAGCCGATTTCCCCAGAAGAACAAATTTTGTTAGCGCATGCTAGACCAGACAAACACCTAGCGTCATTGGAACATGAGCCACCTTCAGGCGATTTCTTTAACAAAAAATACCATCCTGCATAACCGATTCCAGCTAAAATGACGATAATCAAGATGGCAATGAGCGTTTTTTTCACTTTACCCTCCGCGATTCTTTAGACTTATTAATAATTATATCGCGTCCCTCCATAATCGCAGCACGAGCCGTGTATGAATAATACTGGAAAGGCGAGTGCTAAGATTGGTGGGACTTTCTATACTATTATACCATTTTTAAGAAAAAAACTCTGCGGAGAACTCTATTCGTTTTTACCGTCTTTGAGTTTGATTATTTTTTTACAGGCATTTGCCACATCCGTGTTATGTGTAACCAGCAGAAATGTTTGATTATTATCCTTGTTTAATTTTTTGAGAATTTCAATAATTTCTAAAGATGTCTTTGAATCCAACTCGCCAGTCGGCTCATCAGCTAAAATTACTGCTGGATCATTAATCAATGCTCTGGCAATTGCCACCCTTTGTTGTTGGCCACCAGAAAGTTCATTTGGTTTGTGATTTACTCGATCAATAAGCCCCAGCACTTTAAGTATTTTCAAGGCCCTTTCTTTCCTTTCTTTTTTCTTCATTCCTCCGTAGCGTCCAGCCAGCATCACATTTTCTAAGGCAGTAAGAGTTGGAATTAAATTAAAACCCTGAAAAATAAAACCTATTTTTTTAGCTCGTAATTTATGCGCTTGGCGATCTTTGATTGTTTTAATATTAATATCACCTATAAAAAGTTCTCCTTCATCTGGACGATCTAATAATCCCAAAATATGCATCAAAGTTGATTTACCACAACCCGAAGGCCCCACAATGGCCGAAAAATCACCTTCTTTAACCTCAATATTAACACCTCTTAAAGCTTCAATAATATTCTTTTTTGATAATTTATAAGATTTTCGAATGTTTTTTGCCGAAATTATTACTTTGCTCATTGCTCTCCTTAAAGTTCCCTTATAGCATCAACCGCTTTCATTCTCGCTGCCCGAAAAGCAGGAATAATTCCTGCAATAATTCCGATAATAAATGAAAAAACAATCACCACAATCAAAAAGTTACTTTGGATCAAAAATATTTCCGCGCCCTTGGATGCCATTTTATTATTCAACAATATTGCTGTTAATACTCCTAAACCCATTCCAATGCCGCCGCCAAGTAACCCGATAATTCCTGCTTCTAGGGAATATTCGCGGGCAATTGACCAACTGGAAGCTCCCATAGCTTTTTTAATACCTATTTCTTTTGTTCGCTCCGAAATACTCATCACCATAGTATTGATAATCGAAAACCCGCCAACAACTAACGCAATAATGGCTACACCCAGAATTATTGCATTAAAAATTACCGTAGCTTTATCAATTTCTTCACCCATCTTAACTGGTGATAAGACTAAAACCTCATCTTTGAATTGATCTTTGATACGATTCGAAACTGTTTCCGAATCCTCCCCATCTTTCCATGAAGCTGCTGCCATTGTATTAACATCTTCTACCTTAAAAGATTTAGCTTGCAGAATTTGCTCGCGTGTTTGTGTTGGCATTGCCGCCAACGCCCTATCTGATATTTTTGCTGCATTATCTGATTGCTCTTTAAGTGATTTCAAAAACGGGTTAGCCTCAATAAATAATTCCCGTGCCGGTGTAATTGGCATAAAAACATAGCTATCCGGACCGGTCATGGTTTTATCAATAATGCCAATGACCTCAAATTCTCGCCCGCGAATTTTGACTTTATCACTAACATGCCACTTTTTATCTAGGGCAATAGTATAGCCAATGACGATTTTATCATCACTATCGCCTTTTTCGAGCATTCGGCCGTCCTTCATATCTAAGGTCAACCAATTACGATTTTTGTGGTTTGAGTTTAAATCCGTACCTTCAATTGTCGGCGGCGTCCCAAAACTTATACTTGAACCAGTTGGATCATCTGGATCCGGCTCTTCCAAAGAAAGTTCTATGCCGGCGGCGACAGCGTCAACGCCTTCAATTTGAGCAATTTTATTTAAAGTATCAACGGGCAGCATGCCTCCACCGCTACCCATATAAGAGCCGCCTTTGGGCATAATGCTAATTTGGCCGGTAATAAAACGCTTGCCGCCATCAATCATTTTGTTAAATTTTAAAGCCATTGATCCCATCACCGTAAAAGCAAACATACCAATAACAATGCCAAAAATCGTTAAAAATGTTCGAAATTTCCTTCTCCACATATTTCGTAATATTTCCATATTATCTCCTAAGTCGTGGCAATTTATTTTGGTTTACAGCAATTGCGGTCGCGTTTGAAGTAATCCCAAAGTAGTTGCAAACCAACGGCAATCAAAACTGCTGGCCAAAGAAAATCTGCTACGCTTGTAGCAATTACGCCCGTATTGGACAAAAGCCACAAGACACCTACAATAATCAAAAAGATACTAATGATCATATTTCTCCTTATTTAAAAATAAATCTAAAATGGCCATCCGCACATAAAGGCCGTTTTTTGCCTGACGAAAATATGTTGCTCTTTTGTCATTATCAATATCTGGAGATATCTCGTTTACCCTTGGCAATGGATGCATTATAATTGAACCCTGTTTCATTTTTTTAACATCTTGGTTATTCAGAGAATAAGCATTTTTAACTTTTTCGTATTCTTTGATTGACTCAATTCGTTCTTTTTGAACCCTAGTCATATACAGCACGTCTATGTGTTGCAAGGCACTTGATAAATCAGCAGTTTCAATAAATTTTATTTTCTTGCTCTTTAAATATTTAAGGTAAATATCAGAAAGACGCAGCTCTCGAGGCGAAATTAGATAAAGAGTGTTAGAATCATACAAAGATAACAAATTGATCAATGAATGAATAGTTCGTCCGTTAAGCAAATCTCCAACAAGAGCAATTTTCAAATCATTAAGCCGACCAAGTTCTTTTAAAATAGTGTATATATCCAATAAAGCTTGGGTTGGATGTTCACCTGCGCCATCACCGGCATTTATTATTGGAACTGATGAAACAAGAGAGGCGCGTTTGGATGCACCCTTTTCAAAATGCCGTAAAACAATGGCATCGGCATAACTACTAATAACCTTTATCGTATCTTCCAGGGTTTCTCCCTTTGCAGCAGAGGAAAATTGGGCGGCATTTTCAGTGGAAATTACTTGCGCTCCCAGTCTTAAAGCAGCTGTTTCAAATGACAGGCGTGTCCTTGTGCTTGGCTCATAAAAAATGCAGGCAATAATCTTATTTTTTAGTGTTTCAGAAACACCAATTTTTTGGTAATGATCAGTTAACTTAAAAATCTGTTCCAGTTGTCCAGTATTAGTGAATTGTTCAGTACTTATTAAATGTTTCATATTCAGAGTTCCACAATCACCGCTCTTAATATTTTATTCCCGATCTAACAATTTCCTGTAGGGCTGGTGTATATTTTTCGTAATTTTGTCTTACGCCAATCCTCAGCAAATGCTTATTGAGAAACATCTTCCTTTGAGATATAATCCATATATTCTTTCCAACTCATCACTTCTTTTTTATAAACAAGTAGTGTCCTTTCGGCAACAGAAAACACATTACCACTTAAATGAACCGGAATTTTTGCTTTTTCTGGCGAATATCTTTCGCCTTGCATTACCTCTTTTCTAACCGAGGCGGTAACTGGCTTTAAGACAAAAAGAGTACGCTCAGATTCTTTTGGAAAAAGTTCCTCGATAATTTTATATTCTACCCAAGCAATACATTCTTTAATACGCACTGGCTTAACAATTTTTGATTGTTCTTTGGTAAAACCGTATGCCTTAAATTTATTAAAATCAGGCGAAACTTTTTTGCCAGCCTTGAAAATCGCTTCCAATAAATCAACCGCCGGTACATTAAGAACACATTCGCCAGTTTCCTTGAGATTTTTATAAGTATTTCTTTTAGGATGAATAGCAATAATATTACGGGGTGGATTGTAGCTTAAAAAACCAACCGAAGATATTGGCGCCACGTCATCGCCATATTTTTTAGAATAAGAAGTAATTAAAAAAGGTGTCAAAGGTCTTGTTAAATTTGTTACTTTGTCCAAATTATAATCTATTACCATTAGCTATCCCTTCTCGCTAATTTATTGATAATGTCATTAAGATAAAACGCTGGTGCGCGATTTGACCTTAATGCATCATGACATTCTTTTAGCACTAGATTTTTATTAATTTTTGCCATTTTCAAAAGTAGAGCTACTGCTGTACAGGGCTCATGATTAGCATGTTCTCTCAAATTAAGAGCGGAAATTAAGGCCAAAATGATATATTTAGTACCTATACCTAACAAATTCTCTAAGGGATTGGAATTATTTTCAAAAATATGGTCTCCTTGATTTTTGATTTTCTGGAACAAATCCAAAATTTTATCTTTTTCATCTCCCTTCAAATCGCCCATTGCTTTATCAATTTTTAATGGGCTTGAAGCAATTAACTTTTTTTCTAAAATCAATAATACCCACTCATTGCTTAAATTCTGAAGATTGTGCCAAAAACCGCTCCCCGAACGTCTAACAACTCTAAAAGGTGGAGTATGCGATGATTTATATTCTACTTTTGGCATATCTTTAGTAAAATCAACTTCTTGTTTGGAAAAATAGGAAAATTTAATAGCTCGATCTATCTTGCGATATCCAAGACGACCTGGCGCTATCCCGCCTTTGATAGTTGCAACAGCTTCTAATGTTTCGGGATGTGGACTAAATTTATCATGATCAGCTAATAATCCTGAATATTCACCCGCCGTACTACCATTGGGCGGTAAAATAATAATTCTTTTTATTAACTCCCCTGATTCGTTCTTTAGACGAATTATATAGCAAGATTTTCTCTTTACTACATTGTAGATCTGATTATTAAAAACGTCTTTGATCTCTTTTCTAACCAATTGGCTAGCCAAAATCTCTTCCCAACTAAAAAGTCTAGTCCCCCATAGAAATTCAAAATGGTGCTTATAGGCCTCAGCGATTTCTCTATTAGCTATTCTAATGCAGACAACTGGCTTAGAAAACCACATCATAATCGCAACCTTATTGCCATAAATTAAAGTGGTGGCTGGGCTGGAATATTCTTTGGGAATAAATTTGAACTTAGAGTATTCAGTTTCTAAAACACCCTGGCCCTCTACTGCTAACTGGCGAGCTCTGACGTTATTTGCCTCGCGCTGACGAATGTAGTTATTGGTAAACCCGGGCATTAACTCGCGGGCACGATCAGTTGCACCCCATCCAACTAGTTCTTTCTTTGTAGCCACAATATCATTAAAAATAATCTTGATACCTTCCAAACCATGAAATACATCTACTTTTGAATTTAATCTTTCCATATTTACCTTCTAAAATCTTCTTCAGTTAATTTCGACTGGCGGAGAATAGAAGAAAAAGTGCCTCGTGGAATTTCTTTACGATCAGCTGGTACAATAACAGTTAAAGTTTGTTTACTAAGCTTCCTTAATTTTATATGACTGCCTTTTTGAGAAACAAAAACGAATCCTTTAGCATTGAGGACTCTAAGAATATATTTAGATGAATAAAGTTTAGGCATAAGTAAGGGACGACGGGATTAATTCTGGTTTTTCAACCGGTGCAAGTTCTATTTTTCCAGCGTCTTCAAAGTAAAGTCCCAATGCCTCGTCAAGATTAGCCAATGCCTCTTTTTTAGTTTTACCGAAACTGGAAACATCGACATTGAGACATTGGGCAACATAATATTTTCCTTCTTTCCAAACAACATTTTTAAGATAAATTTTTTTCATTTTTAGTTCCTCGTATTATTATCGCATAACTACACATTTTGTCAATTTTACATTCAACACCAACATCTTCCAACCGTCCCCTCGACTTATTTCATTCGCTGATACAAACCTGCTTCGCAGAACAATGATAAAAGCTTGATGAGTCTGCAAAAATCATTCTACTGGTGTTAATTCTTTCCAATCCCAGTAATAACCGGGACTATCATGGGTATCAGTACCAACTACATTATTTAAACCGTCTGTCCAATAATATTTAGAAGTATTGGGAACAGTATAATTTTCTCCAGTTGACGGATCGTAAACATCTTGCACGCCTAAAATCGCATCACTCCACTTATCCGCCATCTCGTCTTGTGTTGATGAACGATATTCAAAAGTTGAAGAAATTATGTCTGAAATTTCCGATTGTGTTTG
>JAPLVJ010000033.1 GCA_026397155.1 Candidatus Berkelbacteria bacterium | reverse complement strand
GATAATATAAAATACAATGAACATCCAGATAATATTGGTAATATTTCTTGTGAAAACCCTGTATTTTTTGAGGAGTTGGAAAAGGTTACCAAAGAAGCTTATAGAATTTTAAAGACCGGGAAGTATATAGCATGGCTTATTGGAGATCAAGCAAAAAAGAAAAAATTTGTACCAGTGGGATTAAAATTATATTTTATTCTTGAAAAATATTTTAAACCCGTAGATATTGTTTGCGTAACAAGACACAATCAATCCTCAAATACACCTATCTGGCATGAAAGAGCGAAGAGATATAATTTTTATCTGAGAGGATTTAAATATTTAATAATAATGCAAAAAACGAACAAGTAAAAATTATATTGTTTAAAATAGGGAATTAAATAATAAAATTAGAAATCGAAAGCTTACATTCAACCGTGAAGTGCAACGCAAGAAGCAGCGACTTCATTAGGTGTTTTAAATCCAAGACATTTTCTTGGTCTGTTGTTTAACCTTTTTTCAATAAATTTCAGTTGTTGCTTAGTGATTGTACTAAAATCCGTGCCTTTAGGCAAGTAGTATCTGATCAAACCGTTCGTATTTTCGTTAGTGCCTCGTTCCCAAGAGTGGTAGGGATGGGCAAAGTAACATTTTATATCTGTTTTACGAGTGATCGACTCATGACCGGCATTTTCCGTGCTATTGTCAAGAGTTAAAGTTAACCTGGCTTTCGGCGGCAGACCTTTTAGATGTCGGATAATAGCCCTGGCGGTATAACGGGCGCTCTTTTGCCGTAAGCCGGTTAAGCACAACAATCGGCTTTTACGCTCGACTAAGGAGTTTAAGGCCGCTTTACTCTTTCTGGAGACTAAGCTGTCTGTTTCCCAATGGCCAAACTGCTTCCTGGCCTCTACCTGCGCCGGCCGCTTTTCAATGGAGACCCGATTGGGAATCTTCGCCTTCTTCTGGTGGCGATAGAGTCCTTTATGCCGGCGTTTACAATGAGACCGTTTCAAAGAAGTGATTAACTCTTTGCGATTAGCAGTGTCTTTGGCATAGATATACTGGTAGATTGCTTCATGGCTGACCCTTAAACCAGGATGGTCTATCCCGATTCTGCCGGCAATCTGTTCCGGGGACCAGTCTTCTTTGAGCTTGGCTAACACATAAGCTCGCACCAGGGGGTTCCTTAACCTTTTCCTGTGGACAGCCTGGCTTCTCCTTTCCTTGGCTCTTTGGTTGGTTCGATGAGCCAGATAACAATGATACTCAGAGGAACTGTTGCGCTTCAGTTCCCGGGCAATCGTGCTTTTGTCTCGTTTCAGCTTTTTCCCTATGGTAGCACAGCTTTCTCCTTTACGGCTGAGCACGTCAATTAGATCTCGTTCTCTTTGGCTTAACTGGTTGTATTTTTTCATGTTCTTGATGATAGCATATTCCTTTCTGCTACCTCAAGCGTTGCACTTCATTATTGAACTGGTGAAGTCAATAATAAATCGGAGTGTAGCTTAGATGCATGTAAGAACAGGTGACCCAGAATTGGCTCGAGAGATAAACCGGGCTTTAGTTTTAGAATACTTAAGAAATCATGAAATGATTTCTCGTGCTGAAATAACCCGTATGTCCCAGTTTATGAGGAGCGTTCTAAAAAGGTTAGAGGGTCCTCTATCAAATTTTATGATGTGTGCTATAAATAGGCATGAATAGAAGGATGATCAAAGATCTAAAAGATGGGGAGAATAATAATGAAAAGTCAATGCAATCCCATAGAAAATAAAACTTGCAT
>JAPLVJ010000045.1 GCA_026397155.1 Candidatus Berkelbacteria bacterium | reverse complement strand
AGATGCTCTAGTTATTATTGTTTCAGAAGAAAAGGGTGAAATTTCATTAGCCAAAGAAGGAAAAATTACATTAAACCTTTCAGCATTTGACCTGAAGCAAACACTACTTTCTGAATTAAAAGGAATAGAGAAATGAAATTTATTACTGCTAATTTTGGTGCCAAAATACTTGCCCTTATTTGTGCTATTTTTATGTGGATTTATGCTTCTGCTGGTCAAAGTAAAATTGGGTATTTTCCTGGAAGTTTATATATTGAACCAAAAAACACACCCGAAGGTTTAGCTGCTATTTATGATGAGCAAAAAGTCAAGATTAAAATACAAGCTCCTTATGATGTTTGGAATAAGTTGAGTGCTGAAGATTTTGGGGCATATGTAGATTTATCTGGTTTGTCTGAGGGAACATATGGGGTCGATGTTAAAGTATCTGTTAATCTCCCCAATGTAGTAGTGGTTGAAAAAGACCCAGCCCGAATTATTGTTAGAATTGAGCAAGTGACAAAAAAACAGGTTCCCGTGGCCGTTAAGTTTGAAGGAGAAGTAAAGACCGGCTATGTTACTAGCGATGTGATTATTAAACCTGACAAAGTTGAGGTAACTGGTGCAAAATCTTTAGTCGAGAATTTATCAGAAGCTATAGCATTAATAAAATTATCTGGAGAAGATGAGGATTTTAGAAAAACTGTTGCACTTGGCGTTTATAATGAAAAAGGAGAAAAGGTACGAGGTTTGGAGTTTGACCCAAAAAATGTTGAGGTTGAGGTGCCGATTGTAACTGCTTCAGAAAGTAAGACAGTAGGAGTTAAGGCAAAAGTAAGAGGAACGCCAAAATCAGATTATTATGTAAGTAAAATTGAAACGACACCAAGCTCAATTGAAATTTCTGGTTCTGGCTCAAGTCTTAAGTTGGTTCAGTATCTTGAAACAAAAGAGATAAATATAGATGCAATTGATAAAGATTTCGAAAAAGAAATAGACCTTGTCGTGCCTACTGGTATTACTGTCAAGGATAAGAAAGTAAAAGTAAAAATCAGTTTATCCAATAATCAAGCCGATCGAGAAATTACAGCCACCTTTTCTTATGCTAATGTAGGCCCAGGACTTTCTATAAATTCAATCACACCTAATATTATTAAAGTTATTACTTCTTGTTCTATAGAAGTTGCTAATACTTTGAGTTCAGATAAAGTAGTTGTTAATTTTAATCTACAAGGAAAAGCTGCTGGTAGTTACTCTGTTAGTATTACCAAAGATATGATTTTAGTACCTGATAAATGTGCTGTGTCTTCATGGCTTCCTTCTGCTGTGACTATAGTATTGCAATAGGGCTTGACCCCACTCCGCTCGCTACTCTCATGGTCTACGTCCATGCATCGTGGCGTAAAGCCACGTGGTGGCCACGCCACTTTACGTGGTGTCGTTTCGTTAGGGGTCTGCGCCCCGCGGTCGCCGCAGGCGACTTTGCGGGGCTTGACAAGATTCCTTAGATTTTATATAGTATTGATTGTGAAGTTAAGGGGATTGGAGGCAAAAATTTTACCCAAAGGATTGCTTAAGTCCTTCCACTTCGTTAAAATTCTTCTAGTCAAAATTAGAATCAGTATACTTTGGAATAGAATTAGATTTATTAATTTTAATAAATTACTAGTTCTATTTTTTAGGGATAATGCTTTCAAAGCCAGTTATATTTCTTTAGTCTCAATTGTTTTTCTGGCTTTTATTGTTCTTTTGTGTAACTTTAATGAAAGAACACTAGCTGCTTCATTTATGAATGAAAGGTATTATACCCAGATTCAAGTAGAGAGTTTTGTCACTTTGGTATCTCAATACACACCAACACTGGAGGAAGAACCAACCATTGCTGCTGATGCTATTGCTCTGGATGGTTCCGGATCCAAGGAAGAGTATTTAGAAAAACCAGAATTAGCAACAACAATTGTTTCACCCACAACTCCTGGTCAATCCGAGAATAAACCAGAAATTAGAACTCAGTTTGTCAATTATACTGTTGAATCTGGGGATACATTATCCGTTATTGCTAAAAAGTATAATATTAGTACCAAAACTCTAGCTTCAGTGAATGATCTATCATCTGTTCATCAAATTAAACCTGGTCAATCCTTAACTGTTCCACCTTCTGACGGTGTTGTTTACACTGTAGCCAGGGGTGATACACTTTCTACAGTTGTTAAAAAATATCAAGGTAATCTAGCTGAAACAAAAAAATATGTTGGGGAAAATATCAAAATTGGCCAAAAAATTGTTATCGTCGGGGGTAAAGAACCTCAAAGCGTTCCACGATCTACCCGACTGGCTTCATCTCGCACCGTGGTTGCCAGAGAAGGAACTTCTGGACAAAGATTAGGTAGAGGTAGCAGCGTAAATGGTTATCCGTGGGGTTGGTGTACTTGGTATGCTGCTTCGCGCCGCAATATTCCCGTTCATTGGGGTAACGCGGGTCATTGGTTGAGTTCTGCTAAAAGTTCAGGTTACGCTACTGGTTCTATTCCTCAAGAAGGTGCTATTATCGTAACTCGCGAAAGTATGTTTGGTCATGTTGGATATGTTGAGTCTGCGTCAGGAAACTCAGTAACAATTTCTGAGATGAATTATTCTGGTTGGGGCGTGGTTAGTCGTAGAACAATTTCCAAAAATGACTCAGCGATTAAGGGTTATATTTATTGATTTACGCTACCACTATTGACAAAACAATCACAATGATTTAGAATAATCAAGAACAGTTTGGTAATAATTTTATTATTTATACATAGGGAATTCATTTGATATCTTATTCCCAATTTGTCTAACAGGGAAAGTTTTTGTGGGTTCGTCCAAAACGGACGTGTATTTTGTTATTTTAGGGTAGCTATTAAAAAGAAAGAGCAATTAATCATGGAACAAAGACAATATTTCAAAAAAACGTCACAATTTCCTCTACCATCTTTAATTGAAATTCAAACTTCCTCTTATCATTGGTTTTTTAAAGAGGGTTTAAAAGAATTATTCTCCGAAATATCACCAATTGATGACTTTACTGGTAAAAATCTTTCATTGACATTTGGTGATTTCTATTTGGAAGAACCTAAATATACTGCTGAGGAAGCACGTGAAAGAAATCTTTCTTATAAAGCGGCTTTAAAGTGCAAGGCATCTCTTTTAAATAAACAAACCAAAGAAACAAAAGAACAAGAAGTTTTCTTGGGTGAATTTCCTCTGATGACAAAATCAGGTACTTTTATTATCAATGGAATTGAGCGAGTTGTTGTTGCTCAAATTGTCCGTTCTTATGGTGTTTTATTTGTCTCAGAAGAATTAGGTGATCGAAAGCTCTTTGGCGCTAAGATTATTCCAAATCGTGGCGCCTGGCTAGAATTAGAAACTTCAGGTAAAGATGTTATTTCGATTAAGGTCGATCGTAAAAGAAAAGTTTTAATCAGCACCCTCCTTAGAGCTTTTGGCTACGGCACTGACAACGAGATTATTGATTTATTTAAAAAAGTTAATGATGACGTGGATCACGACTATATTAAGGCAACGCTTGAAAAAGATCCAGCCAAATCTAAAGAAGAAGGTTTGATAGAAACATATCGTAGACTAAGGCCAGGGGAGTTGGTAACAGCTGAAACAGCAGCTGCTTTTCTAGAAAGTATGTTTTTTAATCCAAAAAGATACGACATCGGGCGAGTTGGACGATATAAAATTAACCAAAGACTAGAAAAAGAAGTTCCTGATTTGCTGGAAAATAGAATTTTACTTGTTGATGATTTAGTTGATATTGTTAAAGAGATTATAAGACTAAATAACGATCCAGAAGGAAGATCAGACGATATTGACCATTTGAAAAATCGAAGAATTAGAACAGTAGGAGAATTAGTTCAAAACAAAGTTAGAGTTGGCCTTTTGCGAATGGAAAGAATTATTCGTGATAGAATGGCTGTTTCTGACTTAGCCACTGTTACTCCAGCTATGTTGATTAACGCTCGACCTATAACAGCTGTTTTACAAGAATTTTTTGCGTCTTCGCAGTTGTCTCAGTTTATGAATCAAACTAACCCTCTTTCTGAGCTTGAGCACAAAAGAACATTATCGGCTACAGGACCAGGCGGTTTATCTCGAGAACGAGCTGGTTTTGAAGTTAGAGACGTTCATCAAAGTCATTATGGTCGTATTTGTCCAATTCAAACCCCCGAAGGACCAAATATTGGCTTGGTTGGCTACCTTTCAACCTATGCTAAAATTAACAAATATGGTTTTATCGAGACACCTTATTATAAAGTTGAAAAAGAGATTGAAAATAAACCCTCTGATTCAGTTGGACGAATACCAAAAGAGGATATTGCTATTGGAAGAAAAAAAATAGTCTTAGCTGGTGGGGTTATTACTGGTGAGCAGGCGAATAAAATTGCAAAAATTAAGAGTTTAAAGATAATTAAAGTTAAACCTTTTGTGACTAAAAAAATTGAATATTTGAACGCTGAGAAAGAAGACAGAAGTATTGCTGTACCAGCGTCAGCTCCTATTGATGAACACAATAATTTTATTGAATCAAAAACTGTTGTAAGGAAATTTGGATCTCCTGCATCAGAATCTATTGATCGTGTCCAGTATATGGATGTTTCGCCGAAACAAATTGTTTCTCTATCAACTGCCTTGATTCCTTTTTTGGAACATGATGAAGCGGGTCGTGCCTCTATGGGTTCAAATATGCAGCGACAAGCTGTGCCTTTAATTAAACCAGAAAGACCAACTGTTGGAACTGGCATAGAAGAATCGGTTGGAAAGGCAAGCGGTGAAGTTGTTTTAGCTTTAGAAGACGGTATAGTTGAAAGTGTTACAGGCGAGAGAATCATTATCAAACATAAAAAAGAAGAGAAAATTTATCCTTTAATTAAATTTCAACGCACTAATCAAGGAACTTGTCTTAGTCAAAAACCAGTTGTAGAGAAGGGCCAGAAAGTAAAAAAGGATGAAATTTTAGCTGATTCACATTCGACTGATCATGGTGAATTGGCCCTTGGGCAAAATATTTTGGTTGCCTTTATGTCATTTATTGGTGGTAATTTTGAAGATGCCATTATTATATCTGAGCGATTGGTTAAAAAGGACATTTTCACATCTGTCCATATAGAAGAATATACAATGGATGTCCGTGAAACAAAGTTGGGTCCAGAACAAATAACTCGCGATATTCCTAATGTCTCTGAAGAAGCTCTAAGGAGCTTGGATGAGAATGGTGTAGTTATGATTGGTGCGAAAGTAAGAGCTGGCGATATTTTAGTAGGAAAGATTTCACCAAAAGGTGAAGTTGAACTCTCTGCAGAAGAAAGATTACTTCGAGCTATTTTTGGCGAAAAAGCAAAAGAAGTAAGAGATTCTTCTTTAAGATTGCCTCATGGTGAACATGGTGTCGTGGTAGGTGTTAACGTATTCGAAAAGGGTGACGAATTACCAGCCGGTGTAACAAAGCGAATTGAAATTTCAGTTGCCCAACTCCGAAAGGTAACCATTGGTGATAAGTTAGCTGGTCGTCACGGGAACAAAGGTGTGATTGCTAAAATTTTACCAGAAGAAGATATGCCATTTTTACCAGACGGACGACCTGTTGATATTATACTTAATCCTTTGGGAGTTGTTGCTCGAATGAATTTAGGTCAGATCTTTGAAACGCATTTAGGTTTAGCTGCTAAGACTTTAGGTTATGATGCAGCTGTGCCCGTATTTGAGAGTCCAAAATGGGAAGAGATCCAAAAAGAATTGAAAAAAGCTGGTTTTTCTGATGATGGCAAAATTCAGCTTTATGATGGACGAACCGGTGAACCATTTGGGCAAAAAACAACTGTTGGTTTTACCTATATAATGAAATTAATCCACCTAGTTGAAGACAAAATTCATGCTCGCTCAATTGGTCCGTATTCGATGATTACTCAGCAACCTCTTGGCGGAAAAGCCCAATTTGGTGGACAAAGGTTTGGAGAAATGGAAGTTTGGGCTTTGGAAGCATATGGTGCCGCCCATACCCTTCAGGAGATGCTAACAATTAAATCCGATGATGTTCAGGGAAGATCAAAAGCATACGAATCAATTATTAGAGGTGAAAGTATACAAAAACCTTCAATTCCAGAATCATTTCATGTCTTAGTCAAAGAATTGCAGTCGCTTGGTTTATCTGTTGAACTTTTAAATTCTGAACACGATAAGCCAAAATCAGTTGAAAAAGAAAAATCAGGAAAAGAGAATAAAACTAGGAGAGACAAGTGATTGAAAATAGATTTAATAATAAAATAATTAATTTCGATTCTGTCCGTATTTCAGTTGCTTCTCCAGAGCAAATTATTTCCTGGTCACACGGAGAGGTGACAAAACCAGAAACAATTAATTACCGTACGCAAAAACCAGAACGCGATGGTTTATTCTCTGAAAGCATTTTTGGTCCAACGAAAGATTATGAATGTTATTGTGGCAAATATCGCAAAATTCGTTACAAAGGTGTGATTTGTGACAAGTGTGGAGTAGAAGTAACAAAATCGTCTGTCAGGCGCGAAAGAATGGGTCATATTATACTGGCTGTTCCAGTCGCCCATATTTGGTATGTTAGGGGCGTTCCATCGATTTTAAGCTTGGTTTTAGATCTCTCAGTGAAAGAATTAGAGAAAGTAATTTATTTTGGGAGTTATGTTGTTTTAGATGTTAATGAAGAAATTCGCAAGAATGCTGTTGTACAACTCGAAAAAGAATATCAAAAAGAAAAGACTTATCTTACAAAAAAAGTTGAAGAAGCAACAGATTTAGATGTTGATTATCAGAGAACATTGTCTGAAATTAAAAATTTAAAACCTTTGTCAATCATTTCAGATGTTGTCTATCACGATCTTTCTATGAGATACGGTCAGATTGCTAAAGTAAGTATTGGTGCAGCAGCTATTAGAGAACTTTTAACCAAGATTAATATCGACGAGGAGATAAAAAAGATTAAGATAGCCTCTCTTAAAGCTACTCCTCTTCAGAAAAAGAAAATGATGCGCAGGCTCAAACTATTTTCAGACTTAAAGAATGCCAAGATTCGACCAGAGTGGACAATTATAACTGTTTTGCCTGTTATTCCTCCAGATCTTAGGCCGATGGTTCAACTTGATGGAGGAAGGTTTGCTGCTTCTGATCTCAATGATCTTTATCGAAGAGTAATAAACCGTAATAATAGACTAAAGCGTTTAATTTCTCAAGGTGCACCAGAAGTAATAACCCGAAATGAAAAAAGAATGCTTCAAGAAGCAGTGGATGCTCTAGTTGACAATCAAGCTGCTCGCGGAAAAGGAGTGGCAACTTCTTCCGGTAGACGAAAATTAAGATCTCTTTCTGATATGTTAAGAGGTAAGCAGGGAAGATTCAGACAAAATCTTCTTGGGAAAAGAGTTGATTATTCAGGAAGATCAGTCATTGTTGTCGGACCAGAACTTTCCTTAAACCAGTGTGGTTTGCCAAAAATTATGGCAATGGAGCTTTTTAAACCATTTGTTATATCAAAACTAATCAAAGATGGATATGCTCACAATGTCAAAAACGCTCAAAGATTAATTGAAAAGGGTGAATCATTTGTTTGGGATATTTTGGAAGAGATTACCAAAGAACATTATGTTTTACTAAACCGTGCACCAACATTGCATCGACTTGGTATCCAGGCATTTCTGCCGGTTTTGATTGAAGGTAAAGCTATTTCTATTCATCCTTTGGTTTGTACTGCCTACAATGCTGACTTTGATGGCGATCAAATGGCAGTTCACGTTCCTCTATCTGAACAGGCAAAATATGAAGCAAAAGAAATCATGCGTTCTGTTTCTAATTTGCTTAAGCCGGCTTCAGGAGAACCAGTTGTTACTCCTTCAAATGATATGATTTTAGGTTGTCACTACTTAACTACTGCAGAAAAAGGCGAAAAAGGCGAAGGAAAATATTTTGCGTCAGAAGAAGAAGCGATTATGGCTTGTAATCTTGGTGCGGTTTCTTTAAGAGCATTAGTTAAAGTAGAGATGGATAATAATATCATAGAGACAACTGTTGGTAGGATTATTTTTAATCAAATGTTACCAGATGATTTTTCATTCATGAACCAAGCTTTTAACAAAAAGGATATTGCTCGTATTATTGGACGATCTTTCGCTCTTCATGGGCAGGAAAAAACAGCTGAACTGGTTGATAAAATTAAAGATCTTGGTTTTTACTATGCTTCAACTTCGGGAATAACTTTTTCTATTAATGATATTAAAATCCCAGCCAAAAAAGAAGAGATTATCAAAGCCGCAGAAAGTAAATTGAACGAAATTTATAAACAATACCAAAGAGGTCTAATTACTGATTTTGAGCGTTATGAAAAGTCTGTAGAAGTTTGGATGGATGCAAAAACAAAAGTAGAGAAAGAAATGCTTACAGGATTTCATCAATTTAATCCAATTTATTCCATGGTTTCCTCTGGTTCTAGGGGGAGTGTTACACAACTTACCCAGATTGCTGGGATGAAGGGCCTTGTGGTTAATCCAGCTGGTGAAATTATTGAGTTGCCAGTTAAATCTAATTTCAAAGAAGGTTTTTCTGTATTTGAATATTTTATTTCAACCCATGGAGCTCGAAAAGGGCGATCAGATACTGCTTTAAGAACTTCTGATGCAGGATACCTAACTAGAAGATTAGTTGATGTTGCGCAGGATATTGTTGTTGGTATTGACGATTGTCATGCTGAAGGTATCTCGGTCACTAAGGAAGAAAGTGATGATATGGGCGTTGATTTTAAAGATCGTATTAGAGGTAGATTTTTAGCAGAAGATATAAAAAAGATGAGTCTAAAACGAAATCAACTTATTAATCAAGAAATAGCCGAAAAAATCATTCAGAGCGAAGTCAGTGAAGTTTGCGTTCGTTCTCCTTTGAAATGTCTATCAAAGGTTGGGATTTGTCAGAAATGTTACGGTGAAGATCTGGCCAAGGGTGGTTTGGTCAAGCAGGGTGAGGCAGTGGGAATTATTGCTGCTCAAGCGATTGGGGAGCCTGGAACACAGCTTACTATGAGAACATTCCACATCGGTGGAATTGTCGGTGAAGATATTACTCAAGGCCTTCCTCGTGTCGAAGAATTGTTTGAAGCCAGAGCTCCACGTTTTCCAGCTGTAGTCTCTGAAATCGATGGAAAAATAAAAATTAAGGAAGAAAAAGATAAAAAAACTATTGAGGTTATGTCTACGGTTTATCCTTCTGAAACAATTGAACTAAAAGGTTTCAAAGTCTTGGTAAAAAATAATGATAAAGTTGTTGTAAAGCAGGCTGTTGCTAGTGCTCCTAACGAAAAAGCAAAACGCGCTTCAGTTTCAGGTATTGCTGAAGTTCACAAAGACAAAATTATAATCAAATCAAAAGTTCCCATGACCAAGATATACCATATTCCAAATTGGATAGTTTTAATGGTTGAAGAAGGGGACTTGGTGAAAATAGGCCAACCATTAGTTGAAGGTCACCTTGATCTTCATCAAATGCTTCATTTAGTTGGTTGCGATAAAACAGCCAAATATATTGTCAAAGAAGTTCAAAGTATATATGCTTCACAGGGGCAAACAATTAACGAAAAACATATTGAAATAATCACCAAGCAAATGTTTTCTATGGTTAGAATAATCAGTTCTGGTGGCTCAATTTATTTACCAGGTCAACTTGTCAGTCGATTGAAAGTAATAAAAGAAAATGAAAAACTAGGAAAAAATAATAAAAAACCAATTGGGTCTGAGGAAGTTATTTTAGGAATTACAAAAGTGTCATTAAAGACCGACAGTTTCCTTTCAGCTGCTTCTTTTCAGGAAACAACTTCTGTATTAATTAACGCAGCTACTCAAGGTACAGTCGACCATCTTAAAGGATTAAAAGAGAACGTGATTATCGGTAAATTAATTCCCGCAGGAACTGGTTATAAGGGTTAAGGGTATAAAACATGCCAACAGTATCACAACTTGTACGCAAGGGAAGAAAAAAAATCGTTAAAAAAACTAAAGTGCCAGCATTACACCGCGGTTTTTCATATCTTAAACATAAGTCCTATGACTTAAAAAAAGGCTGTCCTTTTAAAAGGGGAGTTTGTTTAAAAGTAACCACAGTTACACCTAAAAAACCAAATTCTGCTTTAAGAAAGATTGCTCGGGTGAGACTCACTTCTGGTCAGGAAGTGACTGCTTATATTCCTGGCGTTGGTCACAATTTACAAGAACACTCTGTTGTAATGATTCGCGGTGGACGTGTTAAAGATTTACCCGGTGTAAGGTATCATGTTATTCGCGGTATTTTAGATACATCAGGGGTTGAGAATCGTAAACAAGGTCGCAGTTTATATGGTGCAAAAAAACCAAAAGAGTAGTCTGGAGAAGTAATGCCACGTGGTCGGAAATTAATAAAAAAAAGAGAAATTTTACCTGATTTAAAATATCAGGATATTAGAGTTGCAAAATTTATTAATTATATTTGTAAAAGAGGAAAAAAGAGTTTAGCACAAAAAATAGTTTATCAATCTTTTGATCTAGCAGCCAAAAAAATCAAAAAGCCCGCAGTTGAGATTTTTGAAAAAGCACTAGAAAATGCTGGTCCCTTACTTGAAGTCAGGTCAACACGAATCGGTGGCGCTACTTATCAGGTTCCTTATGAAGTTCCACAGGGTCGCCGTTTCACTTTAGCCGCTCGATGGATAGTTGAAGCAGCATTCAATAAACAAGGAAAACCAATGGCCGAGTTTTTAGCAGAAGAAATAATTGCGGCATACAATAACGAAGGTACGGCCGTCAAGAAAAAGTTAGATACACATAAAATGGCTGAGGCTAATAAAGCATTTGCCCATTTTGCAAGGATGTAGTCATGCCTCGTGAGTTTTCCCTGGAGCAGACGCGAAACATTGGTTTTATCGCTCATATTGACGCTGGAAAAACTACTGTTAGTGAGCGAGTTTTGTATTACACTGGTAAAACTTATAAAATCGGAGAAGTTCATGAGGGTACTGCTGTAATGGATTGGATGGAGCAGGAAAGAGAAAGGGGAATTACTATTACTGCTGCTGCCACAACATGCTATTGGGATTTAAATAATAAAAAATACCGTATTAATATCATTGATACGCCTGGTCATATAGACTTTACTGCAGAAGTTCAGCGTTCTTTGCGCGTATTGGATGGCGCCGTAGTTATTTTTGATGGTGTAGCTGGAGTTGAGCCTCAATCAGAAACTGTTTGGAGGCAAGCAGATAAATTTAATGTGCCAAGAATTGCCTTTATTAATAAGCTTGATCGCACTGGTGCAGATTGGAAAGCGGACATTAAATCCATTAGAGACAAACTTGGCGCAAAAACTGTTGTTATTAATATACCCATTGGGATTGAAGATAAATTTGAGGGCATAATTGACCTTTTTAAGATGAAAGAAATTGCTTTTGTTGGAGAAATGGGCAGCAAAATTAAAGAAAAAGAGATTCGGACGGAATTACAAGGTAAAGCTAAAGAGTGGCGTGGGAAAATGATTGAACAAATCATTGAATCTGACGAAGAATTAATGCGCCAATACTTTGACGGAAAAGAAATTAATAATGACAATCTGAAAAAAATCCTAAGAAAAGCAACGATCGAGAATAAAGTAATTCCAGTTTTATGCGGAACAGCCTTGAAGAACAAAGGAATACAAACATTACTTGATGCGGTTATTGAATATTTGCCATCCCCTCTAGAGGTATCAAATATCATAGGGACTAATCCAAAAACTGGGGAGGAAGAAACAAGAGAAGTAAAAGATACAGATCCATTTTGTGCTTTAGTATTTAAAATATCGACTGATCCTTTTGTAGGAAAATTAGCATTTTTTAGGGTTTATTCTGGTACTTTTAAAGCTGGGGAAACTATATTAAATGCAACTAAATCTGATAAGGAGAGGGTTGGGCGAATAGTCAGAATGCATGCGCAGGCTCGTGAAGAAGTAAAAGAAGTTAATGTGGGTGATATTGCGGCAGCAGTTGGTCCAAAAACTTTTCAGACAGGAGACACGATTTGTGATTTGGCAAAGCCAATTATACTGGAACCGCCAACGTTTCCTGAACCTGTTATTTCTGTTGCTATTGAACCAAAAACAAAAGCAGATCAGGAGAAATTAGGTATGGCCATGTCTCGCTTAACCGAAGAAGATCCTACTTTTAAGATTAAAACTGATTCAGAAACCGGCCAAACTCTTATTTCTGGAATGGGAGAGCTACATTTAGAAATTATTGTCGATCGCTTAAAAAGAGAATTTGGTGTTGAGGCATCTGTTGGTAAACCACAAGTAGCCTACAAAGAAACAATTACTATGTCAACAAGAGTTGAGACCAAATATATAAAGCAAACAGGTGGCCGTGGCCAATATGGTCATGTTAGGCTCGAAGTTATTCCACAAGAAAGAGGAAAAGGGTTTGAGTTTGTTAATAAAATCAAAGGTGGTGTTATTCCATCTGAATTTATTCCGTGGGTTGAAAAGGGAATTAAGCAAGCTATGGGAAAAGGAGAACTAGCTGGCTACCCGGTAGTTGACTTTTGTGCCATACTTTTTGATGGTTCTTATCATGAAGTTGATTCTTCTAATATTGCTTTTGAAATTGCTGGAAGAATGGCTTTTCAAGAGGGTGAGAGAAGAGCTAAACCTACTTTACTTGAGCCAATAATGAAATTAGAGGTGGTTATTCCAGCGGAATTTTTAGGTGATGTTATGGGAGATTTAAATGGTCGGCGGGCAAAAATTGATGAAGTTTCGGACCGAGCTAATACAAAAGTGATTGATGCAAGCGTTCCTTTGGCCAATATGTTTGGATATGCCACTGGGATTAGATCGCTAACAACAGGGCGTGGTTCATTTACGATGGAATATTCTCATTATGATGAAGTGCCTCAATATATCCAACAAGAGATAATTTCTGGTAAGAAGTAGCTAACAGCTAGTGTTGACAAATTTGATAATTTTGTTTAAACTAAAACAGGTAGAAAAAAGCAAAAAGCGCATATTTTTAAGATTATTTAAAGGAGAATTAAATGAAACCAACAAAATTTGAAAGAAAGAAACCGCATTTGAACATCGGTACAATTGGACATGTTGATCACGGAAAAACAACATTAACCTCGGCAATTACAAAATATTTGTCTGATAAAGGTATGGCTGAAGCAAAGAACTATGATCAGATTGATAATGCGCCAGAGGAAAAAGAAAGAGGATTAACTATTGCTGTTTCTCATCTTGAATATGAAACAGCTAAAAGGCATTACGCTCACATTGATTGTCCTGGTCATGCTGATTATGTCAAAAATATGATCACTGGCGCAGCTCAAATGGATGGAGCGATTTTAGTTGTGGCCGCGACCGATGGTCCAATGCCTCAAACTAGAGAACATATTCTTTTGGCTCGTCAGGTTGGCGTACCAGCTATGGTTGTATTCTTGAATAAAGTCGATCAAGTTGAAGACAAAGAACTTTTAGATTTGGTTGAAGTTGAAATTAGGGAACTTTTAACCAAATACAAATACGATGGCGAAAAAACACCAATTATTAGGGGCTCTGCCCTGAAGGCATCACAAGGAGATGCTGAAGCACAAAAAGCAATACAGGAACTTTTAGACGCAGTTGATAGTCACATTCCAGAACCACCCCGTGACGTAGATAAGCCACTATTAATGCCGGTTGAGGATACTTTTTCAATTAAAGGCCGTGGAACAGTTGTTACTGGTAGAATCGAAAGAGGGAAGGTAAAAATTAATGAAGAAGTTGAGATTGTTGGAATTCGACCTACAAAAAAGACAGTTGTCACGGGCGTTGAAATGTTTAGAAAACAGCTTGATGAGGGTATGGCTGGAGATAATGTTGGTTTGTTAATTCGTGGAATTGAAAAAGAAGACGTTGAAAGGGGCCAAGTTGTTGCTAAGCCCGGTTCAATTACGCCACATACTGAGTTTGACGCCGAAGTTTATATCTTAAGCAAAGAAGAAGGTGGACGTCACACTCCATTTTTCACAGGATATAAACCGCAGTTCTATATTCGAACGACCGATGTAACTGGAGAGGCAGAATTACCATCAGGAACAGAGATGGTAATGCCAGGTGATACTGTAAATTTGAAGGTAAAGTTAATCGCACCTATTGCTATGGAAGAAAAGATGAAATTTGCTATTCGTGAAGGTGGTAAAACTGTTGGTGCTGGAGTTGTAACCAAGATTATTAAATAAAAATATGGCAAATAAAAAAGAACGTCAAAAAATCAGGATCAGACTAAAAGCTTTTGATTACAGGATTATCGATAAGGCGGCCCAGAAGATTATTGATACTGCAGTAAGAACTGGTGCGGTAGTCGCTGGGCCAATCCCGCTGCCAACTGATAGAAGTCTGCACACAGTTTTAAAATCATCTTTTGTTCATAAAGATGCGCGTGAGCAGTTTGAAATGCGTACTCACAAAAGATTGATCGACGTTCTTGATCCAACAAGTAAGACAATCGATTCATTGATGAATTTGGAACTGCCCTCTGGCGTTGATGTTGAGATAAAAATGTAGAATATTATAAGAGGGGTATGATGAAAAGAGCATTTGTATGGGTAGCAATTCTCATTATTTTTGTTGTTGTGGCACTTATTGGTGGGGGTATCTATTATTATGTAAAGATTTATCAGCCAAAAATATCAGATCAGGATACCAACTGGGCTTCTTACACCAATGCCCAGTATAATTTTAGTTTCAAGTATCCTAAGGAATGGTCCACGACTAAACAAGAAATAACAACTTTGCCAGGTCCAGCAAGTAAAGATTTCATATTTGGTGTTAGTTTTTATGATCCTACAGAAAAAAAGAAAGTTGAGTGTGTTAATGCCGAAGTAAGTGGCAGTTTTGAGGGTTTAAGTATAACGCAGGAGGATTGTCAATCAATTTTATCAAAGATAACTCAGGCAGAAAAAGATGAATATTCTGGTCCAAGGGTTGCCCCAGATATATATGCGTATGTATATAAAAAAGATGCAGCACTTTCTTTATATG
>JAPLVJ010000047.1 GCA_026397155.1 Candidatus Berkelbacteria bacterium | reverse complement strand
GTATTTTGTAATTTGACTATAAGCATTATAAATCCACAAATTATTCTTACTACTAATAATATTCCGGAAAGAGGAAATATTACTTAAATTGTCCTGCGAGATGCGATTAGAATAATAACCAAAACCGCCAACATATACCTCTCCTGTCTTGGTTACACGAACAGTTTTCCAGACGCCATTATCATTCACCCAAGCACCTGAAGTAACACCATCGTTAACTGCAGTCGTGGTGTCAAGCCAACCATTTGTAGTACTATTAATACCCCTTGGTACTCCGTCGTTGTTTGGTGATATCGCGACCATATCATCAGTTTGCCTGCCGTCAACAATTATTCCATAGGGTTCATCAACTGCCGACATTAAATCCCAATGAATAGCATCGGCGTCATATTGAAAAATAAAATTTTTATCAACACCATGTTCTTCATTGGGTTCACCTTCGGGAACGACTCCCCCTTGGCTCCAAAAGGAAATCCAAATATCAGTTGGTGAAGAAGTAAAAACACCTACCTGTTTCGTATAAAATGCCTCGTGCCAACATATACTCGGAAAATGGCCAGCAAAACCATAGGGATTAGTGAGGTATGACCAAGAGCTGCCATTATATTGCATAATCGACGCTTGAGTACTACCGTTTGATATACCCATGGCAACCACATTGTTTGTTGCCGAAGCGTATACATCGCATATGCTCAAATAGGTGGGAGTGCTTGGCGCTTGTGTTTCCCAAGTTGTTCCATTATTGTGCAAAATCAAACCTCCTTCCCCTACCACCCAAACATCATCGCCACTGCCGGAAATTCCATTAAGTGCTTCACCAGAGATGTTTATATTACTCATTGATAAATCATTATTAATAAGATAACCGCTATCACTAACCAGATTTGTCCAAACTAAACCATTAAAATAATATAAAGTGGCATCAGGACCAATTACCCATATACTATTGTTGTCTTGAACATAAATATCAATGATGGACTTGGTAGTTCCAAGGTCGTATTGTGTCCAGTGAACTGTGTTAAGAGTCCATGATTCACCCGTTTCCTTTGTCGCTCTGGCAATCAAACCATATCGGCCGGTTACCCAAATCGTATTTTCATCGGGCGAGGTGACATTTAATAAAGGATTTGTAGTTGGGTTAGGCGTTAACCACTCCCAATATGGGTTACCAGCGGTCGCGGCCTTGGCCTTTTTTTGCACCGCACCTGGTCCTCCCAAAAACATAAACGGTATACTAATTAAGTAGATTAATAGAATTACTGTATGGACGATACTTGTATAAGGTTTAATATGCCAACGGTAATACCATTTAAAATGAGAACGTAAATAATGATGAGCTGGAGCTAATGCTGGTATCAATGTTTTGGTTGATTTTTGGACAAGCTCTATTTGGTAATCGAGTTGCTGGATAACTTTTTGGTATTCTTGCTTTTTCTGGGCTAATTTTTCAATCTTGTTTTTATCTTGAGGCAACAAAAAATCTTCAACTTTATCTGCTTTTTTGTTTTTCTTAAACCTTAAGAGAATACTTTTTATTTTTTTCATTCCCCTCAATATAAATTATTGATCAGACTCATGCCGCTCATCTCGGTCGGAACTTTCAGTCCCATAAGGTCCAAAACAGTTGGTGCAATATCAGCCAGGACACCAACCGGCGGTTTAATCAAATACATCATCTTTTCTTGTTCGCTTATTGACTTTTGTTTTTTATTGTCATTAGTGACAACAATGAACGGTACAGGGTCAGCGGTATGTTCTTTTTGGATTTGACCTGTTTTCGGATCAATCATCTGCTCGCAGTTGCCGTGGTCCGAGGTTAAAATCAAGGCATAGTCATGTTTTAAGGATGCATCAGTGATTTTACCCAAACATTCATCAACTGCCTCACAGGCTTTGACCGCAGCCTTGAAATTACCAGTATGTCCCACCATGTCGGGATTGGCAAAATTAACGACAATAAAGTCATATTTATTTTCATTAATCTCTTCGCAAAGTTTTTGACAAATTGAATATGCTGACATTTCTGGTTTTAGGTCGTAGGTAGGCACTTTTGGTGAACGAATCATAATTCGATCTTCTTTTGGATACGGTTCTTCCCGGCCGCCATTGAAAAAATAAGTTACATGAGCGTATTTTTCTGTTTCGGCAATGTGAAGTTGCCTTAAACCATTATTTGAAATTACTTCTCCTAAAGTATTTGTAACATCAGGTTCTGGGAAAATAATATGAGTATTCAGTTCATCTAATTCATAATTTGTCATAGTGGCAAAATAAAGATTCTGTTTGTGAGTTTTTTTAAATGCGTTAAAATGTTCATCAGCGATTGCTTGAGATAGTTGTCTTGATCGGTCTGATCGAAAGTTAAAGAAAATAACCGCGTCGTTGTCGGAGATTAAACCAATAGGTTTTTTATCTTTATCAACAATAACCGTTGGTTCAATAAACTCATCTGTTTGTTTTTTTTGATAAGCATTGTTGATTGCTTCTTCTAAAGAATCAGCTGTATTACCTACACCTCCAACTATGGCCTTATAAGCTTTTTCAGTCCGGTCCCATCTTTTGTCTCTGTCCATGGCAAAATAGCGGCCTGAAACAGAAGCAATTTTAGCTTTAGTACTTTCTAGTTTATGGTTTAATTCGGGTAAATATTCAAGCACTTTTTGGGGTGCAGTATCGCGTCCGTCAGTAATAAGGTGAACAAAGATTTTGTCTACTTTTTTTTCTCTTGCTGCTTTTAGTAAAGCATAGAGATGACTGATATGACTATGAACAGCGCCGTCTGAAGCAAGGCCAATTAAATGTAAAGCTTTATTATTTTTCACAGCGTGATTACAGGCTTCAACAATAATTGGATTTTGGAAAAAACTTTTGTCTTCAATAGAGCGCGAGATTCGCGAAAGTTCCTGCCAAACAACCCTGCCTGAGCCAATATTTACATGCCCAATTTCAGAGTTGCCGGTTGTGCCCCAAATTAAACCAACTGAAACAGCAGCTGCTGAAAGAGATGCTTTGGGGTAATTTTCAATCAGGTGATTGTAATTTGGCATGTCAGCAGACATGATCGCGTTTTCTCTTTTGTTAGGGCTAATTCCAAATCCATCAAAAACTACCAAAATAACCTTTTGATGCATATTTTCTCCTTTTTGTTTTTGCTTTTTAATTATACAATATTTTAATGTTAAAAAGAAACGACATTCGTGCTAAAATATATTTAATGAAAATATTAGTATTTAAGAAATTTAGTGATCTTGTGGAAACAGCAGGGCAGAAAATTAAAGAAGCGATTAACCAAAAACCAGATTTAAGACTAGCTCTTCCGACAGGTAAAACATTGATTTTGCTTTATCGAAAATTAATAGAACTTAACAAAAAAGGCCAGATTGATTTTAGCCGCGTTATTACCTTTAATCTTGATGAATACTTAGGTTTAGGATTAGAAGACAAAAATAGCTTCAGGCATTATCTAGAGAATAATTTTTTAAAACACGTGAATATTCAGAAAAAAAACCAACATTTTTTGGATGGACTATCTTCTGATCAAGAGATAACCTGTCAAAAATATGAGAATAAAATAAAAAAGTTGAACGGGTTTGACTTGTGTCTTTTGGGGATAGGAAAAAATGGCCATATTGCCTTTAATGAGCCTGGTTCTGACTTTAATTCCAGAACAAGAATGGTTGAGCTTACTTCAGAGACAATTAAGGTAAATGCGTTCTGTCCTGTAGAAGCATTAACAGTTGGCATTGGCACAATTACGGATTCCAAAGACATCTTTTTATTAGCCAATAAGAATAAAAACAAAATTCTAAAAAAAGCCATTTACAATAAAATTACAAGAGATACCCCAGCTTCTATTTTGCAAGATCATCAAAAAACAACTATATTTATGATAGAGGAGGACTAGTGATATATGATTTAATTATTGTTGGTTCAGGGCCAGCAGGTTTAACTGCCGCATTGTATGGTTTGCGATACAAGCTAAAAGTTTTAGTTGTTGGTTTGGTTTTGGGTGGTGCTATGGCTGAAGCTTGGAAGATTGAGAACTTTCCTGGCTTTAAAGAAATTCCTGGTTTAAAATTAGCTAAAAAATTAAAAGAACAGATTAATGCACTTGGTGGGGAAATTATTCAAGATGAAGTGACAAAAGTTCAAAAATCTAAATCATTTACAGTTCTGACTAAGTCAGGTAAAAGCTTTGAAGCGCGTTCGTTAATCTTAGCTCTCGGGACGCAGAGAAGAAAGTTAAATGTTCCTGGTGAAGAGGAGTTTCATAACAAAGGTGTAGCTTATTGTGCGACATGTGACGCTCCACTTTTTAAAGATAAAATCGTTGTTGTAGTCGGCGGGGGCGATTCAGCCATCAAAAGCGCTATGCTTTTAGCACAGCATGCCAAAGAGGTTAAAATTCTTGTTCGCGGTAATGAATTAACTGGCGAGCCGACTAATATTGAATCAATTAAGAAAAATCCCAAAATAGAAATTATTCTTAATGTTGAAGTTAAAGAGATTAAAGGAAGTAACAAAGTTGAAAGTATTATTTTAAATAGTGGAAAAGTGATTAATACTGACGCAGTTTTTATTGAAATTGGTGTTGTGCCAGCTTCGGTTTTAGTTAAAGATATTGGTGTTAAGGCAAATGAGCGTGGTTTTATTGAAGTTGATCAAAATATGAAAACAAGTTTAGCGTTTGTTTATGCGGCTGGCGATATTACAGATGCTTTTGGTAATTTTAAACAAGTTCTTACTGCTGCGGCCCAAGGCGCTGTTGCGGCCACTGGAGTATATAAAGATCTTACCGCATAGTTTTTAATCTTTTAATTTTCCAAGATTATTAAGGCTGCTCTCTTGCTATTTTTTGTGCTTTGAGATAGAATTTCAAATTAGAAATTTAAATTAAAATTATGAAAAAAAGCGAACTTACTTTTGGTGTCTTGCAGCTGCCGATTGACTTAATCACTATTATTCTGGCCTTTAGCTTGGCTTATTTTTTGCGTGTTAAGTTTGAGATTCCTCAATCAACCATTTATGCATGGCCATTCTATCAATATATAAAATTTATTATAGTTTTTCTGCCTTTTTGGATAATCATTTTTGGGCTTGAGGGGTTATATAATATTAGAAAACCAAAGCAAGGCTTAAAAGAATTTTCTTCAATATTCTTGGGTGTTTCTGCGGGAATTGCAGTAATTTTTGCTTGGCTTTTCTTTAGTCGATTTTTGTTCTTCTCTCGTTTAATAATTCTTTATGCTTGGGTTTTAGCTATAATTTTTGTTTATTTGGGACGATATTTCCTTAAAAGCTTGCAAAAGCTTTTGTATCGAAAAGGAATTGGTTTGCACCGCGTATTGGTTATTGGTGTTTCAGAATCAGCTAAAAAAATTACTAATGTAATTAGAACTAATCCTGGGTATGGTTTTAAATTAGTAAAGGCGATAAATAAGGATGGCGTTGAAAAGCTAATGACGATTTTTAATCGCAATAAATTTGATGAAGTTATTTTAGCTGATCCAAACCTTTCAGAGCGAGAAACCGGTAAAATTTTAGATTTTTGCGAAGAGAATAAGCTGTATTTTAAAATGATGCCTAATCTTTTTAGGGCTAAATCAAGTAATGTTGAGATTAGTTCTCTTTCTACCTACCCATTACTAGAATTTAAAAGAACGCCTTTAGAAGGTTGGGGCAAGGTTGCTAAGCGGGTGATTGATATTATTGTTTCGTTGATCGGATTAATTATCTGCTTGCCTGTATTTATTGTGGTTAGCATTATTACCAGAATTGATTCAAGGGGTTTGATTTTTTATAAACAAAAAAGAATAGGCAGCGGAGGCAAGGAATTTTATTTGTATAAATTGCGTTCTATGATCGAAGAAGCTGATTCTTATTATCATAAGTTTAAGAAAAAAAATCGTCTTTTTCGTGGGAAGATAAAAGAAGATCCTCGTATCACTAAATTTGGTCGTTTTTTGCGGGTTTCTTGTATTGATGAATTGCCTCAACTTTATAATGTTTTAAAAGGAGAAATGTCTTTGGTTGGACCACGTCCCCTTACACCAGATGAATTTAATCGAGTTTCAAGTTATGAAAAGAAATATACTTACACTTCTTACATTAAGCCAGGAATGACTGGTCTTTGGCAGGTTTCAGGGCGCATGGAACTTTCTGACTTAGAGCGTTTGTCTCTTGATATATATTATGTTGAAAGCTGGTCTTTGCTTCTAGATATTTTAATTGTTTTAAAAACACCTGTTGCAGTCATTAAAAGTAGAAGAAACTATTAAGGAGTGATAAAGTGAGAAAACTGGATGATCTAAGGGTTGCGATTATTCATGATTGGCTTTCTACTTTAGGTGGGGCTGAGCATGTTCTTTTGGCTTTACATCAGATTTTCCCAAAAGCCCCAATTTATACCTCTGTATATAATGAAGACGAATTGCCGCAATTTAAAAATGCCAAAATAATTACCTCTTTTGTTAATAACTTGCCTTACGGCAAAAAAAAACCTCAAATTTATCTTCCCTTTTTACCCACTGTTTTTGAAAACTTTGATCTATCAGAATTTGATCTTGTTATATCTAACTGTCACTGTGTTTCAAAGGGTGTAATTACAAAGCCAGAAACA
>JAPLVJ010000016.1 GCA_026397155.1 Candidatus Berkelbacteria bacterium | reverse complement strand
AAAAGAGGTCTGTCAGTTACCTAAAAGTGCCAAAGCTCTCGAAGAAAAAATTATTGAATCTGCTTCTTGATCTTTGAGTCTTGGGTATAGATAAATTGTACCCAAAACCCAGAGATCATTTTCTGGAGCTGTACCTTACAAGGAGGTAGAACCATGGATCGGAACACTCAAGCAATCGTTTTTGGTACAGGTGCTATTGCCGGAGGGGTAGTCTTACCAATGCTACATGAAGCTAAGATTGCACCAATTGTTGTTGCCAGAAACCCAGAAAGATACAAAGATCTACTAGAAAGCCCAGGAGTTCATGTCACACGAGTTAACAGCCATATTTCTAGTGAGTCAACCTATGTACCATTCCATGCTGTTATTCAAGAAAACCCTGACCATCTAGTTGAATATCTAACAGACCAAAGGGTAAGACTTATCTTTACTGCCGTGGGGAAATCCAACCTCCCTGCAGTTGCCAATGCTCTAGCACCGGCCCTCAAAGTCAGACAGAAGCAAAGAGTCCGAACACCCCTCTGCATTTTGGTTCTTGAAAACGTCGCCAGTAGCGGTAGACATTTTGGCACAATGCTTGAAGATTGTGCGGCTGGATCAACACTTGGGATCCATTTGCCTACAACTATGGTTGACTGCATGAGCTTTAGACAATATGACGGAAAGATCACTAGAGAAGCCCATTCAGAGGTAGTAATTGGAATAACTGGATTTGAGGAAACAGATGCTCTAATCTGTCGTTTACCCAATATTGCCTTATACCAAGATGCTGAATATCACTACGAAAGAAAGATTGCTTTAGTCAGTGCCATCCATACTGCCATTGCCTGGATTGGCATCTTTGCTGAAAGAGAGTATACGAGTGATGCAGCATCAGATGATCGCTTTACTGCTTTCTTGTATTCCTTGGTTGATGAAATGGCTCAAGCAGTCTATTCTCTAACAGACAAAACGTTCGCGCTTAACGATCTTGTTACATATGGTCGTCAAACAATAGAACGAGTAAATAATCCTCACCTTTTAGACCATTGCAAGAAGTTTGTGCGTAGCTTGCCAACTAAGCTTTCCACAACAGAAAGATTTGGTCGACCTGCTATCAGAATCTTTGAGGATTTTAGTATTATCCCTTTAGCACTTTGCCAAATAATGGCACTTGGTCTTTGGCTAGGAAAATGCCGACTCAACGCTATGGAAGATGATTGTCTTGCAGAAATAGACAAATTTCCAGACCCAATAAAGCATACGATTATAGAACTTGCAGAAAATCCGTCACTATTGTATGAAGAAGAAAGAGAGGAGCTTATTCAATGAAAGCTATGGTTTCAGCATCAATCATGTGCGCTAATGTCCTAAACCTTGGAGAAGAAGTAAGGAACCTAGAAAAAGCAGGGGTTGACTGTATTCACATTGATGTTATGGATGGTAATTTTGTTCCTAACTTTGTGACTGGTTGTCCTGACCTTATTAGAGCCCTAAAATCAGCAACAAACTTGCCTCTAGATGTTCATTTGATGATCCAAAAACCTGAAAACCACGTCGAAGCGTTTGCTAACGCAGGCGCTGATATTATTGTTTTCCACTATGAAGCAACTGATGATCCGTCAAGAGTGGTTGCTCAAATCATAAAGCTCGGGGTACGGCCTGGCATTGCCATCAAACCAGAAACACCAGTTTCTAAACTAGAACCCTTTATCAAGAAGCTTGATTTTGTCCTAATCATGACTGTAAATCCTGGATTTGCTGGCCAAGGATTTATCCCAGCAACAATCCAGAAGATCACTGATTTTTCTTCTATGGTTAGGGGGCGAGAGCTTGATATTGAGGTTGACGGCGGACTGACAATAGAAAGAATAACTGATTGTTGCGAAGTAGGAACTAATGTCTATGTCGGAGGCACTTCTTCTATCTTTGAAAAACAAACCAAAAACAACAGTAGGCTAAAACCCGATATAGAAGAAACGATCACAAAGATTCAACATATTACGCTAGGAAGAGGTCCCAAAAGGACCTTTTTTCTTGATAGTTAAGCCTAAATCTGCTAAAATCGATCAAGTAAAATGAATACTAGTTGCTTAAAGCAAAAATTTCCTAAAATCTACCAAGAATTTTTTTCAAAATGCCACAAAGTGGCTTCTGCCCCGCATTCCTTTTTTTGGACCGGTGATTTTTCTGGTTTCTATGGCGGCTTAACTGTATTATCCAAACTTCCCTTAAGATTCTATGTTGGCTTGCAACAAATTGAACAAAAAAGGTTTGAAGTTGATGATGAATTTTATGCCTACATTCCCCAAAATCATAAATTTTCAAAAATCAAACTTGAAAGTTATATTGTTGATAATTTAAAGCAGCTTCTTTCCACAAAATTATCTGGTTTTAGAATTCATTTTTTGTCAGAGATAACCCTGGGCGCCTCTTTGGGCGGACTTGGTGCCATTTCTGCCTCACTTGCCAAACTAATTGATGAAAAAGATACTTTCAAACTGGCTTGGGAAATTTCTAAGAAAATACAAAGAGGCAGAACAAATGGCGCGACTGTGTTCGCAGCCACAACTGAATCAACTTACCCAATTGTTTTTTATTCTAAAGGCGTAAAATATTGGGGTAAACCTCTGGATCAAATTTTTTCTTTGCCTTCCTCGCCGGTTTGGCCAATTGATTTTGGCTTGATTTTTTCTGGCACATTGGTACAAGGCGCCGCGGTCATTGCTTCGGCAGAAGAGGTTCAAAATGTTTTGGAGCAGCGCGAAAAACAGATTAAAAAAGCATTAAAATCTGACTTTGAAAATTCCTTTTGGAAAACTTATATTAACATGCTTAATCAGATCGCTTCGCAAAACTTAATTGCTTTTTCTGAAATATTCAAAAAGGGCTCGCAAGACACAGCACTCGAATTTTTCTTTAGCACATTGAACCAATATCAGAACCTTCTTTACTTTTTGGATATTTCAACGCCCGCAATCGATAAAATATACTCAAAAATCCACAAAATGGCTAACAAAGAAGAAAATAATACAGGCTCTGGCTGTAAATTAACTGGCGTTGGCAAGGGCGGCGAGGTTTTGTTTGCTTTGCCATTTGGACAATATCGAGATAAAGTTTTGAGTCCTAATTTGGATTATGCTTCATGGGTTGACGGATTTGAAAAAAATGGCGTTAAAATTGAGCAAGATTTAGAAAGCAAAACTTATTCTCAATTTATACCAAAGAATTCATATCTTTTGAAGGTGATAGAGAAGAGCAAATTTGAAATAAAAATAGTAGGGGAGTCTGATTTAGAAAAAGCGAGAAATGATGTTGATTTATTCTTAGATACTGTATCCGACAAGGTATACCTCTCTGGACGAGGTATTAAGTCCAATGCTCTCCCCTCTCAAAAAGCAACAATTGAGATTATGAAAAAATTGCTCGAAAGTAAAGATAAAATTTTATACAACAAAGACCTTCCAAGGACCTATGCTGAAAATAGATATGACCTTCAGGGAAAAATTACCACTCCCCTATCTCGACTAACTAACTTAAAATTTGAAATTTCAGGCAAAATGTACGAAAATTATACTCTAAAATTATCTCCTTTTGATATCTCTATTGGAATTTTGGAAAAGATTGTCTGATTTTTTCCATTTTTTTCTAATTCTCCTTACGGCAAAATGTTTGTGAGCAGTGTCGGCTCATTAACATGAAGAGGGGGTGGACCACGTGGATGTTTTAACAATGGCAAGACAGCTAGGGCTAACACCAACTGACCATTTGGGATATTTCGGTCATTCAGAGATTTGCCGAACAAGTGAAGGATTGATCATCAAGAATATCGAACATCAAACTCTCAGCACACTATCTCCCAATGAACAAAAGGAACTGGCTGAGCATATTGCTACTACAAGCCGAGCATACTACCTGCGGTTGGCAGAATCGGGAGTGAGTGTTCCCACTCGGTACGAATTGATATGCCTATCGGATGACGATGGACACAACACTCGTGTGGCAGCAATAACCACTGACATGGGTCCCGATTGCAAAACCCTGATGCTTAATGGATCAGATAGTGATGTGTGGTTCTATGTATCAGAAATGCTTCAAAGTATCGAGGCTGTTGCCTTTAGAGATGACGTTGGCATTGATCCTCACCCACCTAATTATGCGGGCAAATCGGTTGCCTATGTTGATTTTTTTCAAGTCCAATTGTACTGGGATGGCCAGCGCTTAATTGGTTTCCCTCAATCCGACGATCCAGACATTGTCGATTATAGCTGGAAGAGATATTGTACTTTTGGCGGAACTTGGAGAATTTTACGTTTCAACACCTTACGCCTTCATCCGGGCAACTTGGAATGGGAACAGGAATTCAATGAAACCACACAAGGATCTTTGTATCCCCCATTGGCCCGGGAGGCGCGACAACTACTTGAGGGAACTCAAGAAATGGAGGTACGTCGGTTGCTGACAGATGGTCATATTGCTAAAGCCAAGGACATTGTAGGCAGCTTGGGACCATTTGACACCGAAGAGTTGCGTGGCATCGCTCTTTGGGTGATCAGAGATTCCGAAAAACTAGACGGTATGTTTCCTTTGTCCAGATTGGACTTTAGGGTACCTGCAGAGGTACGAGCAACTAACCTACAAGCATTCAAAACAATTCTTTGCGATTCTATGCAATAACAAGGATCTTACGCTCTGATTATGCGGGGTCCTTTTTTACAACAGCTCTTTTTTAAATTTGATAAATTCCTGATATTTAATACCCGAAGATCCTAATTTAATTTCTGGCGTATAGTTTAACCCATGCCAATCACTGCCGCCGGTAATAAATAAATTCTTCTGGGTAGCTAATTTAGAAAATTCTCTATTCGTAGCTGCAGAATGAGTCGGGTAAATTGCTTCAAGGCCAAATAAACCACATTCAGACAGTTCATCTATTAGTTTATATACTATTTTCATGGCTTGATTTGGCTGATCGCTTCTCTTTATACCATCTCCAGGGTGGGCCAAAACCGCCACTCCTTGAGCTTCATTAATCATCTTTACTGCTTCTTGAGGAGACATCGCCCATTCACCATAAGCAATGAATGCCGGCCCGCCTCGTCTAATTATTTTAAAAGCTTCCCCTACTGTTATATTTTTCTTCTGAGCGATTTCAAAAGCAACATCTTTACGCGAAATAAATGAATGCCTTCTTTTTTTAAGCAGTTTCGTAAAATTAATATTGGCAACACCTAGATCTCGGCATTTTGTAACCATCTCATATGCACGCTCATTATATCCATCAACCGTCCTTTTTAAGCCCTTTACTAAAATTTTCTGATCAAATTTCTCAGCATATCCGAGAATGTGAATATCAGTATTTTCATATTTAGTGGTAATTTCTACTCCACAACAAGTATTTAGAGCGTACTTTTTTGCCGCTTTTAACGCTTCATCCATTCCAGATGTAAGATTATGGTCAGTAATCACAATTGCTTTTAGACCTTTTTTATGGGCAATTTTAAAAACTTCATCTGGTTTATGTTCGGCATCAGGAGAAAAAGAAGAATGAACATGCATATCGCATTCGTACATATTTTGCCTCCGATAGAATTATAAAGCAGTAAAATAAAAATAAATAGTCTTTTGATAATTTTTACTTTATAATTTAAAAGGAGTTTTATGAAAAATATTCAGGCCTTAGTTTTAGCCGCCGGTAAGGGCAGGCGAATCAACGCAAAAGAAAGTCCAAAAGCGCTTTATCCGCTCTGTCAAAAACCAATGATTTATTATTGTCTTTCTTCACTAAAAAAAGCTGGTTTTAAAAAACCAGTTGTGGTTATCGGCTTTCGGGGACAAAAAATTAAAGACTATCTTAAAAACAAAGCGAATTATGTTGTGCAAAAAAAACAGCTTGGTACTGGCCATGCAACCCTACAAGCGAAAGAGGCACTTAAAAAATATGATTCGGTTCTTATTATTTACAGCGACACTCCGTCGTGGAAAGCAGAGACTTTCAAAAAACTTATAGAAAAACATGAAAAAACAAATGCTACTTTATCTCTTGTTTCTGTAATTCTCAAAAATCCCAGTTTTTTTGCCTATGGGAGAATCAAGAGAGATAAAAAAGGCAGCATTACAGGAATTGTCGAAGAAAAAGCTGCCAGTACCAAAGAAAAAAAGATCAAAGAATCCAACCCCGGTTGTTATTTAATTAAGACAGAGTGGCTATTTAAAAATCTGCCAAAAATTAAAAAAAGTAAGATCGGGGAATATTATCTGACTGATATTTTAGAAATTGCAATAAAACAAAAAGAAAAGATAAATATAATGCCAATCTGCGATTGGCAACAAACAATTGGCATAAACACCAAAGAACAGCTTGAACTTGCTGAAAAAATTCTCAACAAGCTTGAATAATAAGCTTAAATTTAGTATAATTCTATGGCGGTTGAGCGGACGTGGCGGAACGGTATACGCGCTAGCCTAAGGAGCTAGTGGGAGAAATCCCGTGGAGGTTCAAGTCCTCTCGTCCGCAAGGCGGGCGACTAGCTCAGTTGGTTAGAGCGCCTCGTTTACACCGAGGAGGTCAGAGGTTCGAATCCTCTGTTGCCCACCACGCCTGGGTAGCTCAGTGGTAGAGCACATGACTGAAAATCATGGTGTCGGCAGTTCGATTCTGCCCCCAGGCAAATGGGCCTGTAGCTCAGTGGTAGAGCATTTGCCTCTTAAGCAAAGTGTCGTGGGTCCGATCCCCACCAGGCCCTAATTTTAGATCCCGACTTTAGATCGGGATTTTAAATTATTGGTCTGTTGGCGGGGATCGGAGGGCGCGAGTAGAAAGCAACCGAATAGGGAACTTTCTGTGTGTAGCGCCCAGGCTCCGAGTCGGAGCGAGGAGGATCCCCACCAGGCCCTTTTTTGTATTAAAACTTGACTTTCCATAATATTCAAATTAGTATTGAATATCTGACAACCGAACACTACAACCTGGGGGTGAAAAAGATGACAGATTATGACTCTAACTTGCAGCGCTTCGAAATCCAGGTACCACCTGGACCAAAAAGAGATGCAATAATAGCACAATACATGCAGATGATACACCGCATTGGTCTTGCTCTACCAACTGATGCCATGACAGGCGAAGATTCTGTTGGACCTTGTCAGCTTCTCAATTTCGGTGGGTTCTATCCAATGCACGAGCTATTTGAAACCTGGATCGCCCAAGAAGATGTAGCCGGATACGGGGGTAAGCTACTCGCCCTAAGAGAAGGAAAGACGTGTCCAGAGCATTACCACAGGAAAAAAACCGAAACTTTCTTTGTCGTAAGTGGCTGTATTAGACTTTGGGTACGCCCAGAGAACAACCTGGGTAATCCGACAGAAATTGTCTTAGAGCCAGGAATGACCTATACTCTTAGACCAGGTATGGTCCACTCAATCACTGCAGTAGGCGGACCAGCCATTTTCCTAGAATTTGCGACCCAGTGCTTTCCCGAGGACAACATTTTCACTGATACGCGCATTGGCAACAACGGCATTATCTAAAGTATCATCTTCTTTCAAAAGAAAGCGGCCCTTCGGGGCTCTTTTTTTGTTTACATCAATAAAATAATCTGATAGTCTAAGATTAGAGATTAAGATATAAAAAGGAGGAACTGTGGAAAATTTATTAAATCTAAATGGAAAAACCGCAATTGTCACTGGCGCTTCGTCTGGCATTGGAAAAGGCATAGCACAATACCTAGCCAAAGCTGGCGCAAATATTACTTTAGCCGCGCGCAGACTTGAGAAATTGCAAGAATTGGCAAAAGAAATTGAAAGTAATGGTCAAAAAACATTGCCAATTAAAGTTGATGTCACTCAAAAAGAAGATATCCAAAAAATGGTCGCAGAAACAATAAAACATTTTGGCAAAGTTGATATTTTAGTTAATAATGCTGGTATTCTGGAATATAAAAATTTTCTTGAGGTTGATGAAAAAAACTGGAATGATGTCTTAAATGTCAACCTGCGCGGTTATCTTTGGGCTGGCCAAGAGGCAGCAAAAGAAATGGCCAAAAACAAATCAGGTAAAATCATAAACATCGCTTCTATTGCTGGCTTTGCTGCCTTTCCTCAAATTACTGTTTATAATATTTCTAAAGCAGGGGTAATCATGCTGACAAAATCAATGGCAGCCGAACTTGGCCCAGTGGGTATAAACGTAAACGCCATTGCCCCTGGATTAATTGAAACAGAGATGACTCAAGATATATTGAAAGATCCAAAAACCGCTGAAGGATTTTTAGCAAAAATACCAGTAGGAAGAACAGGCAAACCTGAAGATATTGCTGGAGTCGCTGCATTTTTAGCATCTGATCTATCTAATTATGTCAGTGGTGAAACAATAGTTGTTGATGGCGGCTGGATCTGCCACCTTTGATAAATCTAAGGAACGCGGAGGAAAAATGAAAATAAGTGTAGATGAAAATTTATGCATTGGTTGCGGGGCATGTGTCAATACCTGCCCGCAAAGTTTCAAAATGAATCAAGAAAAGCACAAATCAGAACCAATTAACCCGCCCGGTGACCCAGAAGAAAAAATAAAAGAGGCCAAGGACAACTGCCCGGCCGGAGCCATAAAAATAGAGGAATAGAAATGGGCCTACGTAGAGGACGTTAGAACTTTCTTTCTATTTAGTAATTTTTCTCACAATTCCTTTACTAGCATCAACCTCGACTAAATCACCGTCTTTTAAAACCCTTGTAGCGACCTGGGTACCAACAACACAGGGTTTTTTAAGTTCACGTGCAACTATCGCAGCATGACAAAGTAATCCCCCGGAATCAGTCACAAATCCGCTAGCTTTTTTCATGATTGACAAAAAATCTGGTCTTGTTGCTCCAGATACCAAAATATCACCCTCTGTAAATCTCCCTGGATTTTTTGGATCTATTATAACTCTAGCAATTCCTGTAATTTTTCCAGGATAACCAGTACTGCCCTTAAGAACCTCATTATTATTTCGGGCTGAAACAATTCTTTCGATTTCTTCAACAACTTTTCCATTAAGAACTTCTGTTTTGCCGTCTTTGCTTAAAAATGCCGTTGAACCTAATCTACTTTCTAATAACTCTTTGGACGGTAATTTTAATTTTCCGCTAAGATAATCCTCAAATTCTTTTTTTATAGTTGATAATATAAAGCTGTAATCATATCCTGTTTTTCTAGCGTGTATTTTTGCTAACTTAATCATAAATTTTTCTGAACGATCAAAAACTGGTGTAATATACTTTCGAACTTTCTCGATTTTTGAAAAGTATTTATCCAAAATATCTTTATCAAGGTAGTCGGCGCTAATTTTGTTTTGTATGAAAAGCGGATAGTAAATTCTATTTAAAATATTTTGAAATTTCTTGTATTGATCAATAGTAATGTCCTTGCCAAAATGTTGCTTTTCGAAACCCAAAAACTGATCGGTGGCTTTTTTAGTTTTCAAGAATAAGCTATCCATATAGCCCGCATTCGATTTAACAAGTGCGTTAAACTTACGACCAAATTTCTCTTTTTCACTTTCTCGCCCAAACGCCTCGCTTTTACCCCGTTGCCAAACTATTACCATATACTTGACGCATTGATCCATCTCTGAAGTGAAAGGTTTCCCAGTGTAGATCTCTCCCCAATATGACATACTTAGAACACTCCAGTTTCCTGACCAATATACAACCCAATCATTAAATTTGAAATTACTAGCTTTCATAAGCTCATTATACCAGAAAACACCCCAAACGGATGCTTTAAATTTAAAAATGCGCGTGCCAGGGATCGAACCTGGGACCTGGTGTTTAT
>JAPLVJ010000031.1 GCA_026397155.1 Candidatus Berkelbacteria bacterium | reverse complement strand
AGGCACGCCATGCAGTTTGAGCTCCAGATGCAGATGCTCAACTGTGCTTGCGATACACCCTTCCTCGTCACGAGCAGGTATGACTATAGAAAGCAAAAATAGATTTTGTTCGGCCATTAAGAAAACTTACGGGCAGTTTGAAAAATTCTGGGTTTTAAATTTTGGCATCGCAGCAAAAGCTCATTTTAAAAAATCGGCAATTTTAGTATGGCGAATCCATCGGATCGAGTGGTTGAAATGATAATAATCATGTAACAGAAAGGTTTTTTATTGTTGTTTATGCGCGTTGAACTCGATTCAGACGAATTAGTTGCGCGTATCGGCAAATATTATAGATCAAGTTGGCCAATCCGATATTACATCTTGCTCTTTTTATCCCAATGCACCTCATGAAAATCCCATTCATTGAGTTTTCCATGAATCCAAATACATGTTCGACCAGCGCTCTAATTTTGGACTTTTGCCGATTATGTTCCAGTTGGGTCTGCGTTAAAGCGGTGCCTCGCTTTCCTTTCTCGTGTATTTGATTTTCAATCTTCATGCTGCACAGTATTTCATCACACTCAACGCTTTTGTAGGCGCTATCTGCGTGCAGACTTTGTCCATTGTCTCCTTCCCCTAACATCTCGCTCAAAACAACACTGTCATGAACGCTCGCAGCAGTTACCCGGTAGTCGGTAATAAGCACAGTTCCCGCATCGGTTTTGATGTGATCTTTGTAACCAAAAAAGTTCTCCCCATTTTTCTTCAACCATCTTGCATCAGTATCCTTATGCGATAGCTTGTGGGCATCATTTTTCCACTCCTTCGGAATTTGCCCGGTTTTAATTTCCGCATTTTCTTTCCTCGAATTCCGCTGGCGGGGAACCTCCACAATGGTTGCATCCACAATCGATCCTGCTTTGGCAAAAACCCCTTCTTGGTCTAGTTTAGCATGGAAAAGGTCGAATAATTCTCGCTCGATACCTTTTGTCGCCAATTGATCGCGGAATTTCCAAAAAGTCGTAAAATCTGGGATTTTTGATGCTCCGTGAAGACCAAGAAAATTGGTGAAAGAGTACCGATCAGTAATTTGAAATTCGAGCTGCTCGTCGCTGATATTATAAAACCTTTGTAGGAAAATAGCTTTAAACATGACAATGACATCCAAAGGCTTGCGCCCAGCGGGGCTTTTTCTATCCTCTTTACGAAGCGCCTCCTCAAGCTTGGGTCGAAACATCTCAAAATCGATGTGTTTGGACAATTCCATCAACGGATCACCGAGACGACGCAATGCGGTGAGACGATCACTGTCATCAAAGAAACTTGGTTGGTAGCTTTTCATTGCCAATTACATAGCAAAAAGTATGCCAAATACATTGATGGAGAGTGTGTTGTAATTTATCAAACTGCCCTTAATAAGGTCCGGTATAATCGCTCCATCCTCCGGGCTTATTCAGGTCGTGGAGGTAGTAATTTACTACGGGGAGTAGTAGGTAGGTCCAGATAAGGCAGGTGCAAAAATTAAGGTACGTAAAAAAGTAGTACCAAAATAATATGTGCCCTGCTTTGAGTATGTCATTGATGGGTACGTCTCTCATATTATTGGGTTCCTATGTTGTTAAGGACTTCGTATTTCAGGGTTTTCACTGCTATATCCCACTGGGTTTTGCAGTCGCGGCCCTCATCGTCGGGGATGTC
>JAPLVJ010000030.1 GCA_026397155.1 Candidatus Berkelbacteria bacterium | reverse complement strand
TATTTGTACAACAACCTTGATGTAATAGTCAAATCAACAGTAGGTTGGAACGAGACGACTGTTTTTACAGGCAAACTCAAAGATTTAGTTAACAAAGAAATCTTGCTTCCCGGAAATCAGTTAGCTACTGGTTGGAGTATGCCGATGACCTATACAGTTACTTTACCAATTGGTGCAGATAATAGTTATCAAGGAAAGTCAACTACTTTTGATTTTGTAGTTGCTGCAACCTCCAGCTAAAGCTTTTGAGTCCCGATAACCCCTTTATGGGTAGTCGGGACAATCGAGGTTTTAGATGATGAAAAAGAATAATTATTGGAATATTTTAACCTGCATTATCTATGCTGTTGTGATAATTTTTGCATTTTTGGCTATTTCTTCAAAATTCAGCATCGGCGGGATTAAGTTGTTAGTGGTGAAATCCGGATCAATGGAGCCGACGATTAAAACTGGCTCTATGGTCATAACCGAATCGCAAGCCGATTATACAATAGATGATATCGTTACTTTTAAAAATCGCGAAAAACCCGAAGAAACCACTACGCACCGAATTGTTAACGAAGAATATCAGGGTAATCTCAAGCTTTTCATCACCGAAGGCGATGCCAACGGTAGCCCTGATTCAAACAAAGTTTTACCTGACCAAATCGTTGGCAAAGTCATCTTCAAAATTCCGTATTTTGGCTACGCTGTCGCTTTTTCGCGGACTTTGCCAGGACTAATTATTTTAATTGTTATTCCAGCTACCATTATAATTTATGATGAAATAAATAAAATTAAGGATGAGATTAAAAAAAGAAGAAAAATCAAGGAACAAAGAGGGAACAAGGTAGACGAAAATGAAAAGTAAATTTATTTTGTTGTGGTTAGTGTTATCTTTTTTGGCTGTATTTTGTTTTTGCAGCAAGGTCAATGGACAAAGCAATGAAATTAATTTAATTTATCCTGGTAACCCATCTCCATTATTTTCAGAAACAAATTGGTCTCCGGGACAAACAACAACGAAGTCGATTACAGTAATTAATAATTCAAGTTCTGAACAAAATTTAGGCATTCAGATTTTGAATATTAGCAACTTAGGTTTAGCTCCTTTTGTTATCCTTCAGGTTTTAAGTCCATCAATAAACTTTTCCTCTACATTGGCTGATCTAAATTATCCTAAAGAAACGTCAATTACTATGATACCGTCAGGTAACACCAACTTAGATTTGTCAATTAGTTTAAGTGATAATGCTGACAATTCGTATCAGAATCAGAGCATCTCTTTTGATATCCAATTTGGCTTTTTGGCTAGTAGTTATGAGTCGCCAGGTGAGCCAACGATTCAGGGTCCAAGCAATCCGTTGGCTGGTGATTTGGGCGTTGGATTAGCTACAATTCGAAGATTTGTAGCTACAGCGCCTACCCTTCCAACACCTTCTGTACAACCAACAACACAGCCTACAATTTCTCCAACCACACCAACTGAAGCTGAAGAAAAAGGTGTTTTAGGCGCTGAAGCCCAAAGAGGACATTCATTCCTTGATTACTTTACTCTTTATTGGTGGCTTTGGTTAATATTGTTCCTGTTACTATTATTATTTTTTTGGAAAAGAAGAAGCAAGAAAAAAGAAGAATAATTCTATGATATACTAAAGGTGAAATGAAAAAGGGTTATTTAACCATTGGCATTATTGTTTTGATCTACTTATCGGTTCTTGTTGGCCGTTCTGTTTATAAGAACTGGAAAACAGAACAAATTTTGAAAAAGATAAGAACCGAAATAGAAACTTTTGAGGTTGAAAATCAAAACCTTCAAAATTTGATTGTCTATTATCAAACTCCTTCCTTTAAGGAAAAAGAGGCGCGGCGAAAATTAGGACTAGTTAGACCTGATGAAAAAGTGGCCATTATTTCCAAAGAACCAGAACAGCAAAAAAAAGCGTCTGTAGCTAGTGCTACCGACGAGGTCAAAAAACCAAATTATATTCTCTGGTGGGAATATTTCTTTGCTAATAAGACTATCTAATAAAAAAATGGCTCTGGCAGGATTTGAACCTGCGACCTCGGCCTTATGAAGACCTTGCTCTACCACTGAGCTACAGAGCCTTGGTATTACAAATGTTTATAATCCATCTTTTCAAGGCAATTGTGTAATTGAATTTTAAGTTCTCCTCTACCTTTTCCTCCTTTTAAATATTTTTCTCTTCTTTTCGCATCTGGTTTTTCTAAATATGATTCATAATAAATTAATTTCAGTGGAAGGCGGTATCTCGTTGCTTTAACAAGACCTCGTTGATGTCTTTCGATCCGATTTTTAAGGTTATCAGTAATACCTGTATACAATTCGCTATCTTTTTTGCTGAATAAGATATAAACATAAAACATTTTATTATCTATGTTTGCTTGTTTGTGTTTGGTTGCCCAGCTTAGCTGGGCTATAACCAAGCTAAGCTTGGTTGCAGGGGAAGGAATTGCACCTTCGACCTCAAGGTTATGCTTACCACTACAGTTTTCACTGCTCCCAAATTTTTGTGGATTTGTGGTCTGGACTATATCTTGTCCGACAGATTGTCGGACCCTGCCGTCTAGTCTCTACACCTTCTCCGATGCTTGACTGCATCGGAACTTGGCTCGGTATTGCCTTAATATACTATCAGGGTTCCACCGAATTTGACAGGTGTCCTCCGATTGTTGCCAGTCGGAGAGCCCATTGGTTGAGCCTTGCGAGCTACTACTGCTCCACCCTGCCCTGATATTATAATCTTAAGCTAAGCATCTTGTCAATCTCAAAAGTATCTGGTAAGATTTAAATTGTTGAATAGTTTATAGAAAGGTTTTTTATGTGTTCAAAAAATGTTTGGTATGTTGTTTTTACTATACTGCTAATAATTAGTATTTATTCTTTCTTGGGCCAGAAGTCAGCTAAACCAAATCAGGTTTCAATTTCTCAAGTTGTGGAGCAGGTCCAAAAAGGACAAGTAGATAAGATTACAGTTGAAGGAAATAAGCTTTCAATTGACCTTAAAGACAATGCAAAGGAAGAGGCATACAAAGAATCTGATGCAAAATTAAATGACTATGGCATTACATCAGATAAAACCAAAATTGAGGTTAAGGGTGCAGGAAAATCAGGTGTAATTCTAACCATCATCTATTCATTTTTACCTGTTCTAATTATTATTGCCTTCTTTTATTGGATGACTCGTCAGGCTGCTGTTGGCAATTCTCGAGCGCTTTCTTTTGGTGAAACGCGAGCTCGCATTTTTGGTCCAGGGAAAACACGAATTACTTTCAAAGATGTTGCTGGATTAAGAGAGGCAAAACAAGAATTAATAGAAGTTGTTGATTTTTTAAAAAGCCCAGGTAAGTTTAGACAGCTTGGTGCAGAAATGCCAAGAGGAATTTTGTTAACTGGACCAGCAGGAACTGGAAAAACTTTACTTGCTAAAGCTATTGCGGGTGAAGCGGGTGTGCCTTTCTTTTCTTTGGCTGCCTCTGAATTTGTGGAAATGTTTGTAGGAGTTGGTTCAGCCAGAGTAAGGTCAACATTTGTCAAAGCAAAAAAAAACGCTCCGTCGATTATTTTTATTGATGAACTTGATGCTGTTGGCCGAGTGAGAGGCGCTGGAATTGGTGGTGGCCACGACGAGCGCGAGCAAACATTGAATCAAATTTTAGTTGAAATGGATGGTTTTGAAACTGACACTCGCGTTATTGTTCTCGCGTCAACCAATCGTCCTGATATTTTAGATTCAGCTCTTTTAAGACCTGGACGTTTTGACAGAAAAATTGTTTTGGATTTGCCTGATGTTAAAGAAAGAGAAGAAATTTTAAAAATTCACTCTCGGGGTAAGCCCCTTGAATCA
>JAPLVJ010000013.1 GCA_026397155.1 Candidatus Berkelbacteria bacterium | reverse complement strand
TAACAGCTAATAATGTCGCTCTTTCTAACCTCGGCGATCCTTGGCGGTGGATTACCTATTTGGGGCTTTGGCTTCAAACTCTTTCCAAAGACTATGCCTGCTTTTTCAGCCAACTCAGGGTCAATAAACCATTCTTGGGTACCAGATGATACACAAATCGGACTATTCAACACGCGGCCAAACATCGTAGATCTTAGCATTATAGCTTAACCTCTATGATATCAAATACAGGGCCTTCTTCGCATAAATGCACAAAAGTTCCATCTACTCTTTCAATAATACAGCCGCGGCAATGCCCTTGGCCGCCACACCCCATTATTGTCTCTAGGACAACTCGACAAGAAATACTGTATGGCTCAATTATTCTTTTGACTTCAGCAAGCATGGCTTTCGGCCCACAAGCAAAAATCTGATCGGGTCTCAATTCCTCAATAGTCTCTCCGAGGCGGTCTGTAACCAAGCCTTTTTCTCCACAGCTTCCATCATCGGTAAAGTAAAGCACCTCAAGGGCAACAGGAAGATGCCTCTCTGACAATAAATGCTCCTTATCTCTTGCTCCATATAAGAGTTTAACATAGCATCTTCTATCTTGTATCAAATGTCTGGAAAGTTCCAAGATAGGAACAATACCCATTCCGCCTGCCACAAGCAAAACTGTCTTTGTCTCTTTGAAAACCGAGAATCCGTTTCCCAGGGGGCCCAAAACATCAAGAATATCACCTGGTTTTCTTTCAGCCAACCATGCTGTTCCCATTCCCTTTACATCAAAAATGACTTGGCTTGTGCTGTCGCCACCTATCATGAGGCAAAAAGGTAGAGGACTGATTTTCCCTGGACAACAAATTGAGACGAATTGTCCTGATTGGTGCCCAAGTCCCGGAGTAAACGTCAATACATAGATATTGCCCTTTATTCGAAGTACACTGATAACTTTCACTTCTCCAAATGGCACTTTGGCCATCTTTCCACCTCCTACTAGTTGTGAAGTGCTAAGAGTTAAAATTATAATAAAAAGAAAAAATATGCAAATTTTAAGGAGCCGCTTTCGCGGCTCCTCTGTGACCCAATACCTTGGCACCCTAGTACTCGAAGTGTACTTCGACTCGAAGCACACGATAGCACCTTGGACAGATATCTCTTAGCTCGACAATATTCGGAGAATGACAAGAGATAAACTGTCCGCGTCCTAGCGCACCGCAAGTGCTACACTCTAACCGCACTGGCATATCCACTCCTCGCCAGTGCTGAAAGTTGTAGCAACAGCTGCATCGGATTATCTCCGGTTCGCGGAAGAAAATCCAAGCAGCCAGTTTGCTCAGGCAGTTTGGACACACAGCCTCAATTGAGACCATGTCAGTCGAGGAACTGGGCGCACCGCAATGCACTGTGACTGCTTTGCTAAGCTCCTGACACCTGTTGCAGCGCACTGCAACAGAGAAGTACATACCTTGCCAATCTCTCCATCGCCAGAAGGCAACGGTTTGATCGGCCAATTCCATGGGACCTCGCATTTTGTAAACACCTCCATAGTGGGTTTACAAAATCGATAGGTCTACCGATTCTTGGTTTCGGCAACCCGGCTACCATATCAGTTTCTAGCTAACGTAGGTCCGTGGCTTTGCGTCCTCTGGTTTCCCAAAGTTTGCCTTTGTCGACCCTCGACTTTGTGCGTATATTATACACAGCTTAAGGGTATTTGTCAATCTTCTTATTCTATGTTATTTTTAATCTGTTATGTTTTTCAGAAAACCAAAGCAAATAGATGAACCTAAAAAACCTTGGAAAAAGGTTGTTTTTGGAATAGCAAGCGGTATAGTTTTGGCTTTAATTCTATGGTTTGGCATTAATATTTTGCTGGCTGGCAAAAAAATATTTACTGGCAACTTTGGTCTAGGATCTTCTTGGTTTTTACCCAAAACTCAAAATTCAACATTAAACGGTGAGGGCGACGGAAGAATCAATATTTTGCTTTTGGGCATTGGGGGAAGCAAACACCCTGGCGGTAACTTAACCGATACTATAATTTTGGCTTCTTTTGATCCAGTAAATAAAAAAGTTGCCCTTCTTTCAATTCCGCGCGATCTTTATGTGCCAATTGATAAGGCCGGATATAACAAAATTAATTATGCTCACGCTTATGGAGAAGAAAACAACAAAACAACTGGCGGCGGACCTGAACTTGCTAAAAAGACCGTCTCCAAGGTTCTTGATGTTCCGGTTCACTATTTTGTCAGAATGGATTTTGAGGGCTTTACAAAACTAATTGATGCTGTTGGCGGAGTTGATATTTATGTTGAAAAAACCATCTCTGACCCATACTATCCAGCTACTGACATGGTTGGCTATGATCCAATCTATATTAAAGCAGGCTGGCAACATATGGATGGCAAATTGGCACTAAAATACACTCGGTCGCGCGAAACAACTTCTGATTTTGACCGCTCAGCCAGACAACAGACTCTAATTAAAGCCTTCTTTGAAAAAGCCCTGTCAGTTAATGTTTTGCTCAACCCAAAAACAACTACTTCGATTATTAATATTCTTGGCAACCACCTTAAAACAGACCTTTCTTTTATAGAAATTGAAAAAATGGTTAGCTTGGCAAAGGGTATTAACAAAAATAATATTGCCATGAAAGTGCTAGATTCCAGCTCTGATGGACTTTTAACTTCCCAGAGTGGGCTAAATGGATATTATTTGGTTCCAAAAAGTGGTAATTTTAAAGAAATCCAACAATTTGTCCGTCAATATTTAACTGAACCTTATATTGAAAAAGAAACAGCGAAAATCGAGGTTCAAAACGGTACAGATACTACGGGGCTAGGTCAGGAAGTAGCTGATATCTTAAAAGCTTACGGCTATCAGATCACTAAAGTTACTACTGCACCAAAAACTTATGCTAAAACAACCATTATTGACTATACATCGGGACAGAAAGAAGTTACACTTTCGCTCCTGAAAAAAAGATTAAATGCTAAAGAAGTTAAAACACAACCAAGGGGCAGTGGAGGCAATATTGACTTACTGGTTATCGTGGGGCAGGACTTTGCTGCCTCGTCTGAAAAGTCAAATTGAACCAGCAAAACATCTAATTAAAGAGATTTTCCTACCCGTCTTAATTTTCATATTAATCGGGCTATTCTGGCTTTCAAAATCACTGGGGCAAGGATCGCTTAATAATGTTTTTGCTGTAGTGCTATTTCTGGGCTCAATGTATTGGTATTTAAAAAAACGAGAAGAATCAACTGAATTTTTAATTTTCTTAAGTGCTTTTTTGGGCTTTTTTACTCTTTACAACATTCAATTCGTGTTTTTTGTCCCGTCCTGGATAGCAGAAATTTTAGTTTTTATTTTCACATTGCTAATTTTCACCTACTTAGCTTATGAGAAAAATTACCTTGAAAATAGCCTTTTGTTTGGTATAGGACTATCTGTTTGTATCCTCCAAATTTTCTTTATCCTCTCGTTCTGGAGAACTAATCCCCTTTCAAAAAGCTTCATTATTACAGCATTGTTTTATGGATTTTGGTTTATTGTTGTCAAAAAAGAGAAAATTCTTCCCTTTACAGTTATAATAGTCCTATCTTTAATATTAGTTATTGCCACAACAAGATGGCCAGTAATATAAATCATAAGAAAGGATAATAATGAAAAAATTTCAAAGACCGAAAAATTTAGGGCTAAAAATTTTAATCGCTTTTTTGGCTCTGATTGTTCTTATTATCTTTACCTATGGCCTGGGTATTTATAAATACCACTGGTCTAGGTATGGAGTTAAAACCGCAATTAAAATCATCCCATACCCAGCTGCTTTTGTTGGGCCATACTGGATAACTATGTATCAGTTTGATCAACAAAAAAGCTATATTGAACATTTTTATGCTCAAACCGGAGCAATCATGGATGATGAATCAGTTGTTAATCAACAAATTATGGACCGTTTAGTAGAACAAAAACTAGTTGAAAATCAATTTAAAAAATCAGATCTTTCTATTGCAACTTCTGATGTTGAAAATGAATATCAAAAAATTGTAGCTGAAAATGAAGGTGAAGAAAATGTTAAAAACATGCTGAATGAATTATATGGCATGGATTTACAGAACCTAAAAATACTCATTAAACAAAAGCTAGTGGTTGATAAGTTCAAGAGCGAGGCCATAGTCTCAGCTCATGTTTACCAAATTGTTATTAAAGATCAAACACGCGCCAACGATGTCTTAAATCAAATTAAAAATGGTGGTGACTTTACCGAGCTGGCTAAAAAGTTTTCTGAAGATGAAGTATCAAAAGATAAAGGTGGAGATTTAGGATTAATTCACCGCGGAGATATAATATCGGAAAAACCAATGGCAAAAGATTATGAACAAGGCGCTTTTTCATTAAACCCTGGGGAAATATCTCCTAGTCTTGTTCAAACTGAATTCGGATTTATAATCTTTAAAGTTGCTGAGAAAAAAGGTACAATTGATAAAAGTTATTCTGATTGGGTCTCTGAAACAAAAAATCACACCAAAGTGATTAAATTTATTGGAAAGTGATTATATAAGCCGAAGGTGGGATTCGAACCCACGACCCCTGCTTTACGAAAGCATCGCTCTACCAGCTGAGCTACCTCGGCATATCAAATGAAATATTACTCTTTTTACGTCATTTTTTCAAGAAAAAAGGGCCGAGAAAGGCCTTTTTTCGAAAATAACTATCCATTAGATGCAATACAGATGCAACAAGTCAATACATACACCACCCAAAAAGATGCCGCTACAGATAGAAGTTTGCCATTCATTTCATGACCTTTCAAATACATAGCAAACGGAATTCCGGCTAAAACAAAATAGGCTAGACCACATGCGAACGATTTGGCAATTAACATTCCACCAATTATACCTGTTATCGTTGTTAGCATAAATAATGCCGGGAGAAATCTATTGGTAAAACAGGCAACAAACCCTATTACAACACTCATTGTTAGAGCTCCGATAACAACAAGACCAGGATGGCCAAAAATCAAACTACTGCTACTCATAAACAGTAAAATCACCGCTAACAGTAAGTAACCTTGAGCCAAATCATCATTCTCATAGATGAATTTCCTCACTTGCGAGACATACCACACGAGTTCCACCTCCTTGTGGTTGTTAATATGCGGCGCCAAACCAACGCTCTTTTTGGCTTAGCTTTTAACTTTAAGATATTCTTTAAAGAAATTTTAGTCAATATTAAAAAAGCGGGAGACGAGAATCGAACTCGCTACATTCTCCTTGGGAAGGAGACATTCTGCCAATGAACTACTCCCGCATGCCCACATTTTAGCATAATTTATTTATGAATGTATACCGGAGTTCCCATTGGCGCCCATTCATAGATGAAAGCCGCGTCATCATTTGTTGCATTAACACAACCGTGCGACATCGGGTGACCAAAGTTATGATGCCAATAAGTGCCATGGATTGACATTGAGCCAGAAAACCTATTAACCCATTGAACATTTGGCAAGTAATATCCAGGTCCAGTCATGAGTGCTGCGCGTGACCTTGAATAGATTGAAAAAGTGCCTGTTGGAGTTGGAGTACGAGGAAGTCCTGAAGAAATTAAGAAAGATCTAACTAAAGTTTCATTATCAAAAGCGTAAAGTTTTTGCTCTGAAAGATCAATATCAATATATTTTCCAGGAAACCTTCCGGCAACAGCCACATTATCAGGAAATACAGTTCTTTCGCCTTTCTTTCTTTCAACTACTTTTAAGGCGATACTTTTATTTGGGCTATTTATAGCACTTTTGATTTGAGTTTTGGCATTTTCCCTATCTAAAGATTGACCGTCTTTTCCTTCGTCAATAACTTGGCCAGTAGTTGATAGAATCTGTTTATCAACTGGTTTTATATCAATTTTCTTGGCAATTCCAGCTAAAAATTTGTCAATTTCTTGGTCATTTAAAGCAACTGCCAGCTTGTCCTCTTTTTCTTCAAATTTAATAAATAATGCCAGTTGAGTTATATCGGGTTTAAAAGTTTGATCATTGTAAGTTAAGACAAGCGGATTCTGAATTATTTTTTCTGCTTCTTGTTTAGCTTGAGTTGTGGCATCTTCATTAATTTTCGGCTTTTCTTGCGCCAATGCAACACTAATGGGATTAAAAGACAGGTTGCCAATTTGCTCGGATAATTTACTTTTAAAATCTTCGCGGTTGATACCAAAACCATCTTTGGCCGGCACAACTACAAAACTGTTATTCTCATACTTTAAAGTGGCGTTTTGTGGTCGCTTAACATTAGCTTCATATGGCGCTAAGAATTGATTTAATTTTTCATCTTGGATTGTAACCTCAAGCAGAAGATTTCTTTTGGAAAATAAAACCAAAACTGGATCAATAATTGATTTTAAAATATTATCGTTATGACCAACCAAAAGAGCATTGTCAACTTGTTTTTGTACATCAACACTAACACCCAAATCGCTTAGTTTTGGATCTATGGCTTGGTTTCCAATAGTCAGCTGAATCTGTTTGTTAGTAAGACCATTGGTTTTCTTATTTAAAATTGCCTTTGCCTCACTTTCGGTTTTGCCGCTAAGATTAATGCCAGCTAATTTAACGCCAGGGAAAATTTTTTCGGCGTAAACTCTTTGATAGCCAAAAAGCAAGGAAACAGTAACAAAAATAAATAAAAATACTCCCCAGAAGATTTTAGGGATTTTGATTTGCTCAATTCTTGGCAGCTCGATGGCGTGCGCCACCGAAACGGTCTGCTTATTCATTTTGCCCCTCTCTTAAATTTTACAAATTATATCATTATACTAAAAAATCCCCCTTGTGTCAAGCCCCGCGCAGACCCCTAACGAAGCGACACCACGATGCATGGATAGCCTGCCCCGCACCGAGCTTAAGCTCTGGTGCTGGGTAGACCATGAGAGTGGCAAGCGAAGTGGGGTCAAGGGAGAAGACCGTGGGGACAATTTCAGGAATCTTGTTTTAGAAAATCTAAAACAGCCAAAAAGCTTCAGATACCCGATATTATTTTGAGAATAAAAATTTACTTAAGGTCTTTTTCAAGTGCGGAAACTAAATCTTTAAGCATTTTTGTGCCAGTATCGCTACCTGGACTACTTGTTTCCATTGCTTTCCAATCAGCTATCAAAGTAGCGTCGTTCATGGATTTAACTAATTCCTTTGCTTTTTCCATTTGGTCCCTGTCATTTGGCTGATTAAAGAAGATAGACAAAACTTGTACCTTATTACTGGCCGCACTTTTTGTAGCTGTTAGTTTTTGTTCGGCTGTCTCTTTGGAAGATTTGGTGGTTGAAAGATCATCATTTAATTTTTGATTTTGGCTGTAAAGCCAAACAGAACCACCCAAAAAAACTACCATTAAGATAGTCGCGATAATACCCCATACTTTCATAATGCCCCTCCTTTATTTTTCGCTTGCGAAAAACAAGGTTCTCGCGAAGCGAGGTTCTTATTTTATATGTTTTAATTATATCACATTCTATTGGCTTAGGACGTTCTGCGTCCATGGCTTCAGGAACCTGACTATAATTTATTCTGAAGGCGAATTGAGGATTCTTTCTATAATGGTTTTTCTAACACTAGCGGGGTCGGTTGTTATATTCCGCATATAGGATACCGCCTGGCTTTCTTCTAAATTATCAATGTTTTGCACAATATTTTTAAAGTCGTCTTCTGGTATTGTGATCAAGACATCTTGCGAGGGATCTTTGTGAATATAGATTTTATTATCTTTGCAAACAAAAGAATCAATTTCTCCTTGGCTATTAATGCGAATCAAAATAAAAAGATTGTTTATGGAAGAAGAAGTAACTTCCCCGTCGAGCTGCCTAAAACCCTTAAGCACGGTAGTTGACTTTGGCTCGCTGTTTATTTTGTCAACTAAATATTCTGCCAAAACTTCATAGCGGTCGAGTGTTTGTGGGCAATTTATTCCTGTCAGTTTTTCAGTATCGCGATATTTGGTTTGCAACCACAAAAAATAACCACCAAAGCCCAGGATGAGCAAAACGATGATTAAAAACAGATTTTTTATATTCATTTTGTTTTTATTATACCAAAAAGAAAAACCCCTGCAACTTGGTGGACGCACAAAATCCCTTGATTTTTTGTCCATTTATACTATTAGGTCTTTATATGCCAATTTGTTAGGATTATTGTACAATTTTAGTATTTTATCATAACAAGATTGTATTTGACTTACTAATTGTTTATCTTTCAGAAACTCTTTGGCTTTTGCCTTCAATTTTGATGCCTTTTCTTTGTCCATACCTACATCCAGCCACATATGGTAGTAGTCATCTGAAGAAGTCGTTTTTTTATCTTTGTATAAATTTATTATAATCTGATTGGATTTTTTAACATCTGCTATGTTCTCGCTGTTTGGATTGTACGTATAATTGAGATTAACTAATATTTTTTGGATATCAAAAGATTGCATATCTGCCATATCTTGAATAATTTTTGAGGCAGTAAATGATAACCATTTCGGCTCTTCCCAAGTTTTAATTGAATATTTAACCAGTAAGGGAATATTCTTTGAAAAAATATAATTTTGGAGAATATCGCAAATTTGATGAACTTGCCATCCTTTTTTAAAATCATCTTTGGCAAATGCGGGCAAAAGAATATCGCCGTTATGAGTTAGAGTCCGATCAATTTTAGTTGTGTAACGGCTGTCTGGATAGACTGTTCCGCAAATATATTTCTTGATATCTTTAACCTGATATTTGTCTTTAACATCAAGTGCGAAACGAATATGCGTTGCTTGTAATGACATCTTGATTTGATTATATCAAAAACCCTTCGATTAAAAAGGATTTTCAATTCGAGGTCTATTGGCTTGCCCTTCCGAAGCTTTAGCGAAGGAGGGACGACTTCAGAAACTTGAGGTGGGCTAACGATAAAATTCCTCTCTATTTAAACCAGATTGTCTAATAATTGCTAAAATTGTACCAACGGGTAAATCTTCTGGGTGCATCGGCACAGAAGTTAAGTATTCTTTTTTACCTCTCTTTTTCAAATAATAACGATGGCTTCCTTTTTGATAAACAAAAATAAAGCCATTTTTGACCAATCTTTTGATAATCTTTCTGGCTGGCTCTGGCTTTATCTTGAAACTCATTTTGCCCCAATAATTTGAATTATGGCGCTACACAAGGCCCCTGAATTTGTCTGACAAAAAATTGACTATCAATAGCCGGGATTTGTTCCTTAATCGGCTCTACCTGATGAATTGAGTGCAAATATCCCTCAATCTCAACAAGAATTTTCCAGTATTTTTTGGGTGCAGGTTGATTTAATAATTTTTCGGACAAATCTTTTTTACGCACCGCATCAACATAACCGAAAGCCGCTTCCTCCAAACTTTTTCTTAATTTCTCGAGATTATCTGCTTGTTCGACAATATCCAAATCTAAACATACGCCCGTAAATAATTTGTCTTGTGCCCGTTTATAAATTAAAAATCGCAGAACGCCTGATTTTTTAGTATTTTTCATATAACCTCTATGCTAATTATACAATATCGAGAATATGTGTCAATTTATAATCGTGGTCTATTGCCTGTCCCGCGAAGCCCGAAGGACGAAGTGGGGGACGACTTCAGGAACTTGAGGTGGATAAAAGATAACATTTGGCAGAATTTATAATGCAGTATTATAACCCAAAATTATATTCCTTTTTCCAAGGAATTTTGCCTCTTTTAGACTGTTTCTTAAGTGCGGTTTTAATAAGTTTTAAGATTGGTAAAAGCTCAGGAAAATTTTTAACGGATTCATCAGGATACATTGCAATTAAATCCGGGTCGTCATAGTATTTATATCCTAATGACATAATATGATAAGTTGTTTCAAGTTGACCAACTGCCCTAACAAACTTTGCTTCCTTTGTTTTTCTATCATTATACTCATTATATAAGCTGCTGATTTCTTGTTTAGTTTTTTTAGATAAATTTTCTAAAATATTTCCTATCGCCTCTTTTTCTTTTTTGTCTTTGTCAGTTTGAAAAACTTTTCCTTGTTTGATTAGTCTTTGATCAATATCCCCAGATCGACTTTCGGCAAGGTCATGAATCAAAGCCATTTTCATACATTTTTCTACGTCAATTTTTAAGTCTAGTTCTTTAGCAAGAACATAAATTAATAAGGTCAAATTCCATGAATGTTCAGCGCTCGAATCTTTAAGATTTCGTGGAATCAAATTATTAGCACCAAACCGCAATATGGTTTTAAGATTTTCGGTATCAGAGAAAAAATTGTTTAGTTTATCTAGATTCACCATATTGCTATTATACCAAAAAATCCCGGCGAAGGGATTCAATTCGAGATCTACTAGACGAAGGAGCTTGAGATGAGAGGGAGGTGGCCGGGTACCGGCCACCTTGCGCCATTTGGCGACAGACAGAGCATCAGGTGACGGAAAGATGTGCGTTCCTTTGTGCCAACTCAAACAGCCGCTGGTCTCCACTTGGCAGTTCATGCCACATCTTTTGCTCATCAGGCGTGAGCGGGCGCTCCATCTCCTTTTGCGTCTGCCCTCGCTGTTCAGGTGTGTGGTCGCAGTAGACGCGACCACAACACGGACACAAGCTCATCTCGACACCTCCTGTCGGCTGGGAATACGATCCAGCGCATCAATATACACAAATTAATCAAAAAAGTCAACCATAAAACCAAAAATCACCTCTTGCAAGGTGACAATTCGGGGTGGACGGATCTTGAAGACGGATTAAAAACTTAGATGTTTTTTCTTTATCTCTTGTATTTTTTCAGGATCTTCTATTATTACTGATTTAGAAAACTTGTAAAGCAGAGGAATTACTCCGCAATCTTGGCATTTACCCCAAGCACATCTGCCATTATTTTTCTTGGACAATTTCTCGCAAAGCTTAATCTCTTTTAAAAAAGTTTTGTTATCAATAATTTTATTCATTTTTTTCTCAACGGGCCCGACCAGAGATCCTGAATACTTCGTGTTCAGGGTTCACCTTAGGCGAATGCGTCCTAGCGATCTTTTTTTAAAAACGGGGTGGACGGGTCTCGAACCCGCGACCTTCGGCGTGACAGGCCGATGCTCTAACCAACTGAGCTACCACCCCATAATAGCCACCTTATTTTAACACAAAAGAGCGCCTAAGTTCAAGTTGGCGCTCTTTTGCTTATATTCGTGAAAATTAGTAATTAGAAATTAGTGGAATTTACCCCTCTTCGCTCCTTCGGAGCTTCGAAGGGGTGAGCAAGTCAATAATTTGCTCAATACTCTGGCATCCCACCTGGCATTCCGCCCGGCATTCCTGGCATATCTTTTTTCTCTGGTAAATCAGTAACAACAACTTCACTCGTCAAAAGCATTGCTGCAGCCGAAGCCGCATTTTGCAAAGCATTGCGAGTTACTTTAACAGGATCAATAATACCAGCTTTAATCATATCTGTATATTCGTCTTTGGCGGCATCATAACCAACGCCTTTTTCATGCTTTTTAACATTGGCAATAATAACCGAACCTTCTTTTCCAGCGTTTTCGGCAATTTGGCGCATTGGTTCTTCTAGAGCTTTTCTTAACATAGACAAACCAATCTTTTCATCGCCTTCAGCTTCAATTGTATCTAGACTTTTTATTACATCAACTAAGGCAACTCCGCCGCCAGCTACAATACCTTCTTCAACAGCAGCCAATGTAGCAGACTTTGCATCTTCAACGCGGTGCTTTTTCTCTTTCATTTCAACTTCTGTAGCCGCACCAACCTTGATAACAGCAACACCGCCAGCCAACTTGGCTAATCTTTCTTGTAACTTTTCTTTATCAAATTCTGATGTTGATTTTTCGAGTTCATTTTTAATCTGGGTAATTCTGGCTTTGATTTTTGTCTCAATGCCTTTTCCTTCAACAATGGTTGTATTATCTTTGTCCGACACTACTTTTCGTGCTTGGCCAAGCATCTCTACCTTTACTGCCTCTAGTTTCAAACCCAGGTCTTCAGCAATAAGCTGACCACCGGTTAAAACAGCAATGTCAGCAAGCATTTCTTTTCTGCTGTCGCCAAAACCAGGAGCCTTGACGGCTAGTACAGTAAAGACACCGCGCAATTTATTTACAATAAGTGTAGTAAGCGCCTCGCCCTCAACCTCATCTGCAATAATAACTAATTCTTTCTTACCTTGATTGGCTAAACTCTCTAATAAAGGTAAGATATCCGTAACTGCGGAAATTTTAAGATCAGTGATTAAAATATATGGATTTTCCAGCACAGCTTCCATTCTGGAAGTATCAGTGACCATATATGGGGAAACAAAACCACGGTCAAACTGCATTCCTTCAACAACTTCTAGGTCTAAACCCAATGTTTGAGATTCCTCAACAGTGATAACACCATCTTTGCCAACTTTCTCAACTGCTTCGGCAATAATTTTTCCTACATTAGAATCACCAGAAGAAATACTGGCTACCTGCTCAATTTCATTTTTTTCAGATATTTTTTTTGCGTGCTGTCTTAATTCCTTAACAACTACCTCAACGCCCTTTTCAATACCTTTTCGAATGGCGATTGGATTTGCACCAGCGGTTACATTCTTAAAACCCTCGTTAATAATTGTTTGAGCTAAAACAGTAGCCGTAGTTGTTCCATCTCCAGCTTCGTCACCAGTTTTTGAAGCTGCTTCTTTGATTACCTGAGCGCCAACATTTTCGAATTTATCTTCTAGATCAATTTCTCTGGCAATGGTAACCCCATCATTTGTGATTGTTGGGCTTCCAAAACCCTTATCAAGCAAAGCGTTTCTGCCTTTTGGTCCCAGGGTAACACGAACTGAATCAGCTAGCTTATTTACCCCTTTTTTCAAGGCCTCTCTGGCCTCCTCTGAAAATTTTATTTGTTTTGCCATGTAAACTCCTTCGTCGTAATTTTTAATTTTTATTGAATTTTAAATTAATAATTTATAATTTGAAATTTCGGCGATTATGCAATAATCGCTAGAATGTCTTCTTCTTTAACAATTAAATAGTCTTCTCCATCAATTTTAATTTCATCAGGTCCGTATTTAGCAAAAATTACTTTGTCTCCTTTTTTGACTGACAAAGGCACTAGTTTGCCATCAATGTATTTACCTTCTCCAACTTCTAATACTTCGCCTTCTTCTGGCTTTTCTTTGGCTGATTCTGGTAAATAAATTCCTGATTTTGTCTTTTCTTCGGCCGATAATGCTTTGATTAAAATTCTTGAACCAAGTGGTTTAACTTTGGTCATAGTTACTCCTTATTATTTATGATTGATGAGTTTGAAGCTGACAAGGACGAGAAAGGGGGAATCTCAAATCCCTGTCAGCTAAAAAATCACCAATTTTTTTGAAATTTAAGCACTCCTCAAGATAAGAACCTTGTTTTTAAATCACATTTAAAAATAGCAAAGGTGAGAAATTTTGTCAAGCCCCACTTCGCTCCTCCGAGCTACGTTAGGGGCGCAGACCCTTATTTATCCAGAGCTCGGAAAACCAAAGTCCAATAAGAAGATATAAAAGAAGTATAAAAACCGCCGAAAATAAATAGGGCGGCCAAAAAAGCTAAACCAACAATAATCCCGTAAATAGCAACACCAATTATCTGTGCAGCAAGATAAATCAAATAACCTACAAAAAGGAGCATGCCTCCAACTAAAAGAAGAAACATAACCACAACCAACCCAAAAACAATACCAAAGGTAAGGTTAATCAAAAAAGCAATAATAATCTGACCAACATTGTCCTTGACTAACGTTTGACCAAATTTCAAAGCCTGCATTACTCGATAATCCTTTAAGGCAATCGCTCGTTCAGCAATCTCAAGAATAAGACGATAATAAATGCTGATAACAATGACCAGCAAAAGAGCAATAATACCAAAAGCAACGGCAAAAATAATTGAAGCAATTGACTGACTAATAATCAAAGAAATGACCACAGGAGAAAATAGAAGCAACGCAATACCCAAAATAATCAAACCAACAAGTAAATTTAATCCGAAAATCTTCCAAGCATAGTGACTGCCGTTTTTAAAACCTTTTCTAAAACCCATTATTTTTCCCAAACCTTCGAATTGATTCACAGAAACATAAAGTCCTGCCTTAGCTGAATATGAAACATAAATAATAATTAAAATTATGGCCAAAAATATAATCAAAAAAATTGCCACATATAGCCAATTAATATAATCAAGACAATCTGTATTAGAGGCTAAAGCATGAGGAACGGCTTTTAAAACAGTAAAACTTTCTGTGCTTGGGCTTGGTGTTGTATTTGGAATTGAATTTGGTAAATAATTACCTCCAAAATTATACAGGCTTAACCCAAAATTGTTGCCACCAGCCGTAAAAGAGGCTAAGATCCCCAACCACCACAAAAAGCGGTTTTTCCGCGTTATTTCCCAAGTTCGCTTAATAATATAGCCCCAATCCACTTTATTTCTCCTTTTATGTTAATCTTACTTCAAGCGTGAATTTTTGACAACACAAAAATAACCAAAAAACCAACTAAAGTCACCATTGATACAGAAAGACCACTTTCTTGATACGCTTCGGGCATCATGGTCGAAGCAAGCATAGCCAGTAGTGCTCCAGCCGCGATCGCTTCTGTAATTCCCAAAACACTCTGAGCAATATGTCCAAAAATAGTATAGCCCAAAATTACACAAACAAAACCAGACAAAGCAACCAAAACCCAAGTCCAAAATATCTTGCTTTTTGACTGCCCGGCTTTCAAAAGATCATAAGCTGAAGAAATTCCCTCTGGAAAGTTGGACAAGAAAATAGCAATCATCATTAAAAGTCCAAGTCCCTTGCCAACCAACAAAGCAACTCCCAAAGCCAATGATTCTGGAATGCCGTCTAAAACTGCTCCAAGAACGATCGCCCACCCTGTTGTTTCTTCGGCCTTATACACTCGTTTGTGTCCTCTGCCTCCAATTTTGATAATAATCAAATCACCAATAACAAAAATCAAACCCCCTAAGACAAAAGCCCAAGTAGTATGGTAAATTCCGGCTAATTTATTTGATTCTTCCAAAAGACCAAAAGATAGAGCCGCAATTAAAGCGCCTGCACCAAAAGCAACAAAAAGGCCAATGATTTTTTCCTTAATTTTGAATTGGGCACCGCAAACAGCTCCAAAAACTAAAGCAAAAGCACCGATAAATCCATAAAGAATAACTTGATTCATATATGATCCTTCCCGGGATGAAAACAAAGCTCCCAATCAGAAATTCTCACTCTTCCCTTTGGAGCCTCTATCATTTCTTTATTTTTGGCAATTTTCCTAAGCTGATAGCTTCTCAATACTTTTTCTAAATAATTTCCAAAAGAGCCTTGCAGACACACTTCAGCTACTTTTTGTACACCTTTTAAAATTGCCTTATTCCTTAACTTTACTTCAACACTTGGTACAACTTTAAATCCAAATTTTTCCATCCATTTGTTTGCTTTCTGATAATTTGTATAAATATTGTCATTATATAAAGGTGCAAGAGGAGAAAAAGTCTCAGCATGGTAAAAATTATGCGGTTTAATCTCCAAAAACTGATCAGATTGATAGCGATTTAAGCAAATTTTTCCTGCAGACACTGCTTTAGATTCTCTCTGTCCTATTACAACAGTCAGAAAAATCGTAAAAAATCGTGCTGTCCAAATCCTTCCATGCTCTGCAATAATCAAAAAATCAATGTCAGAATTTTCATTCATTGTTCCTTTTGTCATCGAGCCGTTTAAACCAATCATGCGCACAAAAGGCACAACTTGCAATAAAGAAGCAACTAATTTTGCTTTTTTTAGCCTTTTTTGGAAAAACCCCTCCATAAGTCCTCGTTTCGTTCCGAAATTTCCAATTAAATCTTAGCGCTTATATTCAAAATATTTAGTTACAAAATCTCGTGCTTTTTTGAGATTAATCAAGACTTTTTTGTCGTCTTTGTATTCTAAGGATTCTAGAAACATTTCCAAACCAACATGGTACTGGTAATGGTCTTGCTCCAAGGTCTGCAACAATTTATCCAAAGGCAAACTTCCTGTCCCAGGAATCATGTGGCTGACACCCGCTTTTTCCACATCTGTTTCTTTACTATCGGAAATATGCACATGAACCAACTTATCTTGAATTTTGGGGTAGATATCAAGCAAATTATACTGTGTGGTTGCAAGGTGGGTGGTATCAAGACAAAGGTAATCGAATTTTGACTTTAATTCAAGGGGGTTGTAATACTTCTTGACATATTTGTCCCCGTCTGATTCCTTAACCGGCATATTTTCGACCGCTATTTTGACCTCGGTTTTTCTCTGAATTGCCTTAATGTGAACAAAGAACCACTTTGAAAAATCTTTTTCAGATGATTCGCATGGATGGACAACCAGAACTTCGGCTTTCATTTTTTCAGCATATTCCAGGCATAGCAAAAAACGGTCTTTGGCCAATTGTGCCATATAATTTGAAAACATAGTATAGTGAAACACCGGCGTGGCTAACTTGTACTTTGCCTTTAGCTTATTAAGATAATGCGGCTGCCACAAATCCATATTAAACCCTAGCATTAACTCCAAACCAGCAAAATCGGCTTTTTTGGCCATTTCAAAAACGCGATTTAATCCGTAGTTGTATAGCGAACCGGTTGAAAGTAAAATCATCTTACTTGAATTATACCACGAGCTTTGATAAGTTAAGAACAAGGAGCAAAATGAAAAGAATTTTTTCGGGCATACAACCTTCTGGCATTATCCATATTGGGAATTATCTAGGTGCGATCAAACAATGGGTAGAACTTCAAAACAATCCGCCAGCTTTAGGAGCTGACTCTATTTTTTGTATTGTTGACCTGCACGCCATTACTGAACCCCAAAATCCCAAAGAACTTTCCAAAAACATTTTATCTATTGCCGCAATATATCTAGCTGCTGGTATTGATCCAAAAAAATCAGTAATTTTTGTACAATCAAGCCGACCAGAACATACTGAACTTGCCTGGATTTTAAATTGCAATGCTCATATGGGCGAGTTAGAAAGAATGACACAATTTAAAGACAAGTCAGCTAAATTTACCAAAACAAGCATTCCTGTTGGCCTTTTTGATTATCCTGTCTTAATGGCCGCAGACATTTTGCTTTACAAAACCACTGAAGTGCCTGTTGGCGAAGATCAGAAGCAACATGTGGAACTAACACGCGATATTGCCGAAAGGTTTAATCACAAATATGGACAAACTTTTGTTATTCCAAAGCCAATCATTAAACAAACTTCGGCCAGAATTATGGGACTTGATGATCCAACTAAAAAAATGAGTAAATCCGCCAGCTCGCCTAATAATTACATCGCCATGACTGATAACGCTGACATAATCAGAAATAAAATCAAAAAAGCAGTAACTGATTCGGGTACAGAAATCAAGGCAGATATTAAAAAGCCAGCAATAACCAATTTGCTTAATATTTATAGCGAAGTTTCTGGAAAAGCAACTGCTGATCTAGAAAAACAATATAGCGGTAAAACATATGCCCAATTTAAGGCTGATTTAGCCGAAGCTATAATAGAGTTCTTAAAACCAATCCAGAAAAAATACTCTCAAATTCTAAAAGATGAAAATAATCTCAAACAAATCCTAAAAGTAGGAAGTGAAAAAGTCGCGCCAATAGCTCAAAAAACCTTAAAAGAGGTCAAAGAGAAAGTTGGACTTTCAGTTCTCTAACTTTTTCTTCCACAAGTTCTTTTGATTTTGCCTCTAAATTAAGCCTTAAAAGCGGCTCTGTATTTGATGAACGTAGATTAAACCGCCAATCAGAATATTCTATTGACACTCCGTCAATACAAGAAATCTTAGCATCTGAATATATTTTCTTGGCTTTTTCCATAATTTCTTCGGCCTTCTCGGTTGTAAAATTTACTTCGCCTAATATTGGATATTTTTTTATCAGTGGCAAAGTTAATTCTGATAATTTCTTGCCTGTCTCTGACAGTATCTTCAGAATTTGCATCAAGGGAATAATTCCGGAATCGGCATACCAATAATCCCGATAGTATGCATGGGCGCTGGCTTCGGCACAAAAAACTGCATCCTCTTTTCTCATCCTCGCTTTTATAAAAGAATGCCCAACGCGTTCTTCTAAAGGAATCCCACCGGACTCTTTTGTAGCATCAATCAGTGCCCAGGTATTTCTAACATCATAAATAATTTTTGCTTTTGGGTATTTTTTGAGATTCTCTTTAATCAAAAGCACCCCGGTGTAATAAGATTCAAGAAAAACTCCTCCATCGGCGCAAAAGAAAACTCTATCTCCATCTGCATCCCAAGCCACGCCGAAATCAGCTTTCTCTTTTCTAACAAGCTCGGAAATTTCTCCGCGGTTTTCAGGAATAAAAGGATCTGGCCGACCTTTGGGAAAAGTGCCATCCGGCTCGGCATTAAGCGGAATTGCTTTAATAGGCAGGTTGCCAAGCTTAATAATTCTTTCAAAAACTCTTCCTTCAATTCCAAAATTAGGATTATAAACAACCTTCTGCGGTTTAATTTTCTCTGATTTAATCCAGGATAAATTATAACGACAAAAATCATCAAGGATATCTTTTCTTATCACAGAACCTTTTTGCTTTGCATTAATCTTTTCGCCAGACTCAACAAACTGCTTGATTTCCGAAAGACCGACATCACCAGATAAAGGGATGCATTCTTCTCTTACCATTTTAGCGCCATGCCACTCTGGAGGATTATGAGAAGCCGTCACCTGAATGCCACCGCCATACTTATAATTTCCAACAGCAAAATAATACATATCCGTTGAGATTAAACCAACATCAATAACATCAACGCCAGCATCAACCAAACCTTTTATCACCTCATTTTTCAATGATTCTGAATGAATTCTAACGTCATAACCAACAATAATAGGTTTTTTTGGTTTTAAATATTCTGCATATCCTTGACCTAATTTGTAGGCAACTTTTTCATCTATCTGATCTGGATATATCCCTCTAATATCGTAGGCTTTAAAAATTTTTGGATTATATGGCATGAATCCTCCTTTTATTTTCTATTACGGTGTTGGGACAGGACAGACCCAGCAACTACTACCACCACAATCAACGCCGGCTTCATCGCCGTTTTGCACCCCATCGCTGCATGTTGGTGCAGGAGGAGTTGGCGTTGGTTCTGGAGCAGGAGTGGGCGTTGGTTCTGGCGCTGGTGCCGGAGCCGGAGCGGTAGTCGCTGGCGCGCCACCGGTTCCTCGCTTGTATTCTGACGGCCAAGCAACATATTTTGAAACAAAAGTTTGTTGATGCAAAACCGCGCCATTTTTATATACAGTATAATTGAATTTCGCGGTCAGTCCAGCCACTGCCCTCTCAAATTGCTTTAATGTTCCGGCGGGGAGCGACGGATCGTCAAAATATCTTGGTGGCGGTGGTGAAGTCCGATCTGAAGTATATGGCCCATCAAACTTAACGGTCCGACCGTCTTTAGTGCCGTAAAACTGAAAAGTTAAGCTATTGGTGCCCGCTTTAGCTTGAATTAAGATGTACCCCGGCGTATCATTGATAAATTTCAAATCAGGGTTTGGTTCATAAACGGTAGCGTCAAAGCCAACCGGCGGTTCGTAATAACTGACGCGAAAAGAGTGCGGGGTACGAGCAGTGATGGGAAGCCCGGCATTTAAAGCAACGCGAAACATGGTGGTGGAAACCTGACACATTCCGCCGCCAATTTCCGGAGTCACTTTATCCTCTTTAATCACCAACTCCGGCAAAAAACCTCTCTCGGCTGATACTGCACCCATCGTTTTGACAAAGGAAAATTCTTCGCCCGGTTTAATCAAGGCGCCATTAAATAAATTTGCGCCAACCGAGATATTGTGAATGCGATTTTTGGGCGAACCTTTCCAGCTGGTCGTTGCTTCGGCGATCAACTCTTTGATGCCAAGATCATTGATGGTGCTGGCGCTAATCTTTGGCTTAACTGTCAAAATCGTTAAAGCAATCTGGCGTTTTCCTTCGCCCAATAAAGCGTCCTTAATTTGCGACAATGCCTTGTCTTTATCTAATTTATAACCGTTTTGCTCTGCTTGAAAAACAGTGGCAACGCCATTTGAAATGGTCAGTTTGGCATCTTGAGGATCTTGGTCTATTTTTTGGGCGATGGTTTTTAAATACTCTTTAGTCGCGTCTTCGTTCAACTCAATATCTACCTGCCAATTTTTATTATTATCCTGCTTTTCAGCAAACTTTATCCAATGTTGAAAATCTTTTGGCTCGATTTTAAAACTTTCTTTCTCGTGTTTCAAAATTAAATCACCATCAACAATTTTGACAAATTTTGCTTTAATTCCCCCTGCAGGATCATCTGTGACGTGAGGTTTAACTTCCTCAACAATAACACTTAGGTTGTTGTTTAGATTGCCCAGTACTTCTTCAAATAAAGCTTTATTTTTTTCAACCCGCAATTCACGACCGCTTTTTGGTTCTAGTTTTTCAATTTGACCGTCCTTTAATATATAGCCGAAAACTTGCGTTTCAATATTCACCTTTTCTGCGATCTGGCTCAACCTGTCTTTAAACACCTCAGCATCATACTGACTTTGAATAACTATCTCTTTCTTCTTAAAAGGGGCTAAAAACTGTTCTTTGACTGACTGAAAGAAACTTGTTTCTCGCCCTGTCTGCCATATTTGACTAACCGTTGCGTCAATGTCATATTTAAAATTCAAATCAACAAGAGAAACTTCCCACTTTTGGTTTTCATACGATAAAATTACTTTGTCCGACTTAAAATTGTCGATTTTGGAAGTCAATTTTGTTTTAATCTCATTTTTTGACAAACCGCCAAAATTCTCACCAGCAACATAAATATTGGGAAATACTTTGTTTGCATAAGCAACTGAATAACCAGCAAAAGACAAAACTAAAACAGAAACAACTATTAAAATAATAAACACTGCTTTTTTGGTCATTTTTTTAGTTTTTACTGATTGTTTTTTATCTTTTTCCATCTTTTCTCAATATCAATTTATCATGAAATCAAATAAGAAAAAAGAGCGCCCGAAAATCCATAACTTCCGAACGCGTCATTGCCAGTTTTCGGAGATAAGGGGTTTTGATCCATCAATCGCTGCAAAAGTTATTTTCGCCCTATCTCTATTAAACCGGCCACTTTTCCCATAAGGATCTCTTTTGACCTCACGGCGGATAAGAATTTCTCTAATCATTCGCAATGGCAATAGGGTACGGGATGAAAAAACCTTGATAAACCTGGGCGGCATACTTCTACCTTTAGCTTCGTAGATCAAGCGCAATAAGGAGATAGTGTCCCAAAAAGCAACTACATCAAATAGGTAACGTGGAGTCTGGCCTAGGGCCCTAATAACTATTGGCAACAAATCAACTTCCTCTATAATATCTCGGGGCGGGTGGCAATCATAACATCCTAGTCCTAATCGCGTATATAGCTTATCTTCCGGAACCCCCAACTTTATTAGATATGCGCGCATCACCTTAGCTATCTCTAGTAGATATGGGTCTTGTCTCCAACACAATCCACCAAGAAGAACAATTGCATCATATCTTTCGTGAATTTCAACCACCTTGTGACAAAGGCATCTAACCAAAGCATCATAGCGACCATTGTTAGATACCTCATACCCATGCACAACAAGAATCTTTTTCAACCGGGATCACCTCCAGTATGTGATGTACTATTTAGCTAATATTTCGTTCAGTATCTCTTTGGCCAATTCTCTCTGTTTTTTTTCGCCTTCTTTATCTTTTGTCAGGGAAAACCAGACAACAGAACCTTCTTTAATATTTTTAGGTAATTTATCTTTAGGCCAATCGATTTTTTTTCCATCATCAAAAATTAGAACAGCATACTCCCCTTCAAAACGGTCAACTATAGCCTTAAACATAAAACCTACTGCTTGTATTTATCGAGAAATTGCTTTAACGGTTCTTTCTCCGTATATCCATCTAAACGATTACCGTCAGGAGCTATAAAAGTCGGCGTTCCTTTTATTTTGTATTGCTCCCAATAATCAGGATGCGCTTTTACATCCATTGGTTTAACTTGATAACCATCTTTAGCTAAATCATCTAGGACTGTTTTTTCTTTTTGACACCAGCTGCAAAGATCACTGTAGAAAAACATCACCTTAGCATTTTCGTCATAGGAAGAAACTGAAGTGGAATTCTGTGGAGTAGTTTTTTTTGAGCCCGTCGAACCCAAAATTACAACCACTGCTACGATCAATAAAACTACTAGCGATGGTAAAATAACATTTTTCATCGAATAAACCTCACAATTAATAATGCGATTATATTTAATATTTTAATCATAGGATTAATGGCCGGGCCAGCAGTGTCTTTGTATGGATCACCAACAGTATCGCCTGTTACGGCTGCCTTGTGAGCATCTGAACCTTTTCCGCCAAAATGGCCTTCTTCAATATACTTTTTGGCATTATCCCAAGCGCCACCACCAGAAGTCATTGAAATAGCCACAAATAGACCTGTCACGATAGAACCAACCAAAAGCCCACCAAGTGCCTTAGGGCCCAAAAGCCAGCCAACTAAGATTGGAGTGGCAACAGGAAGAAGGGCAGGTAAAATCATTTCCTTTTGAGCTGCGTTAGTCACAATTTCTACACACTTGCTATAATCTGGTTTAACTTTTCCTTCCATAATGCCCTTTATTTCCTTAAACTGTCGTCTCACTTCTTCGACTACAGACCCAGCCGCTTTTCCAACTGCAGACATTGCTTTTGAAGCAAAATAATAAGG
>JAPLVJ010000002.1 GCA_026397155.1 Candidatus Berkelbacteria bacterium | reverse complement strand
TTGTGTTCAAATAGTCCAATTGCACCCGATTTTTTCGCTTCTTCCGGCGACATTTCTGCCATTGTCACCGGCAAATCGGCTTCTATCTTTTCATTTATGATATTTTCTACTTTTTTGATTTGTTCCGGTGTCATTTTATCTGGATGTGTAAAATCAAATCGCATTCGCTCAACATTGATATTTGAGCCCTTCTGCGCAACATGATCACCCAAAACTTCTCTCAAAGCTTGTTGAAGCAAATGAGTTGCGGTGTGATATTTAATCGCCTGCTCCCCGCTATCGGCCAATCCGCCCTTAAACATCCCGGCGGATGCTGTACGAGAAAGTGCTTGATGCTTTTGTTCATATTCCAAAAACTTTTCATACGAAAGTTTTTTTGTTTGCTTCATGATTGAGTAATCGTTGTACAAACCGAAAGGGATGCCAAGAGTCTGATGGAGGTACGCCGCATCCTTTTCGGAGAAATTTTCTTTTTTATTTAAAAGTTTTTCAGCACTAACAAGGATTTCACTATATTTTTTTGCTTCCTCAAAAACAACCTCAAAGATTTTCCCCTTATTCGCCAACAAGCTAGCAAAATCTTCCGCCTCACAGTAAACATCTATTGCAGACTCAATGACAGGTTTAATCCACTCCGGATACTCTTTTAAGTCACAATGGTCTATGGCATTTCTTATCAATCTGCGTAGCACATATTCTTCACGATTTTTTCCGGGCAATATTCCTTCGTTTGCTATCATAACGCTAGCTTTAAGATTATCAGCAACTATACGAGCATACTCTACATCCCTGCTGGGGTCTAAAGGTAATTCATCATATACTTTAGAAATTATCGGCTCAAATAAGTCTGTCTCATAAACATCTTTCTTGCCGTTGATAACTGTCAGAAGTCGTTCCAGCCCCATGCCGGTGTCGACACCTTTGTGCTGGGATGGTTCGTACTTGCCATTGATAAAATTAAATTCATTGAAAACCAAATTCCAAACTTCAATTCCATCAATATAGTATTCAACAGTTGGGCCACCGGGCGAACCTTCAGTCCCAAGTGACCAGAAGTTATCATCAAATCCTTGCGGTTTGATCTCTTCCAACCCTTCAATCTCCTGCAATATTTTTAGTGACTCTTCATCGGCTGGAATCTCTGTTTTGCCTTCAAAATATGTCGAGTGAATTCGTTTTTTCTCAATTTTTAATTCTTCGGTTAAGAACTCCCAACCTAGTTTGATCGCTTTTTCTTTAAAGTATGATCCTTCTTTTTCAGGATAGCCAAAAGAAAAATTGCCTAGCATCTCAAAGAAAGTTAAGTGAGTATCATCTCCTACCTCTTCGATATCGCCGGTTCGGATGCATTTTTGGCAAGTTACGATTTTTGGAGCCGGTGCGTCAGAGGGGTTGGTGTAATATCTTTTGAATTGTTGCATACCAGCTGTTGTGAAGAGCACCGATGGATCGTTTTCGGGCACCAAAGAAGACGAAGGGATCACTTTGTGACCCCGCTTTTCGAAAAACTCTAAAAATTTCTCCCGCAATTCATTCGATTTCATTAGTATATTAGCCATTGGTGCAAATTGGCTATTCATTTATGGATTATTTTTGTTGCCCGATAACCCAGTTATAAAATTTGAGAATATTTGCGACCAGACAAAGCCTCGAATTTCGGCTGAATTGTCTTTCTTTTCGATCTTAACCGGTTCAAGCCCCAACTCTTTGGCATACATTGTGTGATAGGCGGTTTGATAGTTCATTATTTTTCTAACATAACTATTGTTGGTGCGCAAATAAACCTCTCGGCCAATTGCTCTATCGGAGTTGCCCGTACCAGCATTATAGCCATACAAAGCCAGTTCGACACTACCATTATATTTAACTAAAAGATCGCGAATATGGGCGGCACCAAATTCAATCGAAGTTTCGGCATCAAAAATATTATAATTCGGCCAGTGGCCGGTTTCTTTCGCCATTGTGGCCGCTGTCCCAGGCATAAACTGCATTAGTCCTTGGGCGCCAGCGCCAGAAACAGAGCTTGGGTTAAAACGAGACTCCTGCAAAATAACCCCGCAGACAAGAGCCGGATCAACACTGTATTTGGTGGAATATTTTACGATCCAGTCGGCGTATTTTAAAGGATAGACTTCGTCGGCAAACATTTTTGGAACGTAATAGTAGGTAGACAACCCCAAAACACAGATTAAAACAATTACTAGACCTAAATTTAATTTTGCTTTTTTGGAAAGCATGAAAAGATTCCTTAAACTAACTTTATCATAGCATATTTTAATTTTTTATAACACCAAAAAATACGATTCAAAGATTAAATCGTATTTTTTTGGGCCTGCCATGAGCAAGCATGGCGAGTCGAATGGTGCCCGAGGCGAGACTCGAACTCGCATGAGGTATTACCCTCAAAGGATTTTAAGTCCTTCGTGTCTACCATTCCACCACCCGGGCATAATCAAATTCTGTTATTCAAATATTTT
>JAPLVJ010000043.1 GCA_026397155.1 Candidatus Berkelbacteria bacterium | reverse complement strand
AGAGTGAAGGTAAAAAATATCACCTGGATACGCCTCTCTGCCGGCTGGTCTTCTTAACAGTAACGAAATTTGCCTGTAGGCCCAGGCGTGTTTAGAAAGATCATCATAAATAATTAAAACATCTTTGCCTTTGTCGCGGAAATATTCCCCAATTGTACAACCAGCATAGGGCGCGATATAGCATAAACTAGCTGGGTCTGAGGCAGAACCCGCAACAACAACAGTATATTTTAACGCTCCAGTTTCCTCTAATTTAGCTATAAGCTTGGCAATTTTGGACATTTTTTGACCAATTGCAACATAAACGCATATTACATTTTCATTTTTCTGATTGATAATAGTATCAACTGCCAAAGCAGTCTTCCCTGTTCCTCGGTCGCCAATAATCAATTCTCTTTGCCCTCGGCCAATTGGAATAAGCGCATCAATGGCTTTAATTCCGGTTTGAATTGGTCTACTAACTGGCTCGCGAGTAATAACTGAAGGAGCAATTTTTTCAATTGGCGAAGCTTCTTTTGTAGCAATATTTCCTTTTCCATCGATAGGTATCCCTAAAGGGTTGACCACACGGCCAACCATTTCTTCTCCAACCGGCACTTCCAAAATTCGGCCAGTTGATTCAACTACATCGCCTTCTTTTAGATGAATGTAATCGCCCAAAACTACAGCACCAACCAAATCTTCCTCCAAGTTTAAAGCTAAACCATAAGTATCACCAGGAAATTTGAGGATTTCATTGTACATAACATCTGATAATCCAGTAATTTTGGCTACCCCGTCACCTAACTCTAAAATTTTACCTACTTTTTCTAATTTTGGCTTGAGCTGCCACTTTTCTATTTCTTTTTTTAAAATATTAACTATAGAACCGCTGTCTGCCACATTTCCTCCTTCAATCTTTGTAGATTATTTTTTAAACTTCCGTCAATAACATTATCTTCAATTTTTAAAATAACGCCGCCAAGCAAATCTGGATTGATTTTTTCTTTAAACTCGATCTTTTGATTCTTAGAAATACAAGAAATTTGTTTTTTTTGCTTATCTGTTAAAGCTCGCGCAGATTCTATTTCAATTTCCTTAATTCCCTTTTTTTGTTTTTCAATTTTTTCTAACTCCTCAAAGATAAAAGGCAATAATTTTGTTCTCTTTTGCTTTAAAAGATAAAGATAAAGTTCTTTAGAAATTTGAGAAATTTTACTTGGATTTTCTTCAGCTAATTCATATACGGCTCTGGCTGTATCTCTAACTGAAAATTTCATTTATTCTCCATTTCTTTAACAACATTGTCAATCAACTTGCTCTCTGAATCAGAATCAATGTTTTTAGCAATTACCTTAGAAGAAACAGCAATAACCATATCAGCCACTTCTTTTTTAAGTTCCATAAAAGCTGCTTCTTGTTCGGCTTTAATGGTCACTTTGGCATCGCTTACAATTTTTTGTGCTCCTTCTTGGGCTTTTTTAACCGCATCTCCCTTTGCGTTTTCACCCTCTTTTCTAGCTTCTTGGATTATCTTCATTGCTTCTTCTCTGGCTTTGGCAAGGATTTCCTTTTTTTTAATTTCCAATTCAGCACTTTCTTGTTTTATTCTTTCTGCCTCATCTTGAGATTCTTTGATGGTCTTATTTCTCTTGTCTAAAATGCTAATAATTGGTTTGTAGACAAAGAAATACAATACCAAAAGCAAGATAAAGAAATTGACAACCTGCGCCAAAAGTAATTTCCCATTAATGCCAAAGCTTGAAAGTAGCTCCATTTTACCTCGCTAAATTAGATATGTGTTAGGTTAAACAAATTTGATCACCAATGCAATAACCAAAGCATAAATTGCGATTGCTTCAGCGAAAGCAATAGCCAAAATCATTGATGTTTGGATTTTTCCTGCTGCTTCTGGATTACGGCCAATCGCTTCCATGGCTTTTCCAGCCAGCATACCAATAGCTAATGCTGGAACAGCTGCTCCAATACTAATCGCTGCGGCTGCCGCAATTGATTTAACCATTTCTTCTGTCATCTTGTCTCCTTGCCCCTAACGAAGCTTTATGCGAAGTGGGGCTTTAACATTATTTAATATTTTGATACATTAATGTCCTTCTTCGGCCACCAAAAATGCTAATCTTATAAAAACAATGGTTAACATGGTAAAAACTAATGCTTGGATAAAACCAACAAATATTTCCAAAAAATAAAACGGCAGTGGAGCAACAAAAGGCACAAGCGCTGAAATTACAACCAAAAGAACCTCTCCTGCAAATATATTACCAAAAAGTCGGAAAGAAAACGAAACCACCTTAATCAACTCTGAAAAAAATTCCAAAATGCCGGCAAAAAAATTAATAAAACCCGAGAAATTAAAAAATCTTTTTGAGTATTTAAAAAATCCAGCAGCCAAAATGCCAAAAATCTGGGTAAGTAACACCGAGATTATAGCTAAAGCTAAAGTTGTATTTAAATCTGCATTAGCCGATCTTAGGAAAGGCAAAAAAATAGTCTTATCTTCACCATGTTCATATAAACCAATACTGCCAATGCCAGGCAAAATACCAATCCAGTTGCAGGATAAAATAAAAATAAAAAAGGTCGCCACCCAAGGAAAAACCTTTCTTGCCTTTTCTTTACTACCGTAAATTTCCTCCATTAACCCAAGAAAATACTCAATAATCATCTCAAAAATACTCTGAATTTTTGAAGGAATTAATTTTATACTAAACCGAATAATTAGGGCCAAAACAATCAAAATTAAAACCGCACACCAAGAAGCAAGTAATGAATTGTTAACTGGCAGTGGTCCCAAATGACCAAGCTGTTCTGCTTTTAATGATATTTCGATCATTTTTCTTTTTCTGAATCTTTAATAATTATTTTAATTTTCCGATAAATTAATACTAACGAAATTATAAAAGCCAAGCCGATGCTAACAAGTAAAAAAAGCGGGGACGTAAGCCATTTTCTGTCCAAAAATCGACCAAAAACAGCCAGAACAACCAAAGGCAAAGCAATGGCGTAGCCAAGCTGAAAAGACAAAGATATTGTCTCGGCTAAACTTTTTGAAATTAATTTACTCATCAAGCTAATCCAATATAAAGGATTTGAAGCTGATTGTCAACCCCTACCGAAGTCTTGACGAAGGGGGGTCAACCCTCCTTAATCTTGACAGGGATTAATCACTTTTTTGTTTTTGGTATAAGAACCTTTCGCTTCTCTCAAGAACCTTGATCCTTCGGATTAAGAACCTTTCGCTTCTCTCAAGAACCTTGTTTTACTCAATGTTATTTCGTAAAATAATAAAGAAAGATAAATCATAAAATGACTTCAAAAATATTTTCGGCGAGCGTGATCGGACTGGGAGCTGAACCAATTGAAATAGAGGCAGATATTTCTTCGGGTTTGCCTTCTTTTTTAATTGTCGGGTTGCCTGATAAAGCTGTTGAAGAATCAAAAGAAAGGGTCAGGGCAGCGCTAAGAAATTCAGGTATTTCAATGCCCGCGCGCAGAATCACCATCAACCTGGCACCAGCAGATATCAAAAAAGAGGGACCCTCATTTGATTTACCTATTGCAGTTGCCTTAATCGTTGCATCAGACCAAAAATTATCTTTAGATGAAAAATTGGTTTTTGTCGGCGAGCTTTCTTTAAATGGAAATCTACGACCAGTCAGTGGAATTATTGCCATTGCCTCGATGCTCAAAAGCAAAAAATTCAAAAAATTATTTTTGCCTGCTCAAAACGCCGCAGAAGCCGCATTAGTTCAGGGTTTAGAAATTTATCCAGTCAAATCTTTAAATGATCTAATCAGCCACTTAAATAACGAGAAGAAAATAAATAAATATATCTCTAAACCTTACGTCCAACCCCATAAATCCGTTGGTTATGAACATGACTTTGCCTACATAAAGGGTCAGGAACAGGTTAAGCGCGCTTTAGAAATTGCTGCCGCGGGAATGCACAATATTTTAATGTCTGGCCCGCCTGGTGGCGGGAAAACCTTACTTGCTAGAGCATTGCCGTCTATCATGCCGAAGATGACCGTCGACGAAATGTTAGAAGTAACCAAAATTTACTCTGTTGCTGGTTTATTAGACAATAATACTCCTTTAGTTTATCAAAGGCCATTTCGAAATCCTCACCATACTGCTTCTGACATTGCTTTGGTGGGCGGCGGTCAGAAAGTAAGGCCAGGCGAAATTACCCTCGCCCATCGTGGTGTTTTATTTATGGACGAGTTGGCGGAATTTAATCGTTCTGTTCTGGAGGCGCTAAGACAGCCCATCGAAGATCATATTATTAGTGTTTCAAGGGCGTCTGGAAGCTCGATTTTTCCTGCCAATTTTATTCTGGTTGGAGCAATGAATCCTTGCCCCTGCGGCTTTTTAACTGACCCAGTTAAACAATGCATCTGCGGCCCATCTCAGATATTACGCTATCAAAAAAGAATCTCCGGTCCGATTTTGGATAGAATCGATATTCACATTGAAGTCCCGCGAGTTAAATATGAAAAATTAACCGATGAAAAAGTATCCGAGGCTTCCAGCAAAATCCGAGAGAGGATTGAAAAAGCAAGAAACAAACAAAGAAAAAGATTTCTATATTCCAAATCAAAAACAAATGCTGAAATGAATTTGCTGGAAATAAAAAAATACTGCAAAGTCGATGATGAAACAAAGATTTTATTAAAAAGCGCTCTCAAACAGCTTAATCTTTCTGCCCGCGCCTATCACCGTTGCCTCAAAATAGCCCGCACAATTGCTGATCTTGAGGGCGTTTTAAACATAGAACAAAAACATATTGCCGAAGCACTCCAATATCGGCCAAAGGAACTGGTTTATTAAGACCCAAGCTGGGCCCAACTATAAATTTTATCGGCAACAAAAGAAAATGCACTTGTCTTAACTGAAACAATAGATACAGCAACAATAACAATAACCATGATGCCAAAAATTATGGCGGTTTTTTTGAGGTCATGTTTTGTATGCGGAACAGAAGCTATTGAAAAAACACTTTTTTCAACTTTCTCTTCTGATATTTCTACAGGTGCCTGCTCTTCTTGCTCTGGTACGACCATTGGTTTTGCTTCCAAAGGTTTTTTAACTGGCATGCCTTGATCAATTTCCGAAAGCATCTTTTTTAACTTTTGTTTGAAGATTTTTCTATGTTTCTTACTCATTATATCTCCTTTTTTAAGGCCTGAGCCGGAATCGAACCGGCGCATCGCGGTTTTGCAGACCGCAGCGTTTCCACTTCGCCATCAGGCCAGATTGGAGCGGGCGATGGGAATCGGACCCACTACCTTCTCGTTGGCAACGAGACGTTCTACCGATGAACTACACCCGCACTAAAGCTAATTTTATCATAAAGGGTTGACCCCAGTCAACCTTCCCATTCGCCTTATTTGAATTATTCATTCACGGCTCATGGGGCGGTTTTGACGGGGTCTGCGCCCCGCGCTTAGCGCGGGGCTTGACAAAAATCAATCGAGATGTCAAAATAGTTTGCGTATGGAAAAATTTTTACCAATTGCCCAAATTGTCTTATCCATTCTTCTAATTTCAACAATTTTGCTTCAGCATCGCGGCACAGGTTTAGGGGGCGCGTTTGCTTCAGAATCAAATATTTATCGTTCAAAACGTGGAATTGAAAAGTTTCTATTCAATATAACCATTATTCTGGCGATTTTATTCTGCATTACAGCTATTGTTACTGTAATTATAAGGTAAGCGGGGAAGGTAGGACCTTTTGCTTAAGGTATTTTTTATTATCCTAAAGCGCTTTCTATCATTACCAAAATATCTCACAAAAATCGAAAAAATCATCGTCCTCGGTCTTTTTGGCGTCATTCTTATCTCTATTGGCCTTTTGATCTATGACCACACTTCTGACCATAGTAACTCAAAACCACGCTATGGCGGAAATTATATTGAAGGAGAAGTTGGTGAAATTCACCATTTTATTCCTATTTTAAAGCAAACCGACGCTGAAAAAGATATTTCCAGATTGATTTTTTCTTCTCTTATAAAAATCAACAAAAACAGGGAAGTAATTCCAGATTTAGCTGAAAAATGGGAAATTAGCCCAGATGGCAAAGTTTATACATTTTACCTTCGTGATACTCGTTGGCATAACAACGACAAAGTAACCGCCGACGATATTGTCTTTACCTTTTCTCTAATCTCGAACGCAAAAGCCAGTAGTCCTTACTTTGACTCATATAAAGATATTGAGGTCAAAAAAATTGACGATAAAACCGTTTTATTTACTTTAAAAAGTCCTTTTGCTCCTTTTTTAAGCAGCCTAACTGTTCCAATAATACCTAAGAATCTTCTATTAAATGTGGCGCCAACAGATTTACTTAATTCTCAATTTGCCAAAAAACCAACCGGCAGCGGCCCCTATGAATTATCGCAAATCAAAAAAGACAACAATGGAACATCAGTCACGTTAATTGCAAACAAAAATTATTACTCTAAAAAGCCTTATATTTTGAAAATGGGCTTTATTGTTTATCAACATGAACAAGATTTACAAAATGCTCTAGCCCAAAAAAAGGTTTTGGGCGTTATTAATGGTCAAACTCAAGGATATAAAAGCTATAAAATTAACCTGCCGCAATATAAAGCTGTATTCTTAAATATGGATTCGGATGTTATTAAATATAAAGATTTGCGAAAAGCTTTGGCTCTATCCACTAATAAACAAGAGCTGTTAAATTCTGGCATTTCGGGTACTCAAATTGATTATCCGATTTTGCCTGGTTTTCTAGGCTATAAAGAGAGTGAGAAATGGGCTTTTGATTTAGAAAAAGCCAAAAAAGCTTATGCTAAAGTTAAAAATCCGCCTGCGGAATTAATATTTTTGGTTAAAGATGACAACGGCAACCAGCAAGTTGCTGAAATCTTAAAAAAACAATGGGAAGCAGTCGGCATAAAAATTAATCTTGTTCTTCAAACTAATTCTGAATATGAAAAAACAGTTGCAGATAGAAATTATGACTTACTTTTAACTGGAGTCAACCAAAAACTCGACCCTGATCCTTATCCAATCTGGCATTCATCACAAAAGAATGAATTTGGGCTAAATTTTTCCTCTTACAAAAACCCAGAAGTTGATAAATTACTGGAAGATGCGCGCCAAACAATGAATCAAAATTTAAGAAAACAAAAATATGAACGCTTTGTTGATATTATCCAAAATGATGCGCCGGCAATATTTCTCTACCAACCTATTTATAATTTTCAGGTTAATGATATAGTAAAGGGTGTAGAAGATATTCAAGGTGTAACAAAAGCTGATCGTTTTTGGAATATCGAAAATTGGTATATAAAAAAGTAGCTCTAGCTTGCCGCGGTGGCGAAATTGGCAGACGCATGAAAAGAGGGCCTTATAAAAAATTTTATCAAGATCTTGAATGGACACCTGATTTGGCATATATTGTTGGGTTAATAACAACAGATGGCTGCCTTTCTTCAGATAAAAGACACATTGATTTCACCTCTAAAGACATTGCACTTATTAAAACCTTCAAAAAATGCCTACATTTAAATAACAATATAACAACCAAAACTAGTGGCTCGTCAAACAAATTGTATTTCCGAATACAATTTGGCAATGTAAGGTTTTATAGATGGCTTCTGAAAATAGGCCTAACAGCAAATAAAACAAAAACAATTAGTAAACTTAATATTCCTGACAAATACTTTTTTGATTTTCTGAGAGGACATTTGGACGGAGATGGGTACATCCGTATATTCATGGATAAAGTTTACCCAAATAGCCAAAGACTATATACTATATTTCTTTCATATAACAACTCCCACCTGAAATGGCTCAGCTCAATCACAAATCGCTTACTCGGCATTGATGGATTCATAAGATATGGCACAAGAGTATGGCAATTAACATATGCCAGAAAAGAATCTCTTATTTTACTCCCAAAAATATACTATAATGACCATGCTCCGTGCCTTGAACGTAAAAAGGTTTTACTTAATAATATAAAACATTATTAATTTGCCAGAGTGGCGAAATTGGTACACGCGCTACGTTCAGAACGTAGTGGAGGTAACTCCATGTGGGTTCGAATCCCATCTCTGGCACCATGTACAAAATCATTGGTAAAATGTACTTAATGGATGATCATTGATTATGGCCGAAGCAAAAATTTTAATTAAAGGGTATGCAAAAAAAGAAAATGACGCTGAATTTGCATCATCAACAACCACTCTAATTAGAGAAGGTGAGTTAAATATAATTGTCGATCCGGGGATGGATAGAAAACAATTATTAGAAGCTCTAAAAAGTGAAAATTTGCCCCTTAAAGACATAAACTATGTCATTTTAACTCACTATCATTTAGATCACACGCTTTTGGCCGGAATTTTTGAAAATGCTAAGGTTTTGGATAATAGTGGGATTTATTCTTGGAATGGAAAAATAGGAGAACACGACGGTAAAGTGCCAGGAACTAACATCGAAATAATTAAAACTCCTGGCCACGATATGTTTCACTGTTCTATACTGGTCAAAACTAAAGAATATGGGTGCATAGCAATAGTTGGTGATGTTTTTTGGTGGAGAGATAATCAAGATCAAATAACAGATAAAGAAAACTTAATAAAACACGAAGATCCATATGTAAAAAATAGAGAAGACTTAATGAACAGCCGAAAGGAAATTCTAGAAGTCGCAGATTATATAATTCCGGGACATGGTAAAATGTTTAAGGTGGAGAAATAATTTGCTGGTTAATTCTATCCAGCTTTATGATATATCCCATGAGTGGGATATTTTTGTTTCTAATTTTATCCCCAGACATACCTCTTGCCCCAGCATAAAACTCGCCGTTCGCAAGGTCTACGTCCTTGCCTCACGGTATCGTTTATGCGGGACTGCGTCTCATTATTTACTGGGGATAAATGGGACTTGACAGAAAGTATGATAAAGTATGATAATGTCAGAAGAGGTATGAAATGACTCGTGTAAAACTGTGCATAACTTTAAAATCAGATGTTTTAAAAAAAATTGACAATGTTATAGACGGACTCAAACTAAGAAATCGCTCGCACGCGATAGAATATTTACTTTCTCAATCTTTACCTTCTAAAATCTCTAAGGCATTTATTTTGGCTGCTGGAAAAGGGATTAAAATGCGCCCGTTTACCTATGAAATGCCAAAAGCAATGCTTCTTGTTAAAGGAAAACCAATTTTAGAACACACTTTAGAAACATTAAAAAATAATGGTATCCAAGAAGCAATTATTTTAGTTGGGCCTAAGGGCGAAAAAATAAAAGAATATTTTGGCGATGGTTCATGCTTTGGTATCAAAATCTCCTATATTGACGAGGAAAAACCTTCTGGCACAGCTACTCCTTTAAAAAAGGCAAAAACTGTTCTTGGCAGCGATCCATTTCTATTAATCTATGGGGATGTCTTGGCAAAAATAAACATAAGAGAAATGATTGATTTTCATGAAGAAAACCAGTCGATGATGACAATGGCCATTACTTCGGTAAACGAACCCGGCGACTGGGGTGTAGTTAACTTGCGCGGCAATAAAATCATTTCATTTGTTGAAAAACCCAAAAAACCAGGACTCTCACATTTAGTTAATGCTGGAATTTTTGTTTTAGAACCAGAAATTTTCAAATACATACCAGAAAAGAAATTTTCCAGATTAGAAAATGATGTTTTCCCGCAACTGGTGCAAAAAAATAAAATTACTGGCTATCTTTTTGAAGGCAAATGGTTTGATGTTGGAACACCAGAAAATTACGAAAAAACAATAAAGGAGTGGGGGAGATGAAAAACAAGTGGCTACTTTTTGGCGCGGGCGGAATTGGACGAGGACTAGTTGCTCAAGTTGCAGGTGACTCGCAACATGATTTAATTTTTGTTTCATCAAGTAAAGAAAAAGCTCAGTTTTTTTTAAAGCATCCTAAATATCAAATTATTTTATATTCCTCAGTTAGTAACTCAAAAAAAAGAAAAAATATTAGCATATTGGATGCGATTGATGCTAATGACATAAATACATTAACTAAAATTTGTTCTTCTCCTGATTTAAAAATCATTTCCACCTCAGTAAGGGTTGATAATTTAGAGTCTGTTGCTAAAAATTTGGCACCAGCTCTTAAAAACCGTAAAGGCAAACTAATTATTCTTGTTTGTGAAAATATAGAACAAGGCGGAGATAAATTTAAAAAAATGCTCGAAAGCCAAATTAAAGGCGTTACTAAAAATTTAATCATTCCTAATATTTCAATTGACTGCATGATTCCACCCCATAAGTCAAACACATTAAAAATTGAACGGGAAGATTTTGGACTAATTCTAATAGAAGAGCCCAAAGACAAAGAAGCAATTGATTATTTAAAAAAACTTCCTAATGCAAAGCTGATTAAAGGATCAATCGAAAAGCATTATAAAAGAAAAATTATTGGCGTCTCTGGACTTCATGCTGGTATTGCCTGGCTTGGATATTCAAAAGGCCTTCAATATGTTTTTCAAGCAGCACAAAATCCTCAACTCAAAAAAACAATTGATGGACTAGCCAAAGAATTAGGGGAGGCAATTTTTGAGGTAACTGGATTTCCAAAAATTGAAATTACAAAATATTTAAATGAAGCAAGAACTCGAGTAGGCAACAAACATCTTCTAGACCCAAATGATAGGTTTTTCCGCAACTTAAGAAATAAATTAAATAAAAACGAACGTTTTTTGGAACCAGCTTTGATTATTTGGAAAAAGAAAATTTTCCCTAAGGCACTTCTAACTATAGTCTCGATTGGCATTAAAAAATTAATCAAAGATGAAAATCTAAAAGATACTGCCAAAGTCGTAAAAGAGGTCTGTCAGTT
>JAPLVJ010000050.1 GCA_026397155.1 Candidatus Berkelbacteria bacterium | reverse complement strand
ACAGCAAAGTTGGCCGGACTTCCAGAATATGGTTGGACGTTGACATGTTTAACACCAAATATTTTCTTAGCCCTTTCTTGTGCCAGATTTTCAACCATATCAATGTATTCATTACCGCCATAGTACCTTTTTGAAGGATAGCCTTCAGAATATTTATTAGTTAAAACAGAGCCTAGTGCTTCTAGAACTGCTTTGGAGGTATAGTTTTCAGATGGAATTAATTCAAGGCAATCTTTTTGTCTTTTTTCTTCACATTTAATTAGGTTATAAATTTTTGGATCAGATTTTTCTAGCATATTGTTTCTCTTCTCCAATTTTACTTTCAGAGAATGCTTCTTTACCAAGATATTTAGCGCTTCTTTTCTTATAATATGGAACTTCAGCTTTTGAAGATAATTGTTCAAAGGTTAGGGCGCATATTCTCATATTTTGATATAATCCGACAGGCAATTTCCCAAGATTGCCGAGTTCTAGTGTGGGTTTTCCTTTAAATCCAGCATCAAATAACGCGGCAGTTGAATGGACTACTATGCCAAGTCTTCCTAAACTGCTGCGTCCTTCTAGTCGTGCGACTATGTCATCAGGCAATTCTATGGATTCCACAGTTTGAGCCAAAACAAAAATCCCAGGGTGCATTATAAAAGGTTCGTCTTTTTTGATTTTTACATCTCTAGTTATGCAATAATTTGAAAGGTTTTGTCTAACATCAATGTATGGTGTACGATTCTGTTCGAATACCTTAAATATGTTAGATAATCTTAGATCAATTGAGCAACTACCAAGTTGGGTTTTAAAATCTGGTTTTGGAGTAATTTTAATTCTGTGTTTTTTTATATAGTCTTTGATATCTTTATCTGAGAGCAGCATCTTTTCTCCTGCTATTAACATATCAGAGCGCAGATTCCTTTACAAGTTGGGGAAAATCTGATAAAATCGTGATACTCCATAATGAAGATTATTACAGTTAACAAAAAGGCATACCACGATTATCAAGTATTGGAAACTTATGAAACCGGCGTTGTTTTGACAGGTAAAGAAGTAAGAGCGATTCGCAATGGCAGGGTGAATTTAAAAGCAACTTTCGCTAGGATATTCAATGACGAATTATGGTTATTAAATGCACATATAAGTACAGATGATCCTGTAAGAACACGGAAGTTACTAGTTAAAAAAGAAGAATTAAAGAGATTGATTGGAAAAATACAAGAGAAGAACCTTACTTTAATCCCATTGAAGATGTACTTTAAAAACAATAGGGTTAAGATAGAATTAGGCCTTTGCCAAGGTTTAAGGTCTTATGATAAAAGAGAGAAAATCAAGAAAAGAGATGTTGAACGAGAAATAAGACAAAAGGGGCCGTATTAGATCGACGGGCCACAGAAAAAAAGCGGCAAGCACAATCAAACTTAAGCGGCAATACAAATTACGCTTACGCTACTGCCTAAAACCAGTAGCCGTTCCCTTTAGTTTTCTCGGTGACTGAAGAGTGAGCGTCATATAATCGAGATAGGTTAGAAATTCTTCTCTGATTTTTAACCAAAATAAATTGAGAATTTGAGTTGTTAGGTTTCGTCCCAGTTTTTACTGACAGCTCGAGATTAAACAGGGACTAAGCTTGTAGAGACTTTTTGGAAATGGTTTCGGACAGGGGCGCACTTCCCCTCGGCTCCACCACTCTTCGCTCCTATCGGAGCTTCGAAGTGGTAAACCAAAATTAAGTAAATATTTGAAACAAAGAAGATATTCAAAATAAACAAGAAGAGTGGTGCCCCAAACGTAGCCTATAGGCGAAGTGGGGCAATATTTAGCATAAATGTATTATGTTTATATACTTAAATTAGAAAATGGTCAATTTTACATCGGTTATACAGCAGATCTTCAAGAAAGGGTAAAAGAACATAAGCGCGGCCGAGTCGATACTACTAAAAGATTAAGACCTAATGAGATAATTTTTTATGCTGCATTTAAGCATAAGAAAAAAGCTTTAGGCTTTGAACGGTATCTAAAAACATACTCTGGCTTCGCTTTTAGAAATAAGAGATTGATATAATTATAATTAAGTTTCAGGGCTCGTAGCTCAGTTGGTTAGAGCGTCACGTTGACATCGTGGAGGTCACCCGTTCGAGCCGGGTCGAGCCCACCACACAAGAAGTAAGATTTTTAGTTTTTCTTGCTTTTTTATTTTCTTATAAGTAAAATTAAATATAGGAGTGATCATGAATCAAACAAGTGATCATAAGGTTTTTGGTAGAGAATTTAAGCTATTTACTTTTTCTCGCACCACTCCTGGTTTTGCCTTCTGGCATCCAAGAGGAGTAATTTTATACGACATAATTGTAAACTATATTAGGGGCCTTTTGTCGCAGCATGATTATTTTGAGATAAGAACACCGAGCATTTTTGATACAGAGCTGTGGAAAAAGTCAGGCCACTTTGATAACTATAAAGATAAAATGTATTTTTGTGCGGACAATGTTGATAATGATCTAAAATGGGGTATTAAGCCAATGAATTGTCCTGAATCATGTCTTGTATTCAATGAATATGTCAGAACATATAAAGATTTGCCCTTGCGTTTTTCTGAATTTGAATTACTGCATCGTTACGAACAAGCAGGTGAAATAAACGGGTTATTCAGAATGCGGGAATTTATGATTGATGATGCACATATTTACTGCCAGTTTGATCAAATTGGAAAAGAAATTGATACTCTAATCAATTTAATCGGGGAAGTTTACAAAAAGTTCGGATTCAAAGAATATAAAGTCGAACTTTCGACTAGACCCAAAAAATTCATCGGTGACGAGAAGCAGTGGAAAAAGTCAGAAGAAATCTTAAGGAAGATTTTAAAGTCAAAAAAGCTTCATTTTAAAGAGAATAAAGGAGAGGGCGCATTTTACGGTCCAAAGATAGATTTTCACATTGAGGATAGTTTAAAAAGAAGCTGGCAACTTGGAACAATTCAACTTGATTTTGCTACCGCAGAAAGATTAGAAGTAAATTATATTGATAGGAATGGCAAAAAAAATCATCCGGTAATGATTCATCGGGCGCTTTTGGGTTCAATTGAGCGATTTATTGCCATCCTTTTAGAGCACTACAAGGGTGCTTTGCCTGTCTGGCTTTCACCGGTGCAGGCTGTTGTCATTCCAATTTCTGATAAATATTCAAAATATGCCAAAGAAGTTTATATCCAATTGAAGAAAAACGGATTTCGTCCAGAGTTGGACGAAAAAAACGATACGTTGCAGAAGAAAATCAGAAATGCTGAAATTCAGAAAATTCCTTATATGCTAGTGATTGGTGAAAAAGAAGTTCAAAGTAAAAAAATTTCTGTTCGAGATAGAGTAAAAGGAAATTTGGGGCAAATGGAAATAGAGGAGTTTAACAAAAGGTTATTATGATGAAAAAGAGGGGAATGAAAAAATTTTTAATTCTATTTCTCAATTTTGTTTTAGTTGTTCAAATTTCTTTTGTCGGCTTGTTTTGGAATCCTCAAAAAGCCCAAGCCGTTGGATTTTTAACTCAAATTACAGTTACCCCTTCTGATGTAACTGCTTCCGCGCATAGTAATTATCTCATTAGTTTTAAAATCGCCACCTCGATTCCATTAGGTGGAAAAATCATTATCAGTTTCCCCGCTGGTTTTGACATTAACGATGACGATGATCATTTAGATTTTACAGACATGGATTTATCCGATGATGGCGTAGATCTTGATTTAGCTGATGTTGCTTCTGGCGCCACTTGGGGGGCGGCTATTTCTGGTCAAGACATAACTTTTACTTCTGACACAGGCACTATTGTAGTCACTTCTATTGTCCAAGTTGAAATCGGTACTAATGCTACTTATCAGGTAGCCGGTGATAAGCGAATCATTAATTCACCTACGCCAGCTTCCTTAACTTATCAAGTTACTATTACTACCAAGACCGCAGCAGATGCCACCTTAGACAGTCCCACTGGTTCCATTTATTTTCAAATCTTTGATTCTCATTCGGAAACTAACATTGATGGGATTTATTATCTAAGGGATGACGTCCAGACACATTACCAAAACCGTGGTAGTGCCGGGACTGCAAGTGATATAGGGTCCCTTGTTAGAAACCCGCCTTCATCAGCGGAATGGAGGTTCTGCGGTAGCTGGGTTCAGTTTTATTTAGATGAAAATGGTACTTATACCCAAACAAATACTCTAAACAATATCTATTACCATGTCTGGTGGCGAAACGAAAATGATCAGGGAATTTTGGGCTATGATCGAACTGGGAGTTACAACACGACACTAACAGAGCTTTTTACTATTTCTTCAGAAACAGCAAAAACAAAGGTGGATAATCTTAACTTGAGCATATCGAAACAGACCCTTAGTTCTCCCCTATCAATTATCGGTAATGCATTCTATAATTTTACGATAAGAATAGCATTAACCTCTCCTACGCTCTATTCTGCTCCCAATCAAGCCTCTTTTGTTATTTTGAATATACCCGCCACAGATACCCCTGAAAACATTGCAGATTTTCGAGAGCATGGCTTATCTGGCCTTGACCCTGATTCAGATGACGATGGTTTGACAGATTATGATGAACTTTTTACTTATTATACCAATCCCTACGATAACGATACTGATAATGATGGTTATAACGATAAGTACGAAGTAGATAATTCAATGAATCCTAACGACCCGCAAAGAGCGCCCGTATTTGGTAAAAGCTTACTTAATAAACAATTTAATGGCAGTGTGGCCGGTGACTATTTTGGCTATTCAGTTTCTTCAATTGGCGACCAGGATGGTGATACAAGGGAAGATGTTTTAATTGGAGCTCCTAGTGCTGATCCGGGTGGTAAGACTGATGCTGGTTCTGTATATATCTATTCTTCCTCATCAGGTGATCTCTTAAAACAATTTGATGGCAATGTTTCCTATGATAATTTTGGCTATTCAGTTTCTCGGATTGGCGACCAAGACGATCCACTTGATGGCAAAGAAGATGTTTTAATTGGGGCTTATAAAGCTGATCCCAACGGTAGCTCTTCTGGTTCTGCTTACATCTATTCGTCATCTACCGCTCCCGGTATGAT
>JAPLVJ010000012.1 GCA_026397155.1 Candidatus Berkelbacteria bacterium | reverse complement strand
GTCTGGGAAATTCCATAAAAACTAGAGCTGATTGTATTACCAGTCAAAATATTGCTACTAGAATCAGCAAGATAAAAACCACCAATATTGGAAGTTAAAGTATTATTTATAAATATATTGTTATCAGATGAAGCAACAAACATTATACCAAAACCAAAATTGTTAATACCGGAGAAATTTTGCACCGTTATATTATTCCAACCACCGTTATTGTAGATCCCATAGTCGTCTTCGTCTCCGTCACCGGATAACGTATGACGCACATCAGCACTTTCACCATCAATCGTAATGCCGTCAGCTCCGACAATTAAACCGCTCCCCGTGCAAGACATATTTTCTGATAATTCGTAAGTATCACCGGCAATGTCAAGGGTTGCGCCACAATCAGCGGAAGTTAAACTACGAACAACCGCTTTGGCTTTTGGTATATTTACAAAATTTAATAACAGCGAAAACTGAAGTATTATTGCTATACTCAAAACAAAGACGGCAAATTTTTTCATATTTTTCATTACTTTTAATTATATTATATTTGGCGTTAAAATAAAAAATTTAACTTATACTATTTATTCAGACAGCACTTTTTGTACTTTTTGCCGCTGCCGCATGGACAGGGGTCGTTGCGGCCAACTTTGGGACCGCTACGGACAACTTGATTTCTTTCTTTTACCCCACCTCGTTCGGCTAAAGTTTTTCCGCCAGCCGGCGGATTTTTTTCAAATCCTGAAAACCCGCCACCAGCCATACTTTCGTCTGCCCCTTTTTCTTGAATTGGCCTTTTTTCAAATTCTGCCTGGGCTGGCATTCTAACCTCAACCTTATAAATTGCATTCACAATTGAGCTTGCCACTGCAGATTGATACCTTTGAAATAGATTGTAAGCTTCATGTTTATATTCCACCAAAGGATCGCGCTGTCCCCAACCCCTCAAACCAATTGCCTCGCGCAGCTCTTCCATTGCGTTTAGATGCTGAATCCAAAGAGAATCAATTGTCCTCAAATATACAACACGCTCAACCTGCCTCATTGTTTCATTACCTAAACCTGCTTCTTTTTCTTCGTATGTTTTTCTAGCCAGTTCAATTAATTTTTCTTGGGATATACTTTCGGGCGACTTTTCAAAATCTCCGATTGCCTTAACCACTAATTCAGTTGGCGGAAAAATTACTTTTAAATTTTCTATAATCTCTTTGGGGCTATCTTGATGAATATTAATGATTTTTCCTAATGTTTCTTCAATTAAACCCAAAACATCTTCTTTTAAATTATCCTTGCTTAAGATTTCTTTGCGTTTTTTATAAACAACCTCGCGATGTTTGTTCATTACATCGTCATATTCAAGCAAATGTTTTCTAATATCAAAGTTCTGGCCTTCCACTTTTTTTTGCGCCTGTTCGATTGATCTGTTAATCAAATTATGCTCAATGGGCATATCATCAGGAAATTTCATCATCTCCATCATGCTTTTGATTCTGTCGCCGCCGAAAATCCTCATTAAATCATCCTCAAGCGAAGCATAAAACAGAGATGAACCAGGATCTCCCTGACGTCCAGACCGTCCGCGCAACTGATTATCTATACGTCTTGACTCATGTCTTTCAGTACCAATAACATAGACACCACCCAATTTAACAATTTCCTCACGCTGCTTTTGGTTGGGAGAATTACCACCTAAAATAATATCAACACCACGCCCAGCCATATTAGTAGCCAGTGTAACAGCGCCCTTTTTGCCCGCCTGGGCAATAATTTTTGCTTCTCTTTCGTGGTTTTTGGCATTTAAAATCTCGTGAGGTACGCCAGCGCGATCAAGCATTTGATCAAGCATTTCATTTTTTTCAATTGAAATAGTGCCAATCAATACTGGCTGGCCTTTTTTATTTTTTTCTTTAATGTCTTCAACCACTGCTTTGAACTTTGCTTCTTCGGTTTTATAAATCTTATCTGAAAAATCTTTTCTAATCATTGGCTTATTTGTTGGAACAGAAATAACTTCGAGCTTGTAAATTTTGTAAAATTCTTCTGCTTCTGTAGCGGCTGTGCCAGTCATACCAGCCAGCTTTTCATACATTCTAAAATAGTTTTGGAATGAGATAGTCGCCAAAGTATCAGATTCTCTTTTAATTTCCACACCCTCTTTGGCTTCAATTGCCTGATGAAGTCCTTCTGAATACCTACGTCCAGGTAAAAGTCGACCGGTAAATTCATCAACAATAATAATTTCCCCATCTTTAACAACATAATCTTTATCTAGCTTAAAAAGACACATTGCCTTTAAGGCATTCTCAAGATGATGAACTAAGGTGACGCCACCTTCGGTATAAAGATTTTTTAATCCAAGCATTTTTTCCACTTTTGAAATTCCTGCATCAGTCAATGATACTGCCCTTAGTTTTTCGTCGACACTATAATCTTCTTTTTCCTTCAAATTTGGGACAATGCGAGCAAAAGTTTGATAGAGCTTGGCTGATTCTTCGGCCGGGGCAGAAATAATAAGTGGGGTTCTGGCTTCATCAATCAAAATCGAGTCAACCTCGTCAACTATGACAAAGTTATGTTGAGTCTGAGCTATATCATTCAAACTATAGACCATGTTGTCGCGCAAATAATCAAAACCAAATTCATTATTTTGACCGTAAGTAATATCAGCTTGATAGGCCTCTTTGCGAGTACATGGTTTTAGATTAAATTCTTCGCCAAATTTTATTTCTTTTTCTCTGCGTTCAAATAAGTATGACTTTTCGTGACTGGTAGTTGAAACAGAAAGACCAAGTAGGTCATAAATTGGACCCATCCACTGCACGCCAATCTTGGCCAAATAATCATTAACTGTAACAAGATGGGAACCTTTACCAGACAAAGCATTGAGATAAAGAGGTAAAGTAGCAACCAAAGTTTTTCCTTCACCGGTTTTCATCTCAGCGATTTTTCCTTGATGCAAAACTATTCCGCCAATAAGCTGGACATCAAAATGGCGCTGGCCTAAAGTTCTCTTGGCCGCTTCGCGCACCAAAGCAAACGCTTCGGGTAGGAGGTCGTCTAGGGTTTCGCCTTCGCCAGCTGGCGGATTGAGGCGTTTTTTAAATTCTTCTGTTTTATCTTTAAACTGCTCGTCTTTTAATTTCTCTATTTGCGGCTCAAGAGAATTTATCTTCTCGACGATTGGCTTTACCCTATTTATTTCCTTTTCATTAGAATCAAATAATTTACCTAAAAACTCTAGCATAACAAGAATATCTTACCAGAATAAGCCTAAATTTCAAACTATAATGCTCCAGCTTCTGACGGCTTGCTTGTTTGTGTTGGTTCTTCTGGCCCTCCAAGGCGCGCTCTTTCGTAAATTTCCTGTTCAACAACTGTTCGATCGCGACCATAGCGCAATCGGGAAAGCTGTTTAATTGATTCCCCAATTTCCTTATTTTCTGTCTCCGAAAGCCGAATTGTCTTAAGAGAAAACGGCTTGGAAGCAACTCCATCAATTAAGAGCTTAATATAGGCATTATAATTATTAAGATTAACCAAATCTGATTCAGATATTTCTTCAAACTCTTTGACTATAAATTCAGCGTCATGGGCACCAATCCTAAAGGTAATCATGGTGCCGGCATTACCCAAAACAGCATTCCTAACCCCTTCATCAAGCTGAGCAATGTACTGATTAGTCACATTCAAACATAAGCGATATTTCCGGGCTTCAGATAAAATAGAAATGAATGAATCAGTGGTAAAGTTTTGAAACTCATCAACATAAAGGTAAAAATCGCGGCGCTCTTCCTCTGGAATATTAGCTCTTGACATAGCTGCCATCTGAATTTTTGAAACCAAAACCAAGCCCAAAAGCGAAGAATTAATCTCGCCGATTTTACCTTTTGACAGATTAACCAGCAAAATTTTCTTCTTGTCCATAATTTCTCTTAAATCAAAGGATGATTTTTGCTGGCCAATAATATTTCTCATCATATAATTGGTCATAAAACGGCCAAATTTGGAAATAAAATAATTTAACATTTCTGATTTATGAAAATCTGCTGTTTGAGCCATTTGCTTAACCCAAAAAGATTTGACCACTGGATCTTTAACATTTGCAATCGCCTCTTCTCGATAGTCGGCATCAGTAAAAAGGCGGGGAATTTCAATCAAGGTGCCGCCGCCCGGCTGTTCCATTACTGTTAATGCGGCATTTCTACCCCAGTGCTCCCATTGCGGCCCAATAATACCGATTTTGCTTGGGTCAAAAAGTTTATAGAAAATAGCAATCCACTCCCCAACCAAAAAGTCTTTTTCCTCTGGTTTTTTCCACTCCAAAAGATTTAAACCTAGGGGTCTGTCCATATCAGACGGATCAAACAAAATAACATCATCAGCGCGCTCTTTTGGAATTCTGGGCAACAAATTTTCAATTGCGTCGCCATGAGGATCAATATAACAAACACCCTTGCCGGCCCTGATGTCATTTTCAGCCATTTTCAAGAAAACAGTTGTTTTCCCAGTGCCGGTTTTTCCAATCATATAAATATGTCTACGCCGATCATCGTCTTTGATTTTGGCTTCCTGCTGCTCTCCACGAAACTCATTAAGACCCATAACAGTTCCTTCTTTTGGCAAGTTGGCTGGTGCGGACATTCTTTTAGCTAAAAGCCAATTGATTTTAGGTGTTTCAATAAAGCGATTTGGAAAATGAAACATTGAAGTAATTTCTTCAGTATTTAAAATCATTTTATTTTGCAAACCAAAAGATTTTAAAATGAAATTTTTAACCAGTTCGGACGGGTTAGAGGGTTTAACTGCGATAAGCTGATTTAATTCTTGCGAACCAAGTTGAGAAAAAGCAGTGGCAATGTTATCTAAATTAACTTCGGCTTCTTTGGCGTCAAGAGCAACAGAAATAATTTTTATTTGAGTATCAAAACCATTTTTTTGGCCTTTTTCTTGAAATGCTTTAATGCGCGCTTCGTCAATTGGCGTTACAATCGGCTGACGATAAGTTTGGCCATATCTTTGATAAGGATTCTCACCTTTAGCCGCCTCCTCAACATCAGCAATCAAATTTCTTGCTCGACCAGTATAGCCCCTTCCCTCCTGAAACCTTTTTGCTTCTCTACTGCAAGCATATTGCCAAAATTTTGTTTTGGGCTGAAGTGTTATCTGAATTGCAGCCGAAGATTTTTCCCCTAATTTGGAAAGAATATTTGTAAAAGCATTTAGAGGCTCTGATTCAAGTTTGGGATATGTTTTTAAAGGAAAGATGTATTTCTTTTTTAATTTCAAGTAGGTAGCTTTAACATGACCAGGTTCTTTTTTGAAAAATCTGAATTCTGGCTGGTCTTCGATTTGAGCAGAAGGATAAAAGCTGTGGATCTGCTTTTCTACCAACATCTGGATTTCTTTTGGACAACAAATGTAAAAATATATCGCACTGTTTTGGGCAATAATTTCTAAAGTTATATGCTGCTTTGGTCCAATAGCATAAAGATTGGCTAAAAGCTGCTCAAAAACACCTATCACTTCTTTAAAATCCTTAGGTGTCTCGCCTTCTTTGGGTTTTAGGTCTTTTGGCAAAGCAATTAAAAGAGTTTTAAATGAAAGCGCTTTTTTGACTGAAACCCGATGGTGCAAAAAAGTATAGAGAAGGTAAACCCCAAAAGCAGCCAGTGCGGCAATCAAAACAATGAGAATTAAAGTTAAATTTGAACTTGTCATTTGCCCCTCTAATTTTACTGTTGGCTTCTAACTAATTCTTCAATATTGGCGACTATTTCTTGTCTTGATAAATCTTGTCCAGCAAATGCTTTTTCAGCATCTGTTGGTTCTGATGAAGTTGATGTTAATGGTTTTACTTCTTGGCTACTAACTCTTTTCACCATTTCATCTGCTGTAACTAGCTCAACATTAGGAATTTCTGGCTCTTGGCCTTGAGCTTCTCGTAATCTTGCCCAGGCTTTGCGAATTTCTGTTCCATCTTCTTCTGGTTTTTCTGCTGGTTGTTCACGAGGTTTTTTGGGCAGATCCGGAGAAAACTCTGGTGGTGTAACCCTTTCGACTGTGATAAGGACTGGTTTTTTTTCTGTCATAATACCTCCTTGGCCGCAACATTATGAACTCAACCCCATTATTTTGTCAAGCTTTTTGCCCCTGTTTGCTAATCTTTTTAAATCCAGTATATTTTTGCAATACTTTTGGAATCAAAACAGATCCGTCTTTTTGCTGATAATTTTCCAAAATTGCGACAATTGTTCGTCCGACAGCCAAAGCAGTGTCGTTTAAAGTATGAACGTATAAGGTTTGAGGGTTGAGGTTTGAGGGTTGAGGTTTATATTTAATATTCAGTCGACGGGCTTGAAAATCAGTGTCATTTGAGCAAGAAGTTAACTCGCGATACTGCGCCTGAGAAGGAATCCAAACTTCAGTATCAATCTTTTTTGCATTCGGCGCGCCGAGTTCTCCACCAGAAATATTAACTAATCTAAAAGGCAACTCTAATTCTTGAAATATTTCTTCATTGATTTTAACCAGTTCGTCAAAAATCTTCCACGATTCGTCTGGTTTTGAGAAAACAAACATCTCAATTTTATCAAACTGATGCACCCTGATAATTCCTTTTGTATCCTGGCCATAACTGCCGGCTTCACGACGCAAACAAGTTGAAAATCCCCAATATTTTTTGGGTAGCTCCTTTTCGTCTAAAATTTCATTGGTATGGTATGCGGCTAAGGGAACCTCGGCTGTGCCAATTAAATACATGCTGTCTTCACCAGGGTTGACTTCATATATTTCGCTTCTATCGGCTGGGAAAAAACCCGTGCCAAACATAGCCTCTTCTTTAACTAAAATCGGGGGCATTAAAGGAATAAAACTTTTTTTTGAAAGTTTATCAATCAAATAATTAACTAAAGCAAATTCAAGCAAAACAGCTTCATTTTTTAAGTAGGCAAACCTTGTCCCTGATACCTTGACCCCCCGTTCTATATCAATAATATCTAGCTCTTTACCAAGTTGTTCATGACTTTTAATATCAAAATTAAATTTTGGCGGTTTGCCCCAGGTTTTTTCAATTCTATTCCCCTGTTCTTTTGATGGCACAGATTTGTCAGGAATGTTGTGCATTTTAATGGCCTGATCAAAATAAGTTGTTTCAGCGCTCGCTAAATCTGGTTCAAGTTTTTTTATTTTGTTTTTGATTTCAACGGCTTTTTCTGTCCGCCGACTGGCGGATTTTCCCTCTTTAGCCAATTTATTCTGCAGAGCTCGAAGATCCTCAATTCTCTGTCTCAAATCTCTTCTCTTATCGTCCAATTTGAGCAATTTTTCCAAATCAAATTTAGTGTGTTTTTTAGCTAACGCTTTTTCCACCTCTTTTAAGTTTTCTCTGAGATAGTTTATATCCAGCATTTCAATTTTTATTATATCACTTTGATTACAAAAGCAAAATAAATAAAAAAAGAGCAGGCTACCCCTATCGCCTGCTTCAATGTATATCACTTCTAGATTCTGCTCATCTCCTTTACCCGCTTTTCCCAATCACGGGCAGACTCGCTGCCGCGACTGCCTGTCCCACACGTCGGGTATTCTCATCCGGCAGATGAAGCATGATACTCGACGCAAGCTCTAGGAACTCGACATTCAGGACTTCCTGAGCCTTTGCCAGGATAATGCTCCCACCGATCCCAGAAGTGACACGTCCAAGTATCAACATGTGCTTGATCTTGTAGAAGTCTGCATAGTGCGCGATCGCGTATCCCATGTATACGCCGATGGTCTCCCAGATCTTTCTGGCGGTCTCGTTGCCAGATTCGAGCAGACCCTGGACGTGCTTCAGCTTGTCGGCCAACTGCTCGTATGCGGCAAGGGAGATTCCATTTGCCTCCGCGAGCCGGAAGACGGCCTGTTGGGTAAGATACTGGACGCCGCAGCCGATGTCACCCGACCACTCATCAGCAGGAGCCCAAGGACAATAGTCAATCGGCGCGAAAGCGAGCTCGTTCAGCCAGCCGGTGATATTACCTTCCTCGTTGACGTAGCCGACCGCCTCGCTCGAACCCATTGCCACGCCGAGGACACTGTCGTCATCAAGTGACATCGCGCCTGCCAGTGCCGTCACATCTCCGTCGTTCGCAACTTCGAACGGAACTTCCCATTCCTCAGCGAGTCTCAGGAAAATACTCTTGACCATGTGGAATTGGTCCTTTGGCACTCCTCTGAAAAGTGACGCGACCATCATCTGGTTTCTGAGGATGACGCCCGCCGAGCTTCCGCCGATCGCGTCCACTCGCGGCATATGCGACGAGGCGTTCTTCAGGGCGGCGCTTATCTCGGCGTAGTGGTAGGCCGGGTTGCTGTTACCCCTTGGGTCCCAGTCCACTTCTTCGCTCCAAACCATCTTGCCGTTCACAACTGCCGCCGCCTTCCGGTCTGAAGCGCCAAGGTCGAACCCGATCCGATACCCTTCCAGGTGGCGGCCAAGAGCGATGGAAGTCTCGTGCGCTGGCGGAACTTTGTCCGCATCGGTGACAACCACCTCGAGGTTGCGCTCCGACACTGTCTTCCCATGGAAATCATGGTCAAACGCCTGCGCACCCGTGGGCGAATACATCTTCCTGATGTACCGACCGATCTCCTTCGGGCCGCCAATGGTGACTTTCCATCCGCCCTTCTGCCACAATACGAACTTGACGAGTCGCTCTGCGTAGGGCAGATTCAGCTCCGCCATCGGATGGTCGGTCGGAAAGACCCCTGACTCGAACCTTGACGTCGTGCCATCTACCCGTTCCAAACCGATGACGAGTGACACTCCGACGTCGGACTCGCGAACCAACCTACGAAATTCACGATCGGCGAGAATCGCAGGTCGGAATCCACCGTCCAGCGCTGGCTTGACCCCCGGCTCCGCCAGACCAGCCAATGTAAAGTACATGCCTCTCTTCACGGTTCTCACAATCAACCACCTCTTTTTGGTTCCTCTTGGAACCTTTGATCTCATACCCTATACTAGCGGTATCTGGCTACTATGAAAAGTTCTCAAAGCAATCAGATACCGCCAGAATTGTCAATTTGCAAAATAAAAAGAGTGATTATCACTCATTTTAGTCTGAAACAATTTTAGTTCAACAAAAATTTCCTGTCAATATTTTAACTGATTTTTCTAGAGTTTATCGCTTTCTTGATTCTTTGCACCACAAACTCTTTATCCAAACTAGCTAGTAACCAACCGACTTGAGGACCAGAATCTTTGCCAAGAAAAACTTGGTAAATGGCAGAAAAAGCCTCACGCGGGTCAATTTTCATTTCTTTTTTGATTTGATGGATTTTTTGATGTAATTCTTCACCAGACAACTTTTCTTTTTCGACCGTCTCTAAAATGTTAGCAAGCAATTCTTTTTGGATCGGGCTTAAATTTTTGGTTGATTTTGGTAATTTTTCCTGAATGGTAAATTTATAGTTTTCCGGGGCGTAAACCTCCAGCCATTTTTTGGCGATTTCAATCCGATCTTTAATTTCCTTTCTTTCTGCATCGGTTAGATCGCTATTTTTTTCTTCTTTAGCATAAGTAAAAATATCCGCCCGCGGCATCTGCAACATATAGGCAATTTTAGAAAATCGTAGTAAATATTCTAGCTGTCCGCTAGCTGACGGATTCTTTGTATCAAACTCGGTATAGTGAAATGCGCGTCCTAAATCTGATTTAGGATCTTTCTGGTACTCTTTGGCAACGCGATCATATTCGTCGTATAAATTAGGAATGGCTTCACCTTCTGGCTGAAAATCAATTGCTCGTTTGAAACGTGTACGAATAAACAAAAATCTTAAAATGTTGGCCGGCAAAAAATCAATCATATCTTTAGCAGTAACACCCACACCCCTAGATGTAGACATCTTTGTTCCTTCTACCATAAACCACTCATAACGTATATCATAGGGCGGTTCTTTGCGACCAGAGGTCGGAAAAATTTCTCGATAGATCTTATCGGCAATATCACGAGAGCCACCAGCAGCAAAATGATCCTTACCCTCTCCTTCGACATCGGTTTTGGTAATATAAAATTTAACTGCCCATTCTACTTTCCAGGGTATTTTACCATTGCCATCAAAGGGCGAGATTTTACCCTTATAGCCACAACCCTTTGCCCATGTAACCAAATTTTCCTCACAACTAAAGTTTACTTTTTTTCCATCCCAACCTGTTACTTTAGTAGTCCCGATTTTACCACAACTAGGGCAAACCACTTGAAATGGAAGCCAATCTTCTCCCTTATCTGATCCAGAAATATCTTTATAAATTTTGCGAATTAAAGCCGCATTATCTAAAACAACTTTAATTGCCTCATTGTATTTTCCTTGTTTGTAAAGCACTGAATTTTTAACAATTTTCGGATAGATACCTAACTTGTTAAAAACTTTTTCAAATTCATTTAAATATTGCTCGGCAAAACTTTTACTTTTATTATCCGGCGCTGGAATATTGCACAATGGCATACCCATATATTTTTTAAAAGATTCATTAATATAAACCGGCAAGCCGTCCATTGGATCAAAATCATCAAATCCATACTGAAAAACAGCTTTTTTATCCCTTTCAGCTAGTCCGCGACGAATAATATCATGAACAATCACACCCCTTAAAGCTCCAACATGAATATGGCCAGAGGGTGTCTTCCAATCAGTAATTAAATATGAATCTCCGCCGGCTGGCGGACTAATTCTCTTTATAATATCTTCAACTATTTCGTCAACCCAAAACATATAATCTCTTTTCTTAACTCAATACTATCAAAAAAGAGGCCTATTATCAATCGACGCCTCTTTTTTGAATCTTGAAATTATCTTATCTCAACAATTTTATACTTAAGATTGCCAGAAGGAGCCTTTACCTCAACTTCATCACCCTTGGTTTTACCAAGTAGAGCGCTCCCAAGAGGAGAATCATACGAAAGTTTACCTTGATCAGGGGCGGCTTCAGTTTTATCAACTAATACAAAAGTGTCTGTTTCATTATCATCGTTTTTAACCTGCACTTGGCTTCCGATCATTACTTTATCTCCATTAGATTTAGCTACAACTCTGGCGTTTTTGATTATTGTTTCCAATTCCAAAATTCTGCCCTCAATAAAAGCTTGTTCATTTTTAGCTGCTTCATATTCAGAGTTTTCAGACAAATCGCCGTATGATTTTGCCTCTTTAATACGTTCAACAATTTCTTTCCTAACAACATTTTTCAGGTTTTTCAATTCTTCTTTAAGTTTTTCCAAACCTTCTTTTGAAAGGTAGACTTCTTTCATTAATTCTCCTAAACAAAAAATAAAATACCTATTCTGTTTATGTCTTAATAATTACCAATATTTTAAAAAAAATAAAAGTTCTTGTCAAGAGCCTTTGCTTGCAGCCTTAGCTACATTTTTTAACAAGCTTGCCACTGTTACTGGCCCAACCCCGCCAACTTTGGGGGTTAAAAAGCTTGCTTTATCCTTTACATCTTCTTTAAAATTCTTAGCCGCATCAATAATAACCGCACCATTTTTGACCATTTCTTGACCAATAAAGTTTTGGGTTGATGCAGCACCAATCAAAACATCGGCTTTTCTAGTTAATGATTTTAAATTCGAGGTTTTGGTACTATAGACTACAACATTAACGTTTTGCTTTTTAAGCATTTTATTAAGAGGTGCTCCAACAATTCTACCTGCACCAACAATAGCCACTTTTTTGTTTTTTAAATCAATGTGATAAAAAGATAAAATCTCACTTATCCCACTCGCACAAGCTGAGATATAAGGAGAATGTTTAGCCAAACCATCAACATCTTTTTTAAGGTTAACTAAATTTAAAACTTTTTCTATATCTAAATGTTTTGGTATGGGAAGCTGAACTAATATGCCTGAAATTTTAGGATTTTTGTTAAGACTTTCAATTAAATCTTTAACTTCTTTAAATTTAACACCTTGGCTTAATTTAAATACTTTAGTCCTGATACCGATTTCTTTTGCTTTTTTCTTTTTTTCTCTAACATAAATGAAAGTTTGGGAATCTTGATCTCCGATCACAATAATGGCAAGACCAGGAATAATTCTTTTCTTTTTTAAATCTAAAATTTCTGCCCTTACTGGCTTTAATATTTTTTCTGCCACTTTGTAACCATCCATTATTATCGCCATGTTTTTATATCTTAAACCCCCTTTCTCTTTCTGACAAGAAGAAAAGTAAAGGGAGGACAACTCAAGCTGTTAGCTACTGACTTAATTGTAATTGGTCAATATCTTCAAACTTAGCAACAAGGTCGCCATTTTTGTATAAGAATATTGTATTAACTACTTGATTATTGTCTAAACCTTTAATAGTTGTCTGTTTACCTCTACCCATGAGCTTCTTTATTATATCTTGCTTCCCCAAGATCACTGGGTAGTTAGGAACTTTACCTTTTATTTTATAAATAGCCGATGAGGACTGATTAACAGAGGCAACATCCCAAACAAGATTCGGGTATTTTAGAAAATACTTTCCACTAACTTTACCTGAGAAGAGATAACCCACTACAGTATACTTATTTTGATATCTTTTCTTGATGTCTAATTTTTCTATTTCGCCTGGTAATATTTTAGATAGATCTGCCTCTTTGTTTTCAATTTGAATAGTAAATTCAACTCCCTCATTGGGCTGAACGCTACTCTTGTCATCTGTTAAAGACAGTTTATACACACCTTCTGACTGAATGGTCTGCTGTTGAGCAACGTCAGCTGAAATTTTAAAGAAGTCTTTCTTAAAGACGAACCACAATAGAATACCAATTATTACTACAACTAAAATAATAATTGGCCAAATAAATCTGCGCATTTTACCCTCCAGTAATTTAATATTTTATTATCTTTAGTTTAATTGCAGCAGTAGTGGTGTGTCAAGATCTTATCCACTTGTTCTTCACTTTTTTACGTTATCCCACCAGTATTTTAGTATATCTTTGGTTACTGGAACAGCCACCGAGCTTCCTTCGCCACCATTTTCTAACAATACCACAGTGGCAATTTGGGGATTTTCAAAAGGCGCAAAAGAAATAAACCAAGCATGAGGCTCGCCGTGAGGATTTTGTGCCGTGCCGGTTTTCCCAGCAACAGAAAATGGTAAATCAGCCAAACTACGAGCAGTGCCAACTGATGTTACCCTGTGCATTCCTTCTCGAACAATATCCATATAATTTTTAGGAACAATATCTTTGCTCACTACCTCAGGCTCAATCTTTTGAACTAGATTGCCATCTAAATCTTCGATTTGGGAAACAAACTGCGGTTTATAAAACGTCCCTCCATTTGCAAAATATATTGTGTAATCTAGCACATGTAACGGTGTTACCAAAAGATCACCTTGCCCAATGGCAACGTGATAACTATCTCCCTGAGACCATGGTTCTTTTCTTGCTTGTTCTTTCCAAGAAGCAGTTGGAACAAATCCGGCTTTTGCTCCAGTTATATCAATTTCTGGTTTTTTATCAATGTTAAACTTTGATAACCAATCAGCTATTCTTTTTTCGCCCAGACCAGAAATATTTTGCCATCCTCCGCCAACTGCATAGAAGAAAATATCACATGATTGCTCGATTGCTTTTGTAACATCTACCTTACCATGCCCACCTGGCTTCCAGTCAGGAAAATTATAGGAAATAGAAGGATTATATTTATTAACAATAGTAATAATGCCAGGATCGCTGATTGTTGTCTGAGGTGTAATCACTTTCTCAGTTAAAGCTGCAGAGGCCATAATTGGTTTGATAATAGAACCAGGCGGATACATGGCGCTGGTAATACGATCAAAAAGCGGTTTTTTCTTATCATTAATAAGCTTGTCATAATCTTCTTTTTTGATACCATTGACAAACAAATTGTTATCATAGGAGGGCAAGGAAACAAATCCTAAAATCGAACCATCTCTTGGGTCAGCGGCGATAGCTACTCCGCCGTTTGCTTTAGATTGCTTAATCATTGCTTCTAAAGACTTGGTCATTTGTTCCTGCAGCCCAAGATCCAAAGATAAAACAAGACTATTACCAGGAATGGGGTTAGTTGAATCTAAAATGCGGACGACTTTACCTGAAGAATCAACCTCTACTCGCTGTTTGCCGTCTTCTCCTTTCAAATATTTTTCATATGACTCTTCTAAACCGCTTTTTCCAATTGAGTCACTCATATTATAGTCGGCATATTTTTTTAATTCCTCTTCACTAATTTTGCCCGTGTAACCCAGAATATGAGCAAGAGAAAACTCAATTTTAAGATATTGCCGCGAAGGTCTTTTTTCGACTTTAGTTGCGGGTAAATTGGCAATCTTACTTCCCAATAAAATCGCTTCCTCTTGAGGAACGTTATCCTTTAACACCGCCGGCTCTTGAACGCTCCTTTTGGATTCCACTTTTTCAAATTCTGGAAGAGGAATATTTAGAACACTAGAAAGTTGCTGATAAAGTGCAGTTCTTTCTTCTTGTTTCTTTGGTAAATCAGTTGGATACATCTCAACTGAGAAAGAGGCGACATTTTTCAGTAAAGGCTTCTTGTTACGGTCATAAATAACACCGCGCGGGGCCTGTGTAACCCTAATTCGAAGACGGTTTTCCTCTGCCTTAATTCTGTTTTGTTGTCCCAGAACAATTTGCAATTGAAAAAGTTTAGCAAAAAGCATTAAAAAAACTAATGCTGCAAGAATATAAAAAGTAAAATAATATTTTTTTGCCACAATTACCTTTTCTTCAACTACCTCTTCTTTAGACGAACCCAATTCAACATCAACTTCTTCTGTAGATTTAACGTATCTCTTTTTGCCAGGCAAAAATGAAGGGAAAATTTCAAAAAGGCTTTTTTTATTCTTCTTAATCATAATTATTCCATTGGTATAATATTTAATCTTTGGCTATATTTTTTCCGATAAATTAAGTAAATCAAAAACCCAACCAAAGCCGAGTAAAGCGAACTAAGTAAATAACCAGCTATCACTAGTATGTTTACCGACGGCTGAAGAAAAATGCTACAAATGATGGTCCCTATAAAACAGAAGGCTAGAAAAATATAAACATTTGAAGTCTCAAAAAATTTTCTAACCAAAAATATTGTCAACAATATTACTGCGACCGTTATTATTGTGTTGGATAGCATCTTGAATCCTAGAAAATTTAGAAATATCCCTCCAGCAACTCCCCAGATTACCCCTTCTCTAATTTCATTCTGAAATATCAGATATAATGAAATAACCAAAATAAGATTTGGTAATGCATTATAAATTGGAAATTTTGGCAAAATAGTAACAGAAACTAATGCAATAAGGTAAGCAAATAAAATTGTTTTAAAAGTATTCATATCAACTTGTAATAATAAAAACTATCTCAAGCTTTCCATAATCGACCAATGATTTTATTGATGCCCGCTGAAAAACATCAGCTGTTGAGGAAATAACTTTTTCTAGTTTACCAATCAAAAGCCCTTTTGGATATTCACCCCCAAGACCTGAAGTAATGATATTTTCGCCTTCAAAAATTAAAATGTCTTTTGGCAAGTCTTCCAAAACCAAACCATAACCAATTTCTCCTTTAATTAAACCTGCGGCACGACTGTCTTGGGTTAGAGCTGGAACAGCGCCAGTAGGATTGGTGACTAAAAAAACCTTTGAGGTGTTAAAATTTACTTCTGATATTTTTCCTAAAAGCAAACCTTCAGAAATCACTGCTTGCCCGATCTTCAGACCATCTTTTTCTCCTCGATTGATAATCAAATAATGAGAGAAATTATTCGGAGATCTTCCAATAACATTAGCTCCCAATAGATTCATACCCTTAGTATTTTCAACAAAGTTAAGTTGACGCTTCAATATCTCGTTTTCCTTTTCTTTTTCTTTCAAACCAGCTTTTTCTGCTTCAAGGTCATTGATTTTCCGCTGTAGCCCTTGGTTTTCTGAAGCTAAATTGTTTACATTTTTAATTGTCCTAAAAAAATCAGCTGGTTTTGAAATTATCAAAACACTCGCTTTTTCAAAAAAATTTAAAAATGGATTTGAAATAATTAGAAAAACATTCTTAACTGGACCATAAATAATTATCAGAAAAACCACAAGGAATAAAACAATGATTAAAGTATAGCGTTTTTTCACCCTACTCCTTTACCTATATTGAGTTGGCAATAAAACTTCTTTCAAGGATTCAATGTCTTCCAAAACAATGCCACATCCCCTAACAACGCAAGTAAGAGGATCGTCGGCAACAACAACGCTCATTTCTGCTTCTTTAGAAAGAAGTTTATCTAAACCCCTTAGCAATGCTCCTCCGCCACATAAAGTAATACCTTTTGCCATAATATCAGCAACGAGTTCGGGGGGTGTTTCCTCAATAGTCGCCTTTACAGCCTCAACAATGGCTTGAATTGACTTTTTAAAAGCAGTCCTAATTTGCTCATCACTAACAATAATTTCTTTAGGAAGACCAGTAACTAGGTCGCGACCACGCATGGGCATAACCAAAGATTCTTTTTGTGGAACCGCCGAACCTATACCAATTTTAATCTCTTCAGCTGTTCTTATACCCAAAAGTAAATTAAATTCATTACGAGCATAATTTAAAATATCTTCATTAAGTTCATCTCCAGCAATTCTAATTGATCTTGAAGCAACAATTCCTCCTAAAGAAAGAACAGCTACCTCGGTTGTTCCTCCGCCAATATCAATAACCATACTACCTGAAGCGTCCTGCACAGGCATACGGGCTCCAATCGCGGCCGCAATCGGTTCTTCAATCAAAAAAACTTGTCTTGCACCAGCATTGATTGTCGCTTCTTCAACCGCTCTTCTTTCTACCTCAGTCACTCCATAAGGAATACCAATAACTACTCTTGGCCTTGGGAAAAAAGCAAAAGCTTCCTTGTGCACTTTTTCAATAAAATAACGCACCATCTGTTCTGTTACTTCAAAATCAGAAACAACTCCGTCCACAAGCGGCCTAATAGCAATAATATGGGCTGGGGTTCTACCAACCATTTTTTTGGCTTCATCCCCAATGGCTAAAATTTGTTTTGTTTTCTGGTTAAAAGCAACAACTGACGACTCTCTAATGACAATACCTTTACCTTTAACATAAACAAGCGTACTTGAAGTGCCTAAATCAATTCCAATATCATGAGAGAATAATCCCCAAAATTTATCCAGCATGCTTTACAATAGGCGCTGCCGTCTTTAGTATGGAAAAAATATAAATAATCTGTTTTTTCTGGATTTAGAACAGCTAAAATTGAAGCTAAACCAGGATTACAAATGGGTCCAGGCGACAGACCAGCATATTTATAAGTATTATAGGGAGAATTTATTGCTTGATAATCTGCTGCATTAATCAACTCCCAATCTCCTTTAGCGTATTGGATAGTCGGATCGGCCTCTAATTTCATATTCTTAGCTAAACGATTCAAATAAACTGAAGCAATCTTGGCTCTATCTTCTTCTTTTTTGGCTTCTCTCTCAACAATTGAGCTCATGATAATAACCTCATTTAAAGTTTTACCTTGCTGTTTCAGCTGAGGATCAATTTTGGAAATTACTTTTGTGTCAAAATTTTTAAGCATTGTGCGAATAATGTCTTCTGAGGTTACTTTTAGAGGAAAGCGGTATGTGTCTGGAAACAGATATCCTTCTAAATTTTGGGTTTTTATGTCTTTCAAGAATGAAAAATCTTGACTATATTTTCCAACTTGAGAAGTTTCATTCAAAAAATCTTCTTTTTTGACTACTTGCTTTTTCTCTAACTCTGTTGCCATGTCTTTGATGCTATATCCTTCTGGAAAAGTAACTTCATATTGTTTTATCTGCCCAGAGGTCAATTTTCTAAGTATGGACAAAAGAGTGCTTGAATAAGAAAGTTCATAGGTGCCTGCCTGAATTTCTCCTCTTTTTACTTTTAGACAGATTAAAAAAAGCCATTTTGATCGAATTAGATTTTTATTTTTTAATTCTAAAGCAATATTAACTGAAGAGGTGTTAGGTTTAATCTCAAAAGGAATTGCCTGAGTTTGGGTTCTGTTTGGAGCTTGAAACAAAAAATAAGCATACCCTAATATAATCAAAGCAACAACCGAAATCGTTGCAGAAATTATAATCCTCTTCATTCCTTTCCCCCTAAGTATTGCTCCAAAATTAAAAGGGCCGACAGTGTGTCAATTTTTTCTTTGCGTGCCTTCACTTTCATTTCTCTTAAGATTTTGTCTGCTTCTTTGGTAGTCAGTCTTTCGTCTTCGAAAATTATGGGCAAAAAAACTTCCTTTTGCAGTTCTGAAACAAAAGCTTTTGTTTTTTGGACTTGTATCCCTTCTTCACCTTTCATGTTTAAAGGCAAACCAACAACGATTTCTTTGATTTTTTCTTTCTGGCAAATCTCTTTAATTTTTTTAATTGCTTTTTCTGGTTCGTTGATTAACCCATAAGGCCTAGCGATTATTCCTGTTGGATCAGAAATAGCTAGGCCAATCCTTTTTTGGCCATAATCAAGAGCTAAGATTCTCTTCATGGTGAAATCTTTAATTTTATCTTATCAGCCACTGGCAGTCGATGCAACCAGAAAGGCCAGGGTTTAACTTGAGCATTTTCCACTTCATTTAAAGTTTTAAGATAGGAAGTAGCTTCATCAACAGTTTTTTTGGCAATTGCTTCTTTAAGTCTGTCTTCATCAATTTTTGGAGTAATTTTTGTATTAATGGTTGCTTTAACCCTCATCACTTGCGTCTTGTCATCATAGTTTATTAAAGAAAGTTCAACTGAATCTGAAGAACCAGAAATTAATCTTTTATCAGAAGGCAGAGTAGTTTCTAAAAATTGAGTTATCACAGATTTATATTCTTTTTCATCAACAAACAAGGTGGAAATTTTGATCTTAACTTTCATATCAAAATCAGAAGCCTGGGTGTCTGGCTGAACGCTCGAAGAACTTGACAAAACCTCCTCTTTGACTGCGCCTTCTAATAGTTTTTGACCTTTGTCTAATTTATCTTTCAGGGTTTCTTTGGCTTCGTTGGCTAAGTTCTTGGCTTGTTCATTTCTAGCCCGATTAATATCATCTTGAGAAACAACAGAAACTACTTTATCATAACCGCCAGTAAACTTTTCTGTACTTCTGGCTGAAACAGAACTAGTGCCAAGCCCAGGGATTGAAAAATCAGCTGGATCAATATTATAACTTTCTCCGACCTCACTTGCTGTTACTTTAACATTTGCTGTTCCTGAACTCGAGGCACAGCTTCCTGTTTTTTGATCACAAGCATAAGTTAAAGCCGGCACAGTCACGGACGAGTTGGTTAAAAATATTTTTCCGGTTTTTTTATCTTTAACTTCAACTCCTGCTTTCAAAGGATACTCACTACCAGAGCCGTCAGGATTTTTGAAATTATTGGTAATAGCAACAGTACCCGAAGCCTTTCCGCCGATATTCTTTTTACCTGTCCCAGTAAATCTTTTTGTGCCTTCTTTTTCTAATTCTTTTGCATATCCGGGGATTATTTTGGTATTAAAATCAACTCCAGTTGCTTTTTGATCAACAACAATCTCTAAACTTTGAGAATAGTTTTCTGACTTTAAAGTTAATAAAACCGTTGTTTTGGGTAAAATAAAACACAAAATTACAAAAACAAGAATACAACTAACGATCAAACTAACCCAAAACCCCCAAGGAATTGGTGGAAAATGAATTTTGGGCATTTTTATTGGAGGTAACTTAATAGGCGGTTTCTCAATTTTCTTGGGCTCTGGGGCTTCTTTCTCAATCACTTCTGGTTCTATTGAAGGCTTTTGTTCAACTTCTGGCAAAGCATCTGGCCGAACAGGTTCGTCAATCCTATCATCTACTGTTGGAGCATAAGTTTTTATAACAACACCCGGTGGAGCAGGTAATCTTGGCTCGGCCGGCTTAATCTTACCTTTATCTTTAATATTCGAATACACAGAAAAACCAACCAACGAAGCAAGATTTCTACCAGTTCTATCTGCTGTTACTAAGGCAATTTCTTTCTGCAATTCAATTGCCTTTTTGGATAGTAGTTTTAAATTAACTAAAGACTGCAGAAGAGTTGCGCCTTTTGGCACAACTAAAATAACTGACTTATCCTCTGTATTTTTTAATTTATCTAAAACAGAAGTAATTTCCTCATCTGGCTCTAAATAAACAACACGTTCCATATTTCTATCCTTTTATCTATGTTTTTAATACTCCTACTGCTTTGGATAGCATTCCTTCGACTACAGTTTCTTCACCAGCCAAATCAATAGCTAAATTAGCTAAAGCCATTGGTGTAACATCAGCTGGATTTTTTAATAACCCGGTTTCGTCTTTAATATTAACGACTTCATCTGGCTTTATAAAACGAATTGATGGTGCTTTGGCAAAGGGTAAACGGCCAATCCACTCATTTGAAGAAAGAATTTTTGTTATCTCTGGAAGTTCAGAACCTCCGCCGCAAAGCAGTATTTTTGACGGCAGAAGATCAACAGCAAATTCCGATAAAGTCAATTCAACCCCAGAAAGCCAAACTTCAACATCAGGTAAAAGCATCTTCTCTACCTCTTCTTTAATTTTAGCAGAAACTTTATTTTTAGAATAATCTATTTTTATTTTTTCTGCCGCTTCAAAAGAAATGCCTTTTGATTCTGAAATTCGTCGCGTAAAAGCACGACCACCCAAAGCAAACATTTTTGTTCCTTCAACACCGCCATTTCGAACAACAGCAATATCAGTTGTACCTCCCCCAACATCAATAAAAATAGCAGAAAAATCCGGCTTTTCTTCTAATCCAACGCATCGTGCTACTGCGTATGGCTCGGCCGCAATGGAAAGAAGGTCTAATCCTAAACCAGAAGCAATACTTTCCAAAGCACCAAGATTGACAATGGGCGCAAAAGCATTAAATATTCCAACCTCAACTTCTTTACCTTGAAATCCAATTGG
>JAPLVJ010000001.1 GCA_026397155.1 Candidatus Berkelbacteria bacterium | reverse complement strand
CTAATTATTCTAATCAAATATTAATCTCTAATATCTAATTTCTAAACTTTTAGCAGATACTTTTTTAGAAATAGCATTAAATATTAAATGAAGTTCTTTTGCCTCTTGCCATAAAATTTTTGCCTCATTTTCTAATTCGGGAACTGCAGTAGTTATAATTCGTAACCAATATTTTTCTTCTCTGGCTTCTTTTTTGGCAACTCCTATTTTGTGTTTAAAATCCTTCCCTGATTCTGCATCGTCTGCTTCGCAGTAATTTGAGCCAATTGCAGTTCCAGCAGCAACTATTTGAGGGATTAATCTTTGTGTCACACTGTTCATAGGTATTTTTTTAGCAAACCTAATAATATTTTCTCCAAACTTAGCGGTGCGTTCCTCTAAGTCATACTTTTTGGGCATTTTGTCATTAGATATTGGCATTTGATTAGGTCAATTAGAGCAATTAGAATAATTAGAATAATTTTAACCTGATAATTACTTAATGAGCTCTGGTAATATCTCTGGATAGTAACCAATTTCTGCCTGCTCTGGATGGTGTATTGCCCAAAATAATTCTATTAGTTCAGAAGTTGTTAGGGGTATGGCTTCTAATCCGCAACGCCTTAATCCCATAGCTAAAAACTCCATTCTTTGCCAAAGCTGGGTTCTGGCTCTTTGAAATTCATCATCAGACATTGCTTTTTGAGAAGATGTTTGATTTTTATTTCCACCAAAAATATTTCCTACAATATTGCCTATATTAAAACCCTTAACAGCCACCCCTACGCCAAGCGCTTCTATTAAAGAATAGGGCACAACAAAATAAAAGTTTTTTGTCATAATGGTTTCTCCTTGCACTAAGCTGTGTATAAATTCTCGATAAGCTCCAGTTTGTATTTTTAAGAGGTCGTTAGTTTGGCTTTCTTCCAAAGTTTTTAAATCGTCTAAATATGGCGTTATGTTTATCCTTCTTGATTGAAGAACAATTTGGCAAGAAAAATCTAAGCTGTTTAAAAAGTTTTGGAAAGCATAAATAATAGCTGTTTGTTCATCTTCAGATTTTAAAGCAAAGTTCAAAGAAGAAACCATTAAAACGCCACGGATACCCTGGTTCTTCAAAATCAATACTCCCTCTTTAATATCTCTTACTTCTAAAAAATCTTGTGTTGAAGACTCGGCCATAGATTTTTATTTTGTTTTTAACTCTACCTGTGTTCTCAACTTCTTTAAGCCACTGGATTGTCCCATTCCCAATTTTTTTTCATCAGCCATAGGTTTCAGCGATGCTTTTTGGATGGTTTTAAAAGGGTAAAGAGATTCTTTCTTTTTCCAGGTATAGGCCTTAGAGCCACGCATAAACCCAATGGAGTTTAATATAATATTTAGTACTGGCATACCATCAACTTTATAAAATGCTAAACCAGCGGTTCCTCCGCCGATAATAAGGGCTACGATTATAAAAAGAGAAAAGGGCAATACAGAATAAAGAAGAAAAATAATAGCGCCAGCAACAACTAAATAAACAAATTGTTTTGTTGTAAGAAAAGAAACAATTTTTGATTCTTCTTCTATAAATTGTGGCACAGCATATTGCTCCATGTTTTATATAATTATCAATTTTCAATTATCAATTAATTATCAATGACTCAATTTCTAAACTCGATGCAGTCCAAACATTTAATTTATTATAGCATAGTGTAAAAGAGCAAACAAAAGTAAAGTGTCAATTGGTGTTGACAGATATAATTGCTAATGGTATAATGTAAGAGTGATGCTGGGAAGTGTTTTTCAGCAAAAGGACTGCAAATTGACATTTGAAAATGTCTAAATAGAAAAAGAAGGAGAGTCTCATGGCTAACTGGACAAGAGGAATTTTGACGGTAGTGGGCATTGTTATGATATTTCTTGCGCTGTGGGTTATTTGGGCTACGGGCGGAGTGGTTTTGAAGATTATTGTGGCCATGTTGGCTATACTTCTTTCCATCTGGATAATACGCGGGTTCACAATCGTGAAGGAGGGAACGGCTAAATTGGTCGTTTCCTTCGGGAGCTTTAGCCATTGCATTATGGCTTGGAAAGACCACGATTTCCGTAGGAATACCGCAGGGCCATTCACTAGCGATAATGAGTGGGATGTGGTCGATTGTCCAGGAAAGAAGTCGGCCTCCGGGCTGAGGTGGGTAGGGTTTTGGCCGATATATTCGATCGTAAAATACGACCTTACGTACCGGGCCATTGAATTGGTTGGAGGAAAGGAAGTAGTTGAGACGCATGAACTGGGGGGGATCGGCTACTTCACGCTAAAGCAGCATATAAATTGGATGAATATCCTTGATGCAGAATCTGCGGGCGCAGAAGATGGCACTGGCGCGTTACGATTTGATATTGAGTTCCTTCTCGGACTCCAAATCGTTAATCCCTACAAGGCTCATTATGGGGCTCCTGGGGATTGGAATGCGAACACAGTTGCGCGCTTCAGTTCTTTTGCGACGACTTGGGTGAGAAGCAAATCTCCCAAACAGCTTTTGACCACAAAGCGTCGGTCAGAGGCAGCTACCGCGACCACTCCCGAAGCGCTCACTCTTTACCAAGAGGCAACGAGAGATCCTGCTATTAGAGATATCGAAAGGATCTGGGGGATTAGGGTGATTGAGAATGGATTTGAGATCCGCGATGTCAGTATGACCGAGAAACTCCAAGAGGCTTTTGCCGCAGAGCAAGAGCAGAAACTGCGGGCAAAGGGACTTGCTGCTCAAACAGCTGACCCAGTTATGCAGTATTTATCTGCGATGACCGGAAAGGCTGTTGGCACTCTTCAGGCGGAGTATAATGGCGATCCGGAAGTTTTCAACAAGAGGTATCACCAGCAGGTAGTCAAAGCCGAAGAAATGGCAGAACAAGTTTTGCCATTAGCTCACGGGAGGACACAGCATATGTTTCCCGGAGCCGATGGTATCGGAAAGTTGTTGCTTGGTTTAGTAACAATAGCCAAAGGGGGAAATAATACTCCGCCATCACCATCGGCAAACAATCTACTGACTACTCCACCTGCTCCGCCAGCGATACCCCCAGGTGACCAGGCGATGACAAAAAAACAGGCGGATGATTTCTGGGCTTTAATGGAGGAAAGAATAAAGGAAGCAAAAGGATAGGAGGATAGGGGCTTACGAGCTCAAATAAAAGGCGAGACACAGGTCTCGCCTTTTCTATTATTTTTTATTCAATTGGTTCCCGGTAGGCGTCTTCTTTTCTTTTTTCATCTGGAGGTTGGTTTGTTATTTTTTCGTACGGTTGAGTCAGGGGTGTTTGATTTTCTGTAATTGTTATTTCTGGTTTAAATGGCAGGTTTGGCTCAAGCGGTTTAATCGGAGACGCTACAAAAGGATTTAATTCTTCTTGAGATTCTTCTGTAGATTCTAACGTAGATTCTAACATAGATTCTAATGTAGGCTCGGGTTCGTTTTCTAACGCATCAATTTCTTCTTGGGTTGCCTTTCTTGCCCCTAAAAGAAGTTTTTCATTAACATCTATAGCAAGCTCTTGGGCTGTTTGTTTTGGTATTTTTAATTTTTTTTCAATTAAAGATGCTAAATTTTCTTTTTGGGCTGTTCCCAAAACAATTTCTTCAACTATCGTCAAAATAGCAACTCCATTAAGGATTTCTTCTTTTTCTATCTTGTTAAAAACCTCATCAGGGCTTTCATTTAAATTGTATTTTTTAAGAATTTCAGAAACAGCAGTAGAAGTATCTCTGTCAAAAATTACTTTTCCGTAGTTATTAATATCAGCCATATTTTAAAAGTTTTTTGTTTTAGCTTAACTTTTTTTCAATCCACTCATCTGTTTTTTCTTGTATATCAGCTATTTTATCTGATGCGCGTCCAGCAGCATCTTTTGCTTTAATAGCTCCTTTTTTTGCGGCATCAACAGCTTTTCTAGCCGCTGTCCCCGGATCTTTAGCGACTTTAACAGCCTTTGCCTTACCCCTGCCAATTGCCCCGCCTACTTTAGAAGCAGCAGATACTGGTGTTGTTGGCGGTTTATAATAAGGCATTGTCGCTCTATGGGTTTGGAGAGTTTTTACATTTGCTGCGTGACGCACATATTCTTCATCAAATCGCTTCGCTTCATCTACGCGTCCAGCAGATTTTGCAGCAGTAGCTTTGGCCTTAAGTACTTTGCTATAAGCCGCTTGGGCCCGTAGACCACCGCCACCGCTGACTGAATCATACATTTTTTTTCTATCATTTGGGCTGGCATTTGCCAATATCTCGTTGAGCTGTTCGCCTCCCATCGCACCGAGATTATGAGGGCTACCTTGGGTAAGAAGTTTTGCTCTTTTTTCTGGAGTTTTTGTATTTTTAACTGTGTGAGCCAATTGGTCTAATTCATGGTGGGTTGGATTATTTTTATCTTTTATAGCCATAGAAGGGTCGAGTTTAGTAAACACATCTCGGTCAACGCCACGACTGGTAGCCTTGCCAACAAGTTTGGGCAGTTTTGTAGAATCAATAGTGCCAAGTTTGTTTCTCGATGCTAATTCTTTCATCCCTGCGGCTACGACAGCAGATGTCGCACCCCGTCTTTCTACGGCTCCTTTGATTTCGGCATCAGTCATATTTTTCATTGCTTCTTGGGCTTTATTAACTCCCTTAGATCTCGTTGCAGCAGTTGTCCCAAATTTTCTTAGGCCCATGCTTTCCAACATCATTCCACCTTTCTGTGATACAGAAGACGCGAAAGATGATACTGCGCCAGCGCCTGGAAGCTGTTTCGCCGCTGCGCCGGCCATTCCTCCGACTGCCCCAAGGGTTTTCCCTCCAACAGTCTTTACAGCTCCCACCGCAAATCCTCCGACAGCGACCCCGGCGGCCATCATCATCGCCCCAGCTGCTCCGCTAGTCTTCATCGCTAATTTGAAGCCAACATAGAAAAAGATGCATGTTAAAAATACGTCAAAGGCCTCTTTTTTTGATGCACCAAAAAGTTGATTGCCAATATATATACAGAACAATGTTGTCACTCCCACAAAACACCATTTTAAGAAATGGCTTAGCCATGTATCAAAGTGCTTTCTTGAAAACGGGAAAATAATACAGAAAAACGCTAATGGCGATATTATAAATAATAATATTAGCATTGCGTGTCTTGCCAGCAAAATACAGCCCAAAATTAGAAATATAATTCCCGAAAAGGTAAAAAATATGAAAGCAAAAAAACTGTTTTTTAAATAATCCCAAGCGCTGATGCTGCCCTGGGTGGCTGTCGTTGTTTTTGTGGCCTCAAAAATTTTAATACCACTCCAGTCAACTTCTATAATCCTATCCCAATCTATTGCCGAAGAACTCTCTCCTAAAATATCATTACAAAGAGGAGTTGATATCGCCTTGCGAACGCTTTCCTTTTGTTTTTCAAGCCAATTGTCGGTGCCCTGCAAAGTCGTGAGTATTGAATTTCCTCTTTTTAGAAAATTTTGAGCGATTATATTAGAAGAATCGATAACCAATCCACAAAACAAAGGTGTAAAGTTTATTAAAATAGCAACAATTATTAAGATAGGCAGTCTTTTTTGAGCAGCATAATTTTGAAATCTTAATGTTGTGGCTATGCCAATAAAAACAAATCCTAAAACAATTCCCATATTGGCAATATCTCTTACCGATGCCCATGTAGCATAATATGTCTGGTTGCTTGTAATGCTTTTGCTTAAAAAGTCGGGTTTTATCGTCATAGTTAATACGCCACTTGCGAGAACCGCAAAATCATACGAGAGACGAAGTAGCGCCGCTATCCCCGTGAGAATTGAGCCGGTAAATACCGCCCCTGCACAATCGGCCCACGAAGCAGCACTGGCAATAATTGGCATACTTAGAAATATTAATACAACGAAAGAAACAAAAAAAATAGAAAAAATAATAAACCTCTTTTTTCTGCTTTTCAAAAACGCTAAGAGTTTTTTTATCATGAAATTATTTTTTTATTATACCACGATTAAAAAACAACAGGTAAAGTTCTTGTCAAATCGAGCCAGTTTTTTATAGACAAGGTTTCGGCTCTTTGGCTGGGGTTAATATTATTTTCTGCGAGCCAGTTTTGAATCTCTGGTTTATTTAATCCAAGTATTTTATTAAGATTTCCTATAATTTGTTTTCTTGGTTGGGAAAATCCAGCCCTCACTATTTTAAAAAACAAATCCGTATTAATCTGTTTAGCATCCGTATCAATCCGTGGAACAATTTTTAATATCGTGCTATCAACTTTTGGCATTGGCCAAAAAGAACCTGCAGAAACATTGCTGATAATTTTTGGGGTTCCATAAAGTTGGACAGAAATTGCTAAAATACTCATCTTCGGAGGATTGCTACAAATTCTTTGGCCAACTTCTTTTTGGACCATTAGAACCATTAATTCCGGCGGATTTTCTGACTCTAAAAATTTTCTAATTATGGCAGTCGCCACATTATATGGCAAGTTTGCCACGA
>JAPLVJ010000034.1 GCA_026397155.1 Candidatus Berkelbacteria bacterium | reverse complement strand
CGGCTTTACTTTGCCGGATGATGTCCGGGCCTTGGCCCGGGCCAATCACTTGGCGCCGATCCAGGATGAAAATAAAATTGTCGGTTGGGTTCCTACAGCGGGAGAACTAAGCGTGATGCTGACGGACCATTTGGTCAGCGGAGCAAAACTAATGCAGATGGATGACGGCCGGGTGACTTATAGCTTTGACGGCCAGCCGGGTTCAATTGCCGTGCATGATTTTCCGGTAATAGAGGGCGTCGGCGGAGCGGCCTTTGTGGCGCAGAAAGACAATCCCTGGGGATTAAAAGAAGGCACAGTGGTAGTGTGGTTTTTTACAGGCGGGGGGAAAGCGCCGAGTGTGGTGTTAAACCAGGATGCGCCGCTAAGGATTATGGTGGATGCGCCGAATAAAATTAGCGTGGCTAAAACAGACACTGGTTTGACATTAACATCAACCGACCAAACCGGGCTAGAAATAGAAAAACAAAATGTGGAGTTAAAGCAGTTATACTGGCAGTGCGGCCAGAATATATATCTGAATGTAAACGGGTATGTTGAAAAAGAAGCAAAGGTTTTACCTACAGGGCTTATAAGTGAAAAGGAATTTGATGGACTTTTTCATAATTTATTAATGATGGTTACCGCTCGGGCATGCCTGACCAAATTAAACGATGTTCCTGATCCGTTTTTTCCTGATTTGGCTGTCCGCAATAAGGTTGTATTTTTTGACTTGGACGGCAAAATCCACGAATATAATATTATGATAGGTGGTGCCGACAACCAAGGACTAGAACTAATGATGGGCTTTGGTTATTCTGTCCCTAGTGGAATGAAATACCGTGCTTTACCAATAAAAGAAACTTTGTCGATACTGGAAGAGTATTATAATAATTCGGATGTAACGGCAAGCAGGCAGATTGATATTGATTTTGCTACCCAAGACTTGGGGGCTCCTTGGATATTGGGCAAATATATTAACCAAAACAGGGAATTGATAGTCCAACTGATCGAAGCGCTAAAAACAGGTAGGGGATTTCCTGAAAATGTTCCTGAAGATTTTTTTCTTTACGTAAGCCAGCTTGACTTTATGCCTGGTTTCGTACCCTAATAATTTTTTTAGAATATTCTATTGATTTTTTTCCTAAAAGCGGTTTACAATGATAGTATGTTTTCTACCAGATTCCGCACCGCTATTTTTATCATTTTCTTGTTTTCATTGTTCCTGACGATAGGCCTTGGTTATTACTACTATTTTTTTAGTTTACAACGAAAACCGGTTGTCCAGTCAGGACCATGTAGTGATTCGGCTATAAAAACAGGACCGGCAGCCGGAAATTATGAAGATCATATCGATTCTTTGGATTTTTTTAATGTCAACACATGCTTTTTGGGTTTTGAAGACATTCAGGACAATGTTTTTCCCGGAAATTCGTTAAGGATGACGATTGGCTTTTATGATAAACAGGGAAAACTTCATTCCTACCCTGCCAGAATTGGGGGGGTGGATAATGCTGGCAGGTTTTTAGCTCCTGGGTTCTGTTTTCATGAAGTTTCCAACAAATCTTTAAGATGTAAGTTGGTTACTCTACCCGAACTGCGGACAGCATTAACAAAAAACACCATTTTAGAAGCCCAAATAATTTACGGGGATAATAGCCCCTGGCTTGCTTCTTCTCAAACAACAGCAAACGCTGATACCATAGCTAAATTAAAGGAAGCCCTAAAGACGGGGGTGAATTTCCCAGTATTATCTCAGGAAAACAATTTTGTTTTACAAATATGGACTTTAACAAATTAGAGTGATAAAACAAATAAAGTTACTCTTAATAATATCGGCGGTTCTTTTGGCGGGTCTATTTGCAGGAAAGACAGAAATTAAAGCAGCTTATTGCGGTGTTAACGCAGGTTATAAAGCTACTGTATATGTAAATAAATATAGGTGTCAACATTGGGCGACTGGGTGGGATTGTCCAGAAGCTG
>JAPLVJ010000042.1 GCA_026397155.1 Candidatus Berkelbacteria bacterium | reverse complement strand
TGTTGTTATCTCAGTATCAAGGGTTATAGTTGGTTTTCATTATCCAGTTGATATTCTAGTAGGTTGTGTTCTTGGAATAATTACTGCATGGCTGATCTGGCTAATTAAAGATCTAGTCAATAAATGGGTTATCAATCCAATTATTTTTGTTGCCAAAAAGGTTAAACTAGCATGATTTATAGTATTTTGAGTGCTATCTCTGTTTTTATTGTTGGAGTAATCTCAAAACTTAGCTATTTTGGCATAGTTTTATTGATGGGAATTGAATCGGCTTGTATTCCACTGCCCTCTGAAGTGATTATGCCTTTCTCGGGTTATCTTGTTTTTGATGGTCAATTTAATTTATTTTGGGTTGGTTTTTTTGGCGCTTTAGGATGCTTATTTGGTTCAATAATAGCCTATATTGTGGGTTACTATGGTGGTAGGCCTCTTATTGAGAAATATGGCAAATACATTTTAATCTCGCATCATGATTTAGAAAAAGCTGATTCTTGGTTTAAGAAGTACGGCAATAGCACAGTCTTTTTTTCCAGATTGTTGCCTGTGATTAGAACCTATATTTCTTTTCCCGCAGGGATTGCCAGAATGAATTTTATTCAATTTTGCATCTACACCTTTTTGGGTTCTTTTCCCTGGACTCTTGGGCTCGCTTACATTGGTTTAAGATTAGGCGAAAGATGGGAGTTATTGCGTGAATATTTTAAAAGATTTGATATTCTAATTGGTGTTATAATTATTTTAGGTATAGTTTGGTATGTTACAAGGCATATGAAAAATATAAAGAAACAAAATGTATAAAAAATTTGTACTATCTAACAACTTTAGAATTATTACTGTTCCAATGAAAGAAACAAAAGCAGTTATCCTTTATTTAATTGTTAAGGTTGGCAGTCGCTACGAGCAAAAAGAAAAAAGTGGAATTTCTCATTTTTTAGAGCATTTGTTTTTTAAAGGTACAAAGAAGAGACCTAGTACATTTATCATCTCAAAAGAACTCGATGGGATAGGTGCCTCATATAATGCCTTTACCTCCGAAGAAATAACTGGTTTTTATATTCAAGCAGAAGCCTCTAAATTCAACCTTATTTGCGATGTTTTATTCGATATTTTAAGCAATTCTCTTTTTGATGCCAAGGAAATAGAAAAAGAGAAGGGCGTTATTGCCGAGGAATATAATATGAGACGTGACGCTCCCATGTCATATATATTTGATCTCTATAAACAGCTTTTATTCAAAGATACACCACTTGGTCGTTTAGTTATTGGTGAGCCAGAAGTAATTAAAGAGCTGAAGAGAGATGATTTTCTGACTTATAAAAATCAGTATTATTTACCATCTCGAACAGTTTTGGGATTAGCTGGTTCTTTGAAAAATGAAAACCTGAACTTAGTAAAAAACTATGCTGCAAAAATAAAAGACAATATTTCTACTGGAGCTCTTCCGGCTGCATATACTCAAAAAATACCAGAGGTTTTGGTTTTTCCCAAGAAAACAGACCAAACACATCTAATTATAGGTTTTAGAAGTGTCTCAAGGCGTTCTAAAGAGCGTTATATCCAAGAAGTTTTAAACGTTATTTTAGGTGCCTCTATGTCTTCGCGCCTTTTTATTGAAGTAAGAGAAAAAAGCGGACTTGCTTATCATATTTCCTCTGATACATGGTATTTTGACGACACTGGTTCTTTAATTGCATATGCTGGCGTTCCAATAGCTAAAACAAAAGAGGCGATAAAGTTGATTCTAAGCGAGTTTAATAAAATAAGAGATAGGGGTGTAACAGAAGAAGAGCTAAAAAAAGCCAAAGATTATCTAAAAGGAAAAATGGCTCTTAGACTTGAGTCTTCTTATAACCGTGCTGCCTATATTGCAGATCAAGAGTTATTGCTTGACGAAATTAAGACACCTAATGAAGAGCTAGAAGAATATGAAAAAGTGACCAAAAAAGATATAATTAGATTTGCTAAAAAAGTATTGCAGAGAAACAAATTAAATTTAGCGTTAATTGGACCATTTGAGAAAAAGGAAGAATTCATAAAAATATTAGATTGAAATGAAAGGAGTAAAATGACTACTAAAAATCCAAAAGAAGAAAGAACTTGCGTTATAGTTAAGCCAGATGGGGTTAAAAGAGGATTAACAGGGGAGATTATTGGGAAGATTGAGCAGCGCGGATTGAAAATTGCGGCATTGTCCATGGTTTGGCCGACCAGGAAAGATATTGATGAGCATTATCCAAAAGATGAAGCATGGATGGCTCGGCTTGGTGAAAAAACACTATTTACTTACCAGAAATACAATATTGATTCCAAGAAAGAACTTGGAACTAATGACGAGCTTAAAATTGGTAAGATGGTTAGAGGATGGTTAATTGATTATCTTACTGCTGGACCTGTTGTAAAAATGGTTGTACAGGGTGTCCACGCAGTTGATATGATTCGTAAACTGGTTGGTAACTCTTGTCCAAATTTAGCTGAAATGGGTACGATCAGAGGCGATTATTCGGTTGATTCGCCAGTTGCAGCCAACAAAGACCATAGGGCAATTCATAATCTTGTCCATGCTTCCGAGACTCCTGAAGAAGCAGAGCACGAGATAGATTTTTGGTTTAAGCAAGAAGAAATTCATGAATATAAGCGTTCCGAAGAAGAGATGATGTTTTAATAAGGGGTAACGAATGTCTCAGTATATTTTACCTTTTGCCTTAACTCTTGGTCTTTCAGCTATTTTTACACCCATTGTTCGATATTTTGCTCTGAAATGGAAGCTTTTTGATTATCCAGCTCCCAGGAAAGTACATGACAAACCCATTCCTCGTCTTGGAGGGGTGGCTATTTTTTTAAGTTTTATTTTGGTTGTTGTGGGTTATGTAGTTTTTGCCCCTGAAAAACTTCAATTTGTTGGAGAAAAAATTTTGGGCGTTGACAAAAATCTTTTAGGAGTTTTGATTGGGGCAGGAATTTTAATTTCTGTTGGTATAATCGACGATATCAGAGAGATGCGGCCAATTCCAAAACTGTTTTTTCAGTTTATTGCTGCTGGTATTGTTGCTCTTTTTGGAATAAAAATGTGGTGGCTTTCCAATCCGTTTGGTCCTCAAATAGTTCTTGGTAATTTTAGTCCAGTTTTTGTTATTCTCTGGATTGTTTTAATAATTAATGTTGTTAACTGGCTTGATGGTTTGGATGGACTTTCGACAGGTGTTTCTGCCATAGCTTGTATAATTTTATTTTTCCTCTCAATCCAGCCAACAGTTAATCAGCCAGGCACAGCATTGCTTTGTTTAATCGTGGCCGCTTCTGCCCTTGGTTTTTTGCCCTTTAATTTTAATCCCGCCAAGATATTTTTAGGTGATTCGGGGGCAATGTTTTTAGGTTTTATGGTTGCCATTTTTGCTATTATTTCTGGCGGAAAGGTGGCTACTGCCTTACTTGTTCTAGGCATTCCGATTTTTGACGCCATTTGGGTTATATTAAGAAGGATTTGGGGTAAAAAAGCGCCATGGATTGCTGACAAAAAGCATCTTCACCATCGCTTTCTAAAGGCTGGTTTTAATCAAAAGCAGGCTGTTCTATTTCTTTATGCCATCACTTTACTTTTTGGGATAATTTCACTTTTTTCTGGTACTCTAAGTAAATTTTGGACCCTTTTGGGGCTAATCGTTTTAATGATTGCTCTGGCGACAATTTTGATAGTTTTGGAAAAAAGGAGACAGAATGAATCAATCCAAAACATTTAGGATAGTTTTAATTGTGATTATTGTTTTGGTTATTTTGGGGTTAGTTATGCCCTTCTTTTGGGGGAGATTATGAGATTTGAAGGACAGCATCCCGGAGAGAAAGTAATTTTTATTTTAAAAAAACATCCAGCTGTTCTTTTCCGGCCTGCCTTGGTTTTTATTTTAATAACACTCGTACCAATCTTTGCCTTTATTTATTTTAAATTTTCATGGATTTTTTCTTACGGTTTCTTCTTCTGGTTGATTTTTGGCGGTGTTTGGGCTTTTAGAACTTGGTATAACTTTCAGAAATCTAATTATATTTTAACCAATATGAGGTTAATTAATATTGACCAAAATGGCGTTTTTTACAAATCTGTTTCAGAAACTCCACTAGAGAAAATTCAGGATATTGGTTTTGAAATAAAAGGATTTTGGCCCTCAATGTGGGATTATGGAACAATTAGTGTACAAACTGCCGGCGCTACAGAGAGGTTTGCTTTGAAATTTGTTGAAGAACCGCGAAAAATCAAGGATCAACTTATTGCAACGATTCAGAAAGTTGTACCAAAGGAGCAATTCCAGGAAAGTGTAAGAGAAGTAGAACCACAAGTCCAGCTAGATATTAAACCAAAACAAAAAAATCGTCATGAAAACGATAACAGTGATTTTTGGTCTTAGTCTTAGATAGGTTTTACTGAAACAATTGATTTATCTTTAAGCTTCCCAGTAAATTGAGGGAGTTTTTTCTTTTCGAAAGTGACTTTGCCTTTAAGTATGGCAAAGATTGTATAGTCATTTCCTATTTTTACTCCAGTACCAGGAACGAACTTTGTACCTCTTTGGCGAATAATAATATTGCCTGGATGAGCTATTTGTCCGGCTGATAATTTAATTCCTAACCTTTTTGATGTTGAATCTCGGCCTAATTTTGTTGTTCCTTTTGCTTTTGTATGTGCCATATCTCCTCACAAGAATAAAATATTATATCATGTTTTCAGTGACGGTAAAGGTAGAGCCAGGCGGAAGTTTATCCTCCAAAATTGCTTTGGCGATTTGATTTTCTATTCTTTCTTGGATAACTCGCCATAAAGCACGAGCACCAAACTGCGGATCAAATCCACGCTCGGCTAATTTTCTTTTTGCGTTTTCTTCCAGCTTAATACCAATTTGTTGCTCTGAAAGTTGCTTTTCTAATTTTTTGATTAGAAGCTCACATACTACTTCTAATTCTTGAATATTTAATGGACGAAAAGCTACAATACCGTCAAAACGATTTAAAAATTCAGGTTTAAAATGTTCCTTCTTAAAAAGATAGTCCAAAAATAGTTTTTTGTCAACCCCGCTGCTCGCTTGGATTTTTTCTCTAATCCATTCTGAGCCAGCGTTAGAGGTCGCAATAATAATTGTGTTTTTAAAATCAACTGTTTTGCCTAAACTGTCAGTTAGTTTACCCTCATCTAAGACCTGCAAAAAAAGATTTAAAAGATTAGGATGAGCTTTATCAATTTCATCAAGTAAGATTAAAGTAAAGGGCGTTTCTCTTACTTTTGAGGTAAGAATACCTGGTTCGCCGATCCTACCCCCTGTTAGCCTTGATATTGATTTTATATCCTGGTACTCACTCATATCAATACGAATCATCCTATTTTCGTTACCAAAATAAACTTCAGCCAGAGCTTTCGCGGTTTCTGTTTTACCTACACCAGTTGGTCCCAAAAAGAGGAAAGAACCAATTGGTTTTCCTTTTGCTTTTAGTCCAGATCTTGCTCGCCTTAATGCTTCAGCTACTTCTCTCACAGCTTCTTCTTGTCCAATAATTCGCTGGTGTAGTGTTGATTCAAGATTAAGTAATGTTTTTTTCTCATCTTTTTGGACTTCGCCCGTTGGCACTTTAGTTTTCAAGGAGACCAGTTCTTGAACTACTTCAGGATTTAAAATCTTATTTTTCTTTTGATTGACTATGAAAGAGCAAGTTTCATCCAAAAGATCAACCGCTTTCTCTGGAAATTTTCTATCACCTAAATATTTATCAGATAGAGAAATAATTTCTTTTAATGCCTGGTATTCAATTAAAATTTGATATTTATTGTCTAAAAATAATGCCACTTCTTCTATTATTTTTAATGTTTCTTCTTCGTTTGTTTCCTTAATTTCAATTCTTTCAAAGGATGAAAGCAGATTAGAATTTGATTCAACCCATTTATGATAGCCTTCGTAGGTTGTTGTTCCAACAAGACGAAAATCATTTCTTTCCAGGTATGGCTGGAGGATTGCTGAAAAGTCTAATGATCCTGGTTTACCTTCATTTTGTTCAAACAGTCGTTCAATGTTATCAACAAAGAGGATAATGTTTCCTGCTCTGACTGCTTCGTTTAGGGCATTATTTAACCTTGCCTCTATTTCACCCAAGGAGGTAGAACCTGAGAGTAAGGCATCTATGTTAAATTCAACAATTCTCTGGTGAGCAAGTGAAGAAATTGTTTCACCAAAAGTAATCCTTTGAGCTAGGCCCATAATAACCGTTCTTTTCCCAGTTCCTGGTTCGCCAACAACAATAATATTGTGTTTTCCGTCTCGACCCAAGATCATTTCTACTTCAGAGATTGTTTCTTTGTGAGCTTGGAAATGTAATGGGCTTTGAACAGAAATACCTTCCTCGATTTCATAGCTGAAGCTGTCTAGGGTAGGAGTATAGCCAGCACTCCACAACCTTCCAATTCCACCTGAGGTTCTAATTTTATTTGGTTCGAATAAGACCGATGGTTGGTGTGTAGTGAGATAATAATTATTTTCCCATTCACAGACGTTCAATATGTCGTCTTTTTTAATTCTTAAATTAGTAAAGAATTTTTGAAGTTGTGGGCTAAGATTATAGTAGGCAAGAAAAAAATCAGTTGCGGACAATCTGTTTTCTTTGGCATTTTTAGCTGCTTCTTGTAAAATTTGAGATAAATTTAACCCCAAAATGTTAGTTGATTTTACTAATTGTTCAGATGCAATTCCAAGACGAGTTAAGATAAATAATACTCTTTGATCTTTGCATATTTTAGCAAAAAAATGGTTGATATTTTTTTCTGACTTGTAATCTTCTCTAATTCTTGAATCAATATATGGCAATAGTTTATTTTCAGGGGCAGTGGGTGGAAGATTGGTTAGAGGAGTAGCCAGGGTTGGATTTTTATTTTCCTTTAGTTCATAAAGGAAGAAAACAATTAGTGTTCCTATGGGAAACAAGACGGGTAAGAGTACTATGAAAATAAATATCGGGCTACCTATACAGAATATTAGGAATAGAACAAGTAAGCCACTGATAATAGTAAAAAGACGAACAAAAAACCCGACAATTCGGCTAACAAAATTTTCAAAGATTATCTTGACAATTTGATCTAACGAACCTGAAATTGGGGCAATATCTTTTCTCCAGGGTGCAAAAAGCGTTTTTAGTAAAACTAGTAATGAAAACTCTTGCGAGACAATACTAAAAATTGAATGCCAAGATTTTAAAGCATTATTTACTACAATTTTATAATACCAGCCAAACATTATGCCCCTTTGGTTTTCAGTTTAGCATTTTTTTTGTCAAATTGAAAACAGAGATGATTTGACTTATACTGTGACTGGAAACCTTTGGCAAGAAGCAGCGGCTTTTTGTTTATTAAAAGAAGGATATTAAATGAAGTTTTGTCATTTGCATGTTCATTCTCATTATTCTCTATTGGATGGTTTGACTAAAATTGATCAATTGATCAAGAAAGCCAAAAAATACGAAATGTCTGCTTTGGCATTGACTGATCACGGGGTAATGTACGGTACAATTGAATTTTATAAAAAAGCCAAAGAAGCTGGAATCAAACCAATTATTGGACTTGAGGCTTATATTGCCCCAAGATCAATGCATGATAAGCAACCTAGAATTGATGCCTCGCCATATCACCTAGTTCTCTTAGCTAAGAATAACAATGGTTATAAAAACTTGATTAAAATATCTAGCATTTCTCATTTAGAAGGTTATTATTACAAACCTCGTATTGACAAAAAAACTTTAAAGAAATATTCTTCTGGCTTAATTGCACTATCGGCTTGCTTAAAAGGAGAAGTATCACAAGTATTACTTTCTAATGATTTAAAAAGAACAGAGGAAATCATTCGAGAATATCAAGATATTTTTGGAGAGGATAATTTTTATTTGGAACTCCAAGACCATCCCAATATCCCGGAACAGAGATTAGCCAATGAAAGAATGATTGCTTTATCTCAAAAACTGAAAGTACCACTTGTTGCGACAAACGATGTTCATTATTTAGATCCCGATGATAAAGAAGCGCAAGAAGTACTTCTTTGTGTTCAAACCGGGAGAATGTATGATGATCCAGAGCGTTTATCAATGCAAATTGATGATTTTAGTTTTAAAAGTCCAAGTAAGATGATGGAGTCATTTAAGGATATTAGAGAAGCAATTGAAAATACGGACAAAATTGCTAAAATCTGTAACGTTGACATAGAACTGGGGATATTTATTTTTCCTCAATTGTAATTAAAGAATGGAGTTACACCAGACGATATTCTAAAAGAAAAGTGCCTAGAGAATATAAAGAAGAAATACCCTGATGCTTCCAAAGAAGTAGTCGGTCGTTTGAATTATGAACTTAAGATAATTAAAAAAACCGGTTTTGCCAATTATATGCTTGTTGTCGCTGACTATACGAACTTTGCTGAAAAAAGTGAAATTTTAACCAACACGCGCGGATCAGCAGCTGGTAGTTTGGTTGCCTACTTAATTGGGATAACTGATATTGATCCTCTAAAATACGGACTTTTATTCGAAAGATTTTTAAATCCAGAAAGAATTTCCTGGCCTGATGTAGACTTAGATATCGCCGACAAAAGACGAGAGGAACTAATTGATTATGTAGGTCGTAAATACGGGAAAAGCCATGTTGCTCAAATAATTACTTTTGGCACCATTGCGGCTCGAAATGGAATCCGTGATACTGGTCGAGTTTTAGGTATGCCATATACTGAGGTAGACCAGATTGCCAAATTAATCCCAATCGGGATGTCTTTAGACGAGGCCCTTACTTCCGTGCCAGAACTAAGAGCAAGGTATAGACAAGATAGTTCAATTCAAAAGTTATTTGATTTAGCTAAAAAAATTGAAGGAGTAGCTCGTCATGCCTCTGTACATGCAGCAGGTGTTGTCATCGCTGATAAAGATTTAAGAGAATATGTACCTCTGCAAGTAAGCACTAGAGGAGAAACAGGTGTTATAACCCAATATGAAATGCATGCCTTGGAAGATATTGGTCTTGTCAAAATGGATTTTTTGGGGCTAGCTAACCTCACCATCATTGAAGATACGGTGAAAATAGTCAGAAAAACAAAAGGTAAAGAAATTGATATCTCTAAGATACCTTTGGATGATCCTGATACCTATAAACTATTATCAGAAGGAAGAACCTCTGGTGTCTTCCAATTAGAGTCAGATGGTATGAAGAGATATTTAAAAGAATTAATACCAACAAATATTAACGATGTTATGGCCATGGTTTCTCTTTATCGTCCTGGTCCAATGGAGTTAATCCCACAATATATTGAGGGGAAACATGGGCGGAGGGAAATAACCTATCTTCATCCTAAACTTGAACCAATTTTGGCTGAAACATACGGCGTTGCAGTATATCAAGAACAGGTTTTGCGGATTGCACAAGAAATTTGTGGTTTTACACTCGGCCAAGCTGATGTTCTGAGAAAAGCAATTGGTAAAAAAATTAGAAAATTACTGATGGAGCAAAAAGAAAAATGGATTGAAGGGGCAGTTAAAAGAGGTATTTCCAAGATAATAGCAACTAAACTTTTTGAATTCGTCGAGCCATTTGCAAGGTATGGGTTCAACAAAGCTCATGCCGCAAGTTATGCGATGGTTGCTTATCAAACAGCCTATTTGAAAGCTCATTTTCCAAGTGAGTTTATGGCTGCTTGGATGACGAGCGAAGAAGGTCGTGATATTGATAAAATTGCTTTTGCTTTGGCTGAAGCCCAAAAGATGAACATGAAAGTATTACCGCCAAATATCAATGAATCATTTGTTGACTTTGGCGTTATTCCAGAAACCAATGAAATAACTTATGCCTTGGCTTCGATCAAGAATGTTGGTCATGCCGCTGCTGAATCAGTTGTGGAAGAAAGAAAATTGCATGGTAAATATAAAATATTGGAGGAGTTTTTAAGTCGGGTTGGTCCAGAAGTTGCTAATAAGAAGATTTTAGAAAGTTTAGCCAAAGCTGGTGCGTTGGATAGCTTTGGAGAACGCACCCAAATATTGGCTGGTATGGAATCAATCCTCAAATATATTCAAGAAGAGAATAAGAGAAAACAGAGTAATCAATTGGGCCTGTTTGGAAAGTCAGCATTAAGGCATCACGCTCTTTCTTCTTCATTCCCTGATGTTCCACCCGCTCCCAAAAGTCAGAAGTTAAGTTGGGAGAAAGAACTTCTTGGTATGTATGTGTCAGAACATCCTCTAGCAGATCTTGAGCCTATATGGCAAAACAACGATATCAAATATACAACAAACTTATCAAAAAGATTAGGACAAAGAGTGGCTGTCGCGGGTATCATTACTAGGGTACAGAAAATTATCACCAAAAATGGTGCAGAGATGGCCTTTATAAAGATTGAAGATAGTCAAGGTAGCATTGAAGTGGTTGTCTTTCCAAAAGTATTTCAAAATGTAAGCCATCTGTTACATACCGACCGTATCGTTCATATTAAAGGTAAGGTTTCAGAAAAAGAGAAAACAATCAATATTATCGCTGACCAAATCGAAGAAGTAGATGAAGAATTAAAAAATAATGCCAAAAAGACGAACAAAAAAATACTTTACTTGAGTATTCCAAAAAACTGTAAAAAATCACTTCTTGAAGCAATAAAGAAAATCATTGTTTCTAATCAAGGCGAAAACCCAATAATTCTGAAAATCCCTGACGGTAATGGTTTTAAGGAAATGAAAGTTAAATCTAAGGCTAATATTTCTGAAGATTTATTAGAAAAACTAACTGCTATTGTCGGAGTTGATCGAGTAGAAGTTAAAAATAGTGACAAATGAAACGATATAAGATATAATAATTGGGTTGATAATGGAGTAGTAATGAAGAAAAGAAAATCTATTAAAAAAAGAGCTTCATCCGCAACAAAGAAAGAAACTAAAAAAATCTTTGAGAGATCTGAAATTAAACCAGGTGATACTCTTGCAGTACATCAGAAAGGACGATCTGCTTTTTCTGGTATTGTTATTGCTCGTCATGGGGGAAACGGTCCTTCGGCTACCTTTGTAGTAAGATCAATTTTATCTGGTGTTGGGGTTGAAAAGATTTATCCTTTGAATTCACCAACAATTACAAAAATTGAACTTATCAAGAGTGCTAAAGTTAGAAGAGCAAAATTATTTTATTTAAGAAAAAAAGTGGGCAAAGAGGCTACTCTCAAAGCTAAAAATGACTAAACGAAAATTGGGGAGAAAACTAAAATTAATCAAGCGACTGAGAATACCAAATATCAAGGAAGAGATCCGCTTAAAGAAAAAAGGTTATCAAGTAATCGCTGGATTGGATGAGGTAGGTAGGGGGGCACTGGCCGGACCCGTGGTGGCCGGCATTTGTATTTTAAGGGATGGTCAAATTTTTTATAAAGTCAGAGATTCAAAGTTACTTTCCGCAAAAGAAAGAGAACATCTAGCCAAGAAAATTAATAAAGAAGCCCATGATCATGCTTTTGGAATAGCCAGTGTATCAGAAATTGAGAAATTTGGAATACATGGGGCTACATTGATTGCTTTTGAAAGAGCGATCAATTCTTTAAAAACAGAAGTTGATTTTATTTTGGTTGATGGTTATAGACTACCAAATAGTAAAATTCCCCACAAACATATCAAAAAGGGAGATATGCTTTGTATTTCGATTGCTGCCGCCTCAATCATCGCTAAAGTGTACCGTGATAATTTAATGAAAGAACTTGCCCTAAAGTATGCTGGTTATTTTTTCGAAAATAATAAGGGATATGGTACTAAAAGGCACCTTGAAGCTTTAAAGCAGTTAGGACCCTGTAAAATCCATCGAAGAAATTTTAGACCAGTAAAAGGTCAAAAATGAGCTTTTTTAGAAAGAATCTGGGTAAATCAGGGGAAGATTTAGCTACTTTGTTCTTACAGAAAAAAGGTTTTAAAATATTAGGTAGAAATATTAGATTGAAATTTGGGGAAATTGATATTTTGGCTCAGGATAATAAAGATATTGTTCTGGTTGAGGTAAAAACAAAGACAGGTGATCAGTATGGTGAGCCGGTCGACGAGATAGATTTTTTTAAAAAGAAAAAACTTTGGCAATTAGCACGCGCCTTGAGTCAGAAGTATCCAGATAAAAACATTAGAATTGATGTTATTTCCGTTAAAATCCAGAAAGAAGTCAAAATTGAACATATTGTTAATGCCTTAGAGTTTTAAGTAAAATGCTGTATAATAAATTAAAGGAGTTTTATGATTCGCGTCCGTTTTGCTCCATCTCCTACGGGTAAACTTCATATTGGAAATGCAAGAGCTTTTCTATTTAATTTTTTATTTGCGAAGCAATCAAGGTTCTCGAGCGATGACGAGAGGTTCTTATTTGCTAAAAAGAATAAAGGAAAAATTGTTTTAAGAATTGAGGATACAGACAGAGATCGCTCTACTTTGGAGAATGAAAAAGACATAATTGAAAATTTAAAATGGTTGGGATTATCTTGGGATGAAGGACCATTTAGGCAAATGGATCGACTTAAAATATATCAAAAATACGCCGGTAAACTTTTCAAGGAGAAAAAGGCCTACTATTGTTATTGTACGCCAGGGGAACTGGCAAAAGAGAAAGAAGAACAATTACTCAAAAAAATGCCTCCAAAATACAGTGGTCGATGTCGTGATTTAACGTTTGATCAGATTAAAAAATATGAGAAAGAAGATAGAAGAAAAGCTATTCGATTCAAAGTTACCTCTAAAATTGTTGAGTTTGAAGATCTTATTCATGGTAAAGTTAGATTCGACACTGGCCTTGAAGGTGATTTTGTGCTTATCAAATCTGATGGTGTTCCTACTTTTCACTTTGGGGTTGTTGTTGATGATGCTGAAATGAAAATCAGCCATGTGATTAGAGGAGAAGATCACCTCTCAAATACTCCTAAGCAGATATTATTACAAAAAGCACTTGGGTTTTTGACCCCAAAATATGCTCATATCCCATTAATTTTAAATCCCGATCGAAGTAAAATGTCTAAAAGATATGGTGCAGTTGATATTAGTTCTTATAGAGAAATGGGCTATTTAACCGAATCATTAATAAATTATTTTGCTTTGCTGGGTTGGACTCCAGGTGGCACAGAAATCTTAAACATGAAAGACTTGATTAAAGATTTCTCAATTGAGAACATTCAGAAAAGTCCAGCTGCATTTTATAAAGAGAAATTAGATTGGGTTTGTGGGGAATGGATTAGAAAATTGACACCCAAAGAATTACAAGAACGAGTAGTGGATTTTGGTTATCAAAAGCTTGATCTTAAAATCATTGAGATAATTCAACCAAGAATGAAAAGGTTAGATGAGGTGCCTTTTTGGACTAGTTTTTTCTTTCAAGAGGTTACTTATGACAAAAAACTATTGGTCAAAGACCTAGATAAAAATGGAGTTAAGGCAATTTTTGAAATTATTTTATCTCAACTGGCTAAAATTACCTGGAAGACTGAAAGCTTGAAACAAAAAAGCAGAGACCTTGCTGATAGATTAGACTTAAAGTTCAGAGATTTTGTTTATCCTTTGCGTATATCAATTACAGGTAACCCAATTTCTACTCCTCTTTTTGAATCAATGGAAATTTTGGGCAGAGAAGAATGTTTTAAAAGATTTAAGAATGCTTTAAGGAAGTTGTAATAAATGAGAAAAATTAAGATTCTACAGATTATTGGTGACTCAACACTATCTGGTGCTCCCATTTGTCTTTTAAATTTGGTTAAAAAGTTGGATAAAAAAAAGTTTGATATTACTTGCATTTGTCCACCTGGTCCACTTGCCGGGATGCTTAAAGATATTGAGGGCATTAAGATAGAAGTGGTGAGCATGAAGTCAAAATGGGACACTAAAGCAATCAAGAAAATCAGGAAACTAATTTCTTTAGCCAAGAAAGAAAATTCAAAACTGATTGTTCATGCGCATGGGGTGCGAGGTGGGTTTTTGGGACGGTTATCTTCAGTTTTTCCTAAAAATAAAGCTCCAAAGGTAATCTATACGGAGCACCTTTGGACTAAGGAATATCGTTTAAAGAATCCTTTTTCAAATATCATTCAAATTTATGGTTTATGGGTTCTAGATTTTTTTACTGACAAGACAATTGCTGTGTCAAAAGCAGTCGCCGAATTTTTAGTAAAGAAGGGAATTACAAGAAAGGAGAAGGTGGTAGTGATTTATAATGGTTCTGACAAGCCATTGCAAGGTTCTCACCAAAGGCGTGGTTCTGAATATCAAGCAAAAAGCAAAGAGATAACAATTGGTTTTGTCGGCAGTTTAGTTAAAAGAAAAGGCGTCAGTGAACTCATTATTGCTTTTTCTGATTTAATTTCTCTTAATAAATTTCAAAATGTAAAGTTAGTTATTGTTGGGGAGGGGATAGAAAAGTCAAAACTAGAGGTTTTAGCCAGAGATTTAAAAATTGACAATTATGTAAAATTCATTGGTCAAAAAAACGATCTTTCTGATATTTATCAGACATTCGATTGTTATGTCCAGCCCTCATTCGATGAAGCTTTTGGGATAGCAACACTCGAGGCAATGAGCTTTGGTAAACCTATAATTGCTTCCAGTGTTGGCGGTCTAAAAGAGCTTTTAGGAACTAAGTCGCACAAATTAGGCAAAAAACCATACCTTTTAACAAAATACGGTCTTGTTGTTTCACCAGGCAATGTCCCTGCATTAACAAAAGCAATGGAGAGATTGATTAAAGATAGCAAATTGAGAACAAAACTAGGCCGTGAAGCTAAATTAAGGTCTCAAGAATTCTCACTTTCAAATACAGTTAAAGAAACTGAGAAATTATATCAATCCATAATCTCATGAACATTGAGCGAGTAAAAAATAATCTTCTGGGTATAAACAATCTACGGAAGCAGCTAGGGAATATCAATTTTTGGAAGATCGCTAAAAGCGATTTAGCGCTAAAGGTATTAAAAAAGCCAGAAGGTAAAAAGATTTTAGTTTTATCTCCTCATCCAGATGATGATGTTTTTGGTTGTGGGGGTACTTTAGCTCTATATCCTAAAACAGCAGAAATTACCTCAATATACTTTAGTAATGGTTCAAGGGACAACATTGAGAGTAAGGGGGAAAATGAAGCTAAGGCGTCAGGAAAGATCCTGAACTTATCTGAACAGATTTTTCTTAAGTTACCTGATGGAGAATTTAGCGCCAGCGATGTCAATTTAGCCAAATTTCTTTACTATCTTAAAAAATCAGATCCTGATGTAGTCTATCTTCCTTTCTTTCTTGATCCAAATCCCGATCATCAAGAAGTTTGCCGTTTTGTTTATAAGGCTTGTCAGAGATTTAAAAAAGAGCTAAAATTATATAGTTTTGAAATATGGAATCCGCTTTTTCCGAATAGACTAATTGATATTAAAAGAAGCGTCAAAACAAAAATTGCCGCCATCAGGGCACACAAGTCTCAACTTCAATCTCGAGATTACGAAAAAGCAATTTTAGGACTTAATCAATATCGCGGTCAAGTAATGGATGTTTCAGAATTTGCAGAAGCTTTTTACACTTGTGATAAAGAAAAATGGCTTGATTTGTTTCAAAGAAGTCAGATAAATTTATAGATTATTGCCGGATCGTCTAATGGTAGGACACGAGATTCTGGATCTCGTAATCTAGGTTCGAGTCCTAGTCCGGCAGCCAAATTCATTTGTGCTTGACTATGCTTGACTTGTTGTATATACTTGTTTTAGACTGTGGATAACGAGAGGGGATATGGTCGAACCCCATTTAAAATAGCTACTAAAATTAGCAGCGACAAAGGAGTTTAAATGGCAGAAGAAGGTTATTGCGTAAAGTGCAAAGCCAAGAGAGAAATGTCAGACGCAGCTGAAGTTACATTGAAGAATGGCCGCAGAGCAATGAAAGGCAAATGTCCTTCTTGCGGAACAGGAATGTTCAAAATTCTTGGCAAGTAAGAAATAGTTTAAAAAGTAACAAAGATAAGAAGAGGACCTTGAGTTTATAGGTCTTCTTCTGGTATAATGCTAAGCGTTTTTGGCCTCGTCGTCTAGCGGTTAGGACACTTGGTTCTCAACCAAGAAATCAGGGGTTCGAATCCCCTCGAGGCTGTAATATAAAAACTACCTTAATGGTGGTTTTATATTGACATTTATATACATATAGTTCTATAATATTCAGCACTTAACAACCATATCCTAAATGTGCCAAACCTCCAGCATATTTGGGGTTTGTTTTCTCCCGCAGGGAAAGGAAGGAGGTGCAGTAATGTCTACGGTTCTGCGTAAGAATCGGAACGGGGCCAGGAAGGCAGCAATAATACCCGTTCATTCAACTATCTCTAGGCCCAAACCGATGACTGTGGAACAAGCCAAAGACGCGTTTCGTTGGAGGCTTAGGCCAGTCATTGGTTTTGTTCAGAGCTCGCAGGACCCGAGTCTAAAGAAGATCTGGAGATTGGAAGGATTCGTTCATCTAACCAAGGATCTTCCGGATGTTGTCTCTGTGACTCGGAAAGAAGAAGCAAAAGAGGCATACAAGCTTTTGCTTCTGCGCGAGAAGATGGGTGACCGCGAAGTTAAGGCCTGGTGGCAGGCCTTAACTCAACTAGAGACGTTCAAGGGTATCCGCTCTTTCAGCGACCGCCTGAAGACCGAAGGTAATGAACAGTTCATGTTTATCATCTGGGTTGACGCTCGCTACAACAAGGAGTGGGTAGATGTTGTTGAAGAGCTGGATGCTATACTCCCTGGAATTCTGGGGAGCAAGAAAGCTGCATAACTGCGGGAGATTCGAGCCGGGCGGCTAAAGTACTACTAAGCCGCCCGGCTTTTCTTTTTGTGTTAGAATAAAATCAATAGTTCTTTACCAACTTGTTCGTTCGGAGGTGAGAGGATCATGCAGGTGAAACTTAGAACTGTCCTGATATTTTCAGCTGTAATCCTGATTTTGAACTCTTGTGGTTTGGCAGATTATTTTCCGGTTCCAGGCAGTATCCACAATCATTCTACATTTTCAGATGGCGATAGAACGCCCGAGATGCTTATGGAGGAAGCTGCCAGAAATGGCGCGCTGTTTCTGGTTGCTACCGACCACTACAAGCAAATTGAGCAGCAGAAGTCAACAAGACCAGATGTGGTAAAAGATTATGGTTTTGACAACTATTGCAAACGTTTTTCATCTGTTCCAATGATAGATGGTGTTCCCGTCCCGCTTATTGTCTTTACGGGTGCAGAAATAACCCTCGCCTCACATACACTGGCAATAGGCGATCTTTGTTTCAAAGATGAGAAGCTGCTCAATCCAAAAGATCAGCAAGAGGCGATAAACAGAATCAATGGGTTGGGACTATTATCTATTGCTGCTCATCCAAATAATAAGAATTATCTTTATGATAAGAGTCATGCAGAAGGTATTTGTGGAATCGAGATTATGAATGACGGAAGTATAGAAGGATACAGAAAAACACGAGATTGGGGTTTAAAGCTGACAAAAGAAGGTAAAAATGTGTTTTGGATTGGCGGTTGTGATAGTCACACAGGCCTTGATAAAGAAGACAAAGATAGACGGTCAAGGATAACATGGGTTTTAGCTGATAAACTAGACAAGAAATCAATACTTGAAGGTATGAGAAATGGGCGTACCTATGTTACATGTGGCGGAGCAACCATACGAACCTTTGAAAATGCAGGTATTTATATCCCAGGTTTTACTTATCAAGATGTTACTACACCAATTTTTGGTTTTATTCTAAGTTTTGAGAAACCCATAGATTCGCCAATAAGCATCTATGTCTATCGAGACGGGCCTTGCGTATATAGCGAAGAGTATGGAAAAGAAGCAATCAAATCATCACCTGACAATAAAGAGATATTCTTCTCATGGGAAGATAAAGACGTTCAGCCCGGAAAGCATTGGTATATGTTTGAAGCTACGGGGGCCGAAAAAAGTTACTTCATTACTTCGTCGATTAGGTTGAGGATTATTGAGCCAGCGACTTCAGCTTCAGGCAAAATTCTGTTTTGTATGGAGGACAAGCAAGGCCAGCAGGCTCTTTGGATAATCAACCCAGATGGTTCTGATCTAAAGAAATGGATGGATTGGAATAAAAAATGGGGCAAGCCATCATTTTCACCTGATGGTAAAAAGATGATTTTTGATGTTTCCCCTTATCCATTCTCAGTAAGTATCATGGAGATAGCAAGTGGTAAAATTTATAAAGCGCCTTTTGACAATAATCAGAGGTTCTGTAATGCTTGTTGGTCAAAGCAAGATAAAGTTGTTTTTGCTTATCATTACATATACAATAGCAACGAAAATGAATGTCTCGGGAGCGTTATCAGGACGGTTGATTCTGATGGCCGCAATGTAAAAGAGTTATTTTCGCATGAGACAGCTTCGGCTATAGCCAAATCAGATATTGAGTTTCCAAGCTGGTCGCCTGATGGTAAACAGATTGCATTTGTGGGAGTTAGCGATGTGTTTGTTATTGATGCCGACGGAAAGAACATAAAGCGATTGACACGTGATACGCCAGAAATAAATGGCAAAGGATCAATATTGTGGTCTCCTACTAATGAGGCGATCGGATATATTCAGTACTATGACTATGCTTTTGCAGAAAATACAGGTCCGCAATTTGAGATTATTAGTCCAAACGGAGCTAATCGTAGGGTGATCTTGGATCACTTACATTCTTTGTGTGGCTTTGATTGGTCGCCAAGCGGTAAAGATATTGCAATAGTAATTTCAGCGCAAGATCTGGATAAAGCAGATGTTTGTAAGTTGGAAAGAGTGAGCTTATCAAATCCAAAACAAAGAAAAACAATATTTGAGAAAGAAAGATGCATAATTCATTGGGTGATGTGGAATTCGTATGTTGAAAGCAAGTAGTCCGAGCTAAGCTCGGGCTTTTTTTGTACAAAAGATTGACAAACTTCACTATTTACCTATAATTTAATGTATCATTCGCACACTACAATCAGACGACGGAGGTGGACAGGATGAGAAAGATCATGGTCGTGTTCTTGCTAATCTTTTCGCTTACCGGGATAATCGGTGCTAGCCAGTCATTCTATAAAGACAAAGCAGACGAGCAAATCAAAAATGAACTGAAGAATACTGCCAGAACAGCATATAAATCGACACATTCGATCATGACCAATAAGGATTATGGGTATGTTAGTAGGGGAATTATCGATGAACGCACTATGAAAATGTTACTCTACCTTATTGGAGAGAAAAAGCATGTTCTATTGGTACGGTTGAAAGCAGGTTATGATGACGACAACCATATTGGTTCTCGGGAGACCGAATACAAATCACGGAATGATGTCAATATCTCAGCCCACTACAAAGCACAGGCAATTGATATATTCATGGCTGATGGGGTGGAAATTGGCGGGCAGGTTAGCAGCAACCTGATTAAGCAAAAAAGAGCCCAGGCCAAAATCAGACAGATTATCCGCGAGATCCTTGATTATAGTTCCAAAAACAGAAACTATAAGCCGATTCAACTAATCGTCTATCGCAGTCAAGATGTTGATTACTTTACAAAAGATATTCAACGGCTTTATGGCCGTACAGAGAATGAGAGAGGACTTACTGGTCTCTTTTCTGGTCCCCGTTTCTGGGACAGAATCCACATCGGATGGTGACAATTTCTTTCTAAGTTTCAATCCAAGTTCAGGCATAAATCTATTCGCCTGAGCTTTTTTTAGTCTAGATCATCGATTTTTTGAAGGAGTTGATAAGATAGATTTGTGATAGAATAAAAATAGAGGTAAATATGCGGCGATGGATTATTGGTTCAGGCACCGGCGTAATGGCAATTATAGGTATTATCTTAGGCGAAAGTTGGATCATTGCTTTGGTAGTTTTTTTAGGATTTTTTAAGGGATTTTTAGCCTTGACTGCCATTTCTGTTGTAGTCAGTTGGCTGATAGTTTATTTATACGGTTCGGCAGAAAAACCAAATAGCTTTAATCAAAAAATTAAAAAATGGCTTTTTCAAAAGGAAGAAAGATTATCTCCCACAGGAAAAAAATTAGCTAAAACGAGTAAGGGTTTAGGTTTAATAGTTTCTTCGATTACAGCAGGGCCATTTTTAACCACTATTTTTATAAAAACACTGGGCTACAGCCAAAAACAAGGTTATTTTTTGAGTTTTCTTAGTTCTGTTTTCTTCTCGTTCACTTGGGCGGCGATTTACAGCGGGGCTATCATGGGCTTTAAAGAAATAATAGGAAGAATTTTATGAGCCGAAGATTTTGGGATTGGCACGCTATTATTAGTTATAATTACAAAACCAAAGTCCTTCCATATCAGGAACGAATAGAGGATATAATAAAAACTCTTGAAATAAAGGGAAATCACTTTATTTTAGATGCAGGTTGTGGTACGGGTTATTTAATTAAGATCATCAAAGAAAAACATCCATCTGCTCAAATTGAGGCAGTAGATTTTTCACGCGAGATGCTTAATCGCGCTGCAAAACGATGTATGGGTCTAAAGAATATTAATTTCAGAGAAGTCGATTTAGATGCACACCTGCCACATAAACCCAATAGTTTTAATGCTATCGCTTGCGACAATGTTTTATATGCAATTCCAAGACCAGATTTTACGCTTAAAGAATTTTTTCGGGTGCTTAAACCCAAAGGAAGATTGATCGTGGTGATACCGAAACCTGAAATCGATAGCCGAGCCATTATTTTTCACCATTTTAGGGGTCTCAAATCCCCTTGGCAGAAAATAAAAGCTTTTTTTGTAATGCTAATTACTTTTCTGTTAATTATTCCGTTCGAAAAATCTATTGATCGAAAAATAAAGCAGGGGATATATCATGCTTTAACTGGCGATGAAATTTTGACGATATTGGATAAGATCGGTTTTAGTGAAGGAAAGATCGGCTTAACCTTTGCTGACCAAAATTGGATTATTTATGCGCGAAAACCTTGATTTGTAGCACAGTTTTTGCTATAGTAAAGCTAGCTTAAGAGGGTAAAATGAAAATTGGCGACTTAATGCAAAAATTTTTCATGTCAAACCCCAAAAGGGCAAAGTGGTTTATATCAACAATGCCGGCCTCTTTTTGGGAAAAACAGGGAAGAAAAAAAGCCTTGGCTACCTTTCATGAAGCTGCAACTAAAGTACCTGCATACAGGGAGTTTCTAAATGACAGTAAAATTAACCCAAATTACGTCAAAGATTACAACGATTTTCAGAAAATTCCATTTACTGACAAAAAGAAATATCTTTTAAAAAGCAATTTGAAAGATCTCTGTTTGGACGGTTCGTTGCGAGGTATGTATGTTATTTGTCGTTCCTCGGGTTCTAGCGGTAAGGCTCTTTATTGGCCTAGGGTGCCAAAACAGGATGAGTTTCTGCCCTATGGGTTAGAGCAGATGTACAGGCTATATTAAATAGATAAGAAAAAGA
>JAPLVJ010000036.1 GCA_026397155.1 Candidatus Berkelbacteria bacterium | reverse complement strand
AAAGCTCCGGCGGTTTGAAAAGAATCTGCGTCCTATCAGTTTGTTGGTGGGGTAATGGCCTACCAAGACGATGACGGGTAGCTGGTCTGAGAGGATGACCAGTCAGAAGGGAACTGAGACACGGTCCCTACTCCTACGGGAGGCAGCAGTGAGGAATTTTGCGCAATGGGCGAAAGCCTGACGCAGCGACGTCGTGTGAAGGAAGAAGCCCTTCGGGGTGTAAACTTCTTTTATCAGGGAAGAATTCTGACGGTACCTGATGAATAAGAGCCTGCTAACTACGTGCCAGCAGCAGCGGTAATACGTAGGGCTCAAGCGTTATCCGGATTTACTGGGCGTAAAGAGTGCGTAGGTGGTCTTTTAAGTTGTCAATGAAATTCCGAGGCTCAACCTCGGAAAGCTTGATAATACTAATAGACTCGAGGCCAAAAGGGGCAAGTGGAATTTTCGGTGTAGGGGTGAAATCCGTTGATATCGAAAAGAACACCAATGGCGAAGGCAACTTGCTAGTTTGGTTCTAACACTGAGGCACGAAAGCGTGGGGAGCAAAAGGGATTAGATACCCCTGTAGTCCACGCCCTAAACTATGCAGACTAGTTATCGGGAGCATCGACCCTCCTCGTAACGTAGCTAACGCGTTAAGTCTGCCGCCTGGGAAGTACGGCCGCAAGGCTAAAACTCAAAGGAATTGACGGGGGCTCGCACAAGCGGTGGAGCATCTGGCTTAATTCGACAACAACCGAAGAACCTTACCAGGCCTTGACATCCCGCGAATCTTGATGAAAGTCGAGAGTGCCCGCAAGGGAGCGCGGAGACAGGTGCTGCATGGTCGTCGTCAGCTCGTGTCGTGAGATGTTGGGTTAAGTCCCGCAACGAGCGTAACCCTTTTCCTCTGTTTTACATGTCAGAGGAGACTGCCCCGGTTAACGGGGAGGAAGGTGAGGATGACGTCAGATCAGCATGGCTTTTACGGCCTGGGCAGCACAGGTGCTACAATGGCTGGTACAAAGGGTAGCGAAGCGGCAACGTGGAGCTAATCCCATCAAAACCAGTCCCAGTTCGGATTGTGGTCTGCAACCCGACCACATGAAGCTGGAATCGCTAGTAACCGTGGGTCAGCTATACCACGGTGAATACGTTCTCGAGCCTTGTACACACCGCCCGTCAAGTGAGCCGAGTCGGCAACAGCCGAAACCCCGTTTTGCGGGGCTACGCTGGGGTCGGTAAGGAGCACTAAGTCGTCAGCCGAAAGGCATTGCGACCCTTGACAGTAATGTCAATGAAAAATGTGGCTGTATCGGTGAAACCTAAATTTTGATTAATCAAAACATGGCAATACCGAGGGAAGTCCCCCGATATAATATCGGGATGACCCCGTAGAGACTACACGCCACCTCCTAAGGAGGGATATGAGTGAGAAAATTATTCATGCATATTTGCAAGGTGCAATCCATGATGGCACATATAATAAATTGCACAAGACATTTCGCTTTACACAATCAAACCAAGAATGGTTGAAAATGATTCAAAAATATTTAGAAAAAGTTGGCAAAAAAGCATGGATATATAAAGAAGGAAAATCAAGAGCAGTTTATGCTCTTGAAACAACAGCAAAATTTCTGAATTTGAAATTCAATCCTAACAAGCTTTCGTCTAAAGATGAAAAAATTGCATATGCCAGAGGATATTTCGATTCAGAAGGTGGAATCCCAAAAGACACCAAGCAATGTTTTTATATTCAACTTTCTCAGAAAAATAAAAACGAATTAGTTAAACTTAAAAACATCTTGGAAAGTCTTGGAATAAAATGCGGAAAAATTCATATCCCAAGCATCAGAGTCGATCCTAATTATTATAGATTCTTTATCTCAAGAAATTCCCATCAAGAATTTGTAAACATGATTGGATCATGGCATGCTCGCAAGAATAAAATATTCAAACTTAGGATGAAGATATAGTCCATGCCTCTGGAAACACGAGGAACAACATGAACAAGGTATCCGTAGGGGAATCTGCGGATGGAATACCTCCTTTCTAAGGAGAAAATGAAATTGGTCGGTTCCGACAAAATGTCGGAGCTCATGTTTTCGGCCACTTCTAGTTGTTGAAGAACAAAGTTCTGAAACCCCGCAAAAATCGCAGCACGACGCAAAGTCGCGTGGCGACCGCGTCGCTATACACGAGCCGTGTATGAATAATACTGAAAAGGCGAGTGCTAAGATTAGTGGGGTTCAATGACCAAAAAAGGAAGTGTGTATTTACAAGAACTTCCTTTTTTGGTATGATTTTAAGGTAAAAAGCGCGTCACTGAAAATTTATGGGCGACTAGTTCATCGGTTAGAACGCTTCTCTGATAAAGAAGAGGTGCGTGGTTCGACTCCACGGTCGCCCATGGTAAGCCCATAAATTTATAGGCGTTTACGCCGCTTAAAGATGAGGTGTGTAATTATCCAAGTAATATTTTTAGAGCATCATATTTTGGTTTAATGATCTTTTTTGCTTGTGGCATTATTTTTGTATAACTTTGTTCTAGTTTTTTGAGTAACCAATTTTCTCCTTCGTCAGTTTTCATGTTATGAATTTTGTATGCCGTGAAAAACAAATCAGGTATATTTTGAAAATGAGCCATTGCATCAGCTGAAGCAAGAATTTTTGATTCTATGCTGGTCTTTTTGATTCTTTTTGAAGCGCGGTGTTCATAGATGCATTTTTTATCTGTTTGATTTTTTGAGGTGGATAGTTGTAACGATTTAAGATTTCTTCTGCCAATTTTCCGCTTTCTATGTGATGATTTTCGTATTGATTACTTTTATGAACACTGGCGAAGTCGTGGAAAAGCGCGGAGAGAGTGCAAATTTCATAGTCAGCTTTTAATATTTTAGCCAAATTTTGCGCGTTTTTTTCAACATTTTTGATATGATGAGACCAGGCCGTATAGCCAAAAAAGTTAGTTTTTTTCTTGCATTCATTCTTTACAACTTGTTCTATTTTTTCTATGATATCTTTTGTCATGCACTTAGATAATAATAAACAATTTTCATGTTAGCAACACCGCATATTTTAGTAGGGGCAACAATTGCTTCAACCAACCTAGACCCATCAATTTCGCTGCCAATTTGTTTTTTGTCGCATTTTATTCTCGATGCAATTCCTCACCTTGAGTCAAGTACATTTTTGGCAAAATATAGATCCAAAGAAGACGAGTTGTCTCAAAAAGAAATTACTTATGCAATTTTAGATTGTGTTTTGGGCGCTATTATTGTTTTGTTTTTGTACTTAAAATTTAACAATATAATGTTGGTTTATGGTGCGTTTTTTGCTCTATTGCCTGACATAATTGATAATGTGCCTTATTGGTATGGCATCAGGAAGTTGCCTGTTTTTAAGCAACTTCATCAACTTCATGATTTTGTGCACCACAATTTAAGTGAAAAATATTGGTATATAGGGTTGGCGACGCAACTTGCTCTTTTTGGTTGCGTCGCATGGGTATTTATGCGATAATTTAGTCAAATGATTTTCTTAAGAATCTTAATTTTTGTCGCATTAATTTTGGTTGGTCTTTTAATATTAAAATATACTGTCAAAATTGTTGATACAGTTGGTCATTCTGGATGGGCAGATAGATATTTGGGTATGGGTGTGGGCGGTGGAAGCTATAATATGTGGAAATTAATTGGTATTATTGTTATAATAATCGGAATCGTAATTTTAGTTAAAGGGTTAGGGTTTTTGGGATATTAGTCGGGCCGTTAGCTTCCCACTTCGCCCTCATTGCATTCGGGCTTCGCGGGACAAGTAGTGTAATACAAATAGTGTGCTTGCCCAGCGTAGCTCCGATGTCAATCGGAGCGAAGTTGGGGGCCGTTAGCTCAGTGGCCAGAGCACCTGCTTTGCATGCAGGGGGTCGGGAGTTCGACTCTCCCACGGTCCACCAAAGTTTATTTACGGCGTGATTTGCCTCGCTCGGGGCTTCGCCCCTCGCTTCGGCAGGCATTTCCGCAAGGTAATTCCAAGGGGTTTTGAAATC
>JAPLVJ010000037.1 GCA_026397155.1 Candidatus Berkelbacteria bacterium | reverse complement strand
AAATCAACAAAATCGCCCCGGCTTTTATTGCCATCAAGGAATGCCTTGACATCTATATTCCAAGGGTTGATGCCCTCTTTACGGAACAAGATGTCAGGAATGTATTTTGGAATGAACAGCTCGGAGTAGTCGAGTACGTAGATTTCGTCAAGGTTAAAGTTGAAGAGAAAAAGGAAGAAAGCAATGAGAAAGATAAAGAGCCTGAGCCTGTCGTCTTGTACAGTGCTTTTGTAAAAATGGTCCACTGGTTTACCCAAACGGCGGTAGACGACATTACTACAAAAGGCTCGCACAAGGTCTTTTTAAACAATGCAAAGTACTGGTTACTCCTGCCAAACAAAAGCCCTTTAGCCCGTTCAAAAATCAACATTCATCAGCTCGCGTTTAACACTGATGAGATGTATGCGAAATTTTTAGAACAAGGTGTAAAGATTTTAGAGCAGGACGCAACGATTAAGGCACAAAACAAGCATATTGACGATCAGTATGTGGGGTTTGCCGAGACCAAATCGAAGCACAGTGCAGAAATGGAAGACCTCCGAGCTGAGCTAGCCGAGCTAAAAACGGAACAACAGGTAAATATGAAAAGATTATATGATATTTGTATGTTTCAAAATGGACAGATTACCGAGCTTCAGGCGGTGTTAAGCAGTGTGGTAAACGGTCCTGATGAAGACGAAGACGATGACCAACAACCCGATTTGCACATCGAAGATTTGATAAGCGAAGATCAAATCCAGCATGACAACACCGATTATGATGATCTTCCTGATCTGGAAGAGCTAATGATTGACGACGAGTTGCCTCCTCAGCCAGTGTTGGAACGAAGAACCTCGATTTATACTGGCGATGTGTCGCGTGAGAAAAAAACACGAACACCCAGTCCAGAGATCGAAAAGAGATCCGAAATCAGCAGAGACCTTTGCGGGAACGCTTAAACCGAGACCAAGACAAGACCAAGACCCGAAAAACAGGTAAGTATAAACAAAACAAAAACAAAAAACAAAAAAAACAAAAAAAATATAACTAATTACAACTAAATAAATACGGGTAAACTATCACTAACATTTAAAATTAAGGACCCCTTCGGGGGACTTTTTTTTTTCTTACTTTTCTTTTCTTCGTTTCCTCTTACACCTCGGCACTTTAATAGTGGCGAACCGTATATGCGGGGGATTGATAAGGTCATCGCATTCAAAAAAAGGGGAAGTTTCATAAAGGTCATCAGCTGTCATTTTAGCTAGGCTCTTGCGATTAGAATATGCCCAGTCGATTTCTTCCTTTATTTTGAAAATATTGGTTATATATGTAAGTTTGCAAAACAATTCATAGTCATAGTTTGTCCAAATATAGTCATCATCGTTATCATCACTATAATTTTGGTCATCATCAGTATTAGTATCAGTATTAGATGAAGTTGCCATAAATAAATAAAATATTTTTTATAAAAAGTAAAAAGTAAAAAATTGAAAAACTTTTTTCATAATTAATTATATGTATCAATAAAAACATAAAGAATAATAATTCTAAAGTTATCACATCAATAAATCAAAATGTTTCCAACATTTCCAACAAATTTCATCGCATACGACAACGACCAAAACTTAATCAAAATGGGCGACATCTTGGATAAGGTGATTAAGGTTAAACCAAGTAACAAAATGATAACAATCATGTTATTTGTGATTGGTGGATTATACGCATTCCTAGTTAATTATATTGCGGTCATGAATACAGAAAAGATTAAAATGTTCAAGCAATGTGTTTTATCTTTAGTTACCGAGAGCTCCAACAGCATAATTAATTACAACCCGACCTACTTTGTTATGCAGTTAATGCTGATTTGCTTAACTGGGTTTTTAATGATGGTGATTGCAATGAGCATGGTAGCCATTCATTGTGCGCAATTAAAAATAGAAAGCCTTGAACAGAAAATTAAAGATATGCAATTCCAGAAATAAATAAAACTACGGTATATAAT
>JAPLVJ010000020.1 GCA_026397155.1 Candidatus Berkelbacteria bacterium | reverse complement strand
ATTACTTCTTTTACTTTGATTGAACTTTTGGTCGTCATTGCCATTATTGCTGTTTTGACTGGTTTATCTCTTGTAGTAATGCGTAAATCTAAAAATGTTAGTCAAATCCAAAAAATCAAGGCAGACATGGAAAAAATTACTATTGCGGCTGAAATGTATAAAAATAAATACGGACAATATCCTGGAGATGCAGGAGAGGGTTTACCGTTTTTTACACATACCGGAGATCCTATAGATAATAGATATAAAGAATTTATACCTGACTGGCCCAAATCTCCCTGTAGTCCTGATATCGAATATGACTGGGAAGATTGGCCAAGCGGCCACCCATGGTGGGACTGGGTTCCAATCCGAAGAGTAAGCTTAAGAAGAAAAAGTGACGACACAGCCATTTATTATCATTGCCTTGAATCAGGGCCAAATGGACTATGTAGATGTACTACTCCCCCAGATCCGGGCCAAATATACTGCATGGCTTATGATTCAATTGAAAATGCTCCAAAAGATTTTACTTGTGAAGATTTGAAGGATACAATAAAATTTCCCACATTATTTTAAATTATAATGTTCTGTTCTAATATATTAAGAATTAAAAAGCGTACTTTTATGCTTATAGTATTCATTTTACTATTTTTATTATTCTCTATTATCTTCTATGCAAATACTTCAAAAGCTGAAGAAATCAAAACAATTGCCCAAGCTAAACAAGAAGCAAGACAGCAAGAAGAAAAGGATGGGAAAGGAATTCAGGCCACTATCTCTGGATTTGTTACGGCACAGCCCAATCAGTTAAGCAAGCAATATTTTTATATCCAAGATGAAACCGGAGGAATCCAAATCTATAAATACGAGGGAGGATTTCCGATTTTCTCCCTGGGCCAGAAAATAAAAGTTACCGGCGAAATCTACGAATTGGAGACCCAAAAAGAATTTCGGTTAAAAGTATCCTCTCTTGAAGTTTTGCCCGACATTCAAATTGTCCAGCCCATAGAAGTAAACAAAATTGAAGAACAAGTCGAGGGTCAATTAGTATTATTAAAAGGTCTATATGCTGGTAGTTGCTCGGGCGGTTTTTATCTCGAAAAGAATGGAGAAAAAACCAAAATTTCTATCACATCTGCCGCGGTTGACAAAATCAAAAAACCAAAAATGGAACGAGATGACCTTATAGAAATAATCGGCATCGTCAGTCAATATGACACCGCAAAATTAATCAACAACTATCGTGTATTACCTCGTTTTTCTGAAGATATAAAAATTTTAGAAAGTTCTATTGAACTTGAAGGAAAAGAAGATGAAGCAAGAGAAGTAATTTCTTTAATTTCTATTAAAGAGGCAAGGAATAAAGAGAAAGATAGTGAGGTTTTGGTTGAAGGTACAGTCACAGCAAAACCAGGTATTGTATCTTCTTATTATTTTTATATTCAAGATGCAACGTCGGGAATTCAGGTTTATTTTTCTAAAAAAAATTTCCCTAAAATAGATTCTGGTCAAAAAATCCAAGCAAAAGGCATTATATCTGAAGCATACAAAGAAAAAAGAATTAAAATCTATGATAAAGAAGATATTAAAATTTTGAGTAAGGGTAATTTACCTTCACCGATTTTTTTAAAAACTGGCACTTTCAGAGAAGAATACGAAGGGCAATTTGTAAAAACAAAAGGAAAAGTAGTAAAAACCTCTGGTAATACTTTTTACTTAGATGATGGGACAGGGAAAATCAAAATTTATATTAAAAAAGAAACTCAAATCAAAAAACCAAAAATGAAAAAAGGAGATACTGTAGAAATTTCTGGCATATTGAGTCAGTATAATGACAGTTACAGAATCTTGCCATATTTGGCGAAAAATATTAAATTAACAAAGGTAGAAGAAAAAGAAATTGCCGAAGAAGAGGAAATCTCACCAGAGGAAGTCACTGAAAGTACAAATGAAGCAACAACAACAGCCGGAAAAGTATTGGGCGCTAGCAAAAAAGGAAATTATATAAATTGGAAAACAGTTTTTTACACCTTAATTTTTGCCGGTCTTCCCACTTTTGGATTTCTAGGATATTTATATTATGATTACCATAAGCAAAAGCGAACTAAAAACCCAACAATTTAGTCAAAAATTAGCTAAAAAGTTAAAGGGTGGAGAAATTATCGGCCTTTCTGGCGATCTTGGAAGCGGTAAAACTACTTTTGCCAAAGGTTTGGCAAAAGGATTGGGAATAAAAGAAACAATAACCTCCCCTACTTTTGTGTTAGTCAAAATTTATCCTCTAACCTCTAGCCTCAAACCTCTAAGCTTAGTTCATATTGACCTGTATAGATTAAAAAATATTAAAGATATTAAAGAGCTAGGTTTAGAAGATTATCTTAAAAAACAGAATTATATCTGTGTTATTGAGTGGCCAGAGAAAATAAAACAAGAATTATTTAAATTGTCCGACAATGTTATTTGGATAACATTCAAGTACATCGACAAAGATACAAGAGAGATTAAAATTAAAGGAATTTAGATGATTTTAGCTATTGAAATTTCAGATAATATTAAACTTACCCTATACAAAAAGGGTGTAAAAAGAGAATTTACAGCCAAGCGAGAAAAAGAAAAAGACGCTTTTCATTATCTTGTCCAATTTTTAAAAAAGAACAAAGTTAAGTTAAAAGATCTAAAAGCAATTGCTGTAAATCAAAGCTCTGTCTCTTTTACTGGCCTTAGAGTTGGCATTTCTATTGCTAATGCACTAGCTTATGTGCTGAATATTCCTGTTGTTGGCTTTAAAAATCCCTCTAAAATGGCTGAAAAAACTTTTGAAAAACTCAATGCTAAAAAATATAAACTAGGCGAATATATAAAACCGACGTATAAATAGGGTGGGCGGGAACTCACTCCCGCCCATTTCGTTATGAACCGACCTTATGCCGCTTCAACTGGCGGATGAGTACTGGTGTACTCATCAAACCGTTCACGGTAGGTCCTCACTTCCTCAACCTGGTCAGCTGAGATGAGCCCTCTACCCTGATAGAGATCGAGCAGCTCATCAAACCTATAGATTGGGATAACCGACAAGAGAGATTCTCTCGCCTGTTCAATGCCGCCCTGCTGGCGATCTACCACCACCAGACAGACATTGGCAACCATTCCGGCCTGACACAAAACGTTCACTGCTTCCAGCTTTGTGTCGGCCGTGGTCACAAGATCGTCGACCAGAACGACAGTTGCACCTTCTGGGTAGGTCTCTCCCTTCCGAAGGGTAATCCTCCTTTCACTACCCGTGCCCTCCTTCTCGAGATGGAGCCTCCTTACCCTTGCCCACTCTGGTAGATGCCGCATTATGGCGTCAACGATTGGTTCACCCGCTCTCGGAATCCCAATGATATAGTCGTGCGACCGCCCGACCAACCTGCCATGGCGCTCGACAATCAGCCGACCGATTATATCAACCGTCTCGGCTGTCAGCCGACCTTCATGCTCTTCACTGGAGCCCTGTTCTCGCAGGTTGACGAAGATAGGCGAACGTGGAGCGTCTGGCCACCGGGTATGCGACTTAAGCGTGAAAGAACCGAACTCGATCCCTCCATCCCGAAAGATCGCTAATGCGGTTTCTTCGAACAGACCACTAGTCTTTTCCCTTTTCATCGTCTCACCTCCCCTCTGAGCAAGAAAAGGATGGAAGCGGCGCACACTTATTACTTGCGCAAACCGCTCCCGAGTAGTCATACTACACGGCTTCTTACTATGCCGCTAGGAACTGATTGAGGTCGCTGTTGGCAGCGTCAATTGCCGCCACCACAAGTTCCATAGGATCGCCTGGTTTGGGCTGTCCAGTCTCTCGGTCCCGCCAACTGTCACGAGTGATTCCCCGAGAACTATTGACAGTTCCCATTACCTCACTACGGCTGTTTCGAAGCCCGCTGACAGCGCCTTTGGCCCCGCCACCCTGGGCACCATACCCAGGGATAAGGAAGAAGACATCGTCTCCGGCCAACTCCCGACAGCGAGGAGCCTGTTCGGGCCAGGTTGCACCAACAACACCGCCAACACAGCCCTTACCCTCGGTCTGCTCCCGGACGGCTTCGTTCCACTCTTTCACGAGCATGGCGACCTGCTCGTAGACCCGAAGCCCGTTCTTAAGCTCCAGGTCCTGTAGTTGTTCTGCCTCGGGGTTGCTGGTACGAATCATGGAGATCACACACCGCCCCTGGACTAGCCAAGGCATCCACGACTGAGTACCCTTGGTTGGCATAAAGGTTGAACCAAGGTATGGAATGAAGGTACAGGCGTCAACTCCGTACTGGCCAAATACCTCATTTCCATACTGCTCCATGGTCTCGCCGATGTCGCCCCGCTTGCCATCCAGGATGACAAGCAAGCCCAACGAGTGCGCATACTCCGTCAGTCTGGGAATCATGGCGATTCCATCAGGTCCCATAGCGCCGTAGTAGGCATACTGGGGCTTAATCACCGGCACCCTTTCGGCGGCAATCGCGATGACAGTCCTAAGGTACTCCTCAGTATCCCTCAGCAGACCCTCAGATGTGGCCGAGTTAAACACGGGTGGAAGATGCTCTGGTGTTGGGTCTAACCCAACACAAAGCACCGAGTTTGTCTCGGCTACCCGCTTCTGATACCGCTCTACAAAGCTCATCTTTCTTTTTTCACCTCCCTTCACTGTGATGTACAGACACTACAATATAACAAAACCATTTAGAAAAATCAAAAAATCCTCCTTTACTTGAACTTACAACCAATTTATGTTTAAATATAACCTTTGGTAAGGAGGTGTTCATTAACATGGCGATACGTAAGTGTCTGTTTTACGAGAGATGCAAAAATACTCTCTTTGATTTGGTACCTTTTCCCATAGTTCTTTGTGGGGAATGCCAACGTAGAAAAAGAGAGCTTATCTCCCAACTCCAGACTCAAAAAAAATGGCCGATTCCAGACAAAGCTGTGATGTTTATTCTTGAACATGAAAACGGCTGCAATGCTAGAGAACTTGGTGAGACTATTGGACTGCCAAACGGTATGTCTAAAGCCATTCGGTCGGGTAGGATACGCGCCAAAAGAGAAAAAGATAATCGCGGGTACCCTTGGACTATTGATAGAAATGAGATCGTTCGCGTTATTGGACTGAGGTTTCTCTGGGTAACAGTTCACAGCGTTGCTAAAGATCATACTATTAATCCGCAAACTGCCAAAGGCCATGCGGAGCAAGGACTTTATGGGCCAAGTGTGGTTAGTTACACTGGCGATCGCGTGATGAGAATAGAGATGGTGCCATTTTTTATGGAGATGTTCGAGGAGGCCATGAAGAAAAACTTGTGTCATCCTGTTAAGCATTACGTCAAAGATGGTGAATTTACTCCTGAGTGGCTGGCGGAAAAACTGGGTGTCAGTATAAACACTGTTTACTACTGGACAAGGAAACAATGGCTTGAATACAATCGAAGGTGCAAAAATGGCACAAGATATACCTTGGCTCTTCAAGGACTAACTGTTTTCCTAAATGCCATATTAACGGACGCCTATAAAATCAGAGTACCTAAGCCAAAAGTTGAAGAACTATTGGAAACAATACGTATACAGACCCGTTGTAAATAAATGACGGGTTTTATTTTTATAAAAGTCAAAAAACATACAAAAAAAGCCCAAGCAACGCTTGGGACTACCCCTTTTTCTTGTATTCTCTAATAAGATTCAAAACTGCCACTGGGCTAGTGAAATTCAAAGTACCAACACTAACCAAAGTAGCACCCAGATCAAGCATTGTCTGAACATCTTCAACGCACCAAACACCTCCACCAGCAATAACAGGGATATCGGGAAACTTTTTACAAACTTGCTCAACAAGACGACAAGCAATCGGGAAAATCATCGGGCCAGAAAGACCGCCTTCAATAGTTCTGCCATCCCTCATTTGTGCTTTCACTTTTATGGTATTTATTAAGCTTAAAGCATCGGCTCCGGCGTCAACTGCTGCTTTGGCAATCTCACAGATATCCGGCACATTAGGCGTCAACTTTACAATTAGTGGCATTTTAGTCAGCTGTCTTAAGGTAATAATGAGACCGTATGTCATTTTAGGATCAGTACCAAAAACAAGTCCTTCTTTCACATTGGGGCAAGAAATATTTATCTCAAGTCCTAGAAATAGTTTGCTATAAGCCGAAAGTACTGAAACCACATAAGAATACTCTGGGACAGCATTACCAGCAACACTGGCAATAAAATGACCTCCCAAAGATTGATATCTCGACGCATATCTTTCAATAAAACCATCAACACCTGGATTCTGCAAACCAATACAGTTAACCATTCCTGGCGTATCTGCCAAATCAGAAATTGAATAGCTTTTATCAATCTCCAAAATATCGCTTTTTATTACTTCAGTAATACGCGGTTGCTGATTGCCTGGCGTATTCATCTCTTTCAAACTCTTTAAGATTACCACTGCTTGTTTGGCCAATTTTGCATCAACTTCGTAACCCAAAGTACCAGATGCAATAACAATCGGACTCTGCAAATCGTGGCCAAAAAGAGAAACTGGATTCACCACAACTCCACCTCCCTGATATCAAACACTGGACCATCCTGACAAAGCAAAAAGTAACCGCTACCATCTGCTCTCTTCACAGCGCAGCCGCAACAATGCCCTTGGCCTCCACATCCCAATATTGCTTCCAAAGCAACTTGGCAGGGAATATCATACGGTTCAATTATTCTTTTGACTTCAATAAGCATGGCTTTTGGCCCACAAGCAAAAATCTGATCGGGTCTCAATTCCTCAATAGTCTCTCCGAGGCGGTCTGTAACCAAGCCTTTTTCTC
>JAPLVJ010000006.1 GCA_026397155.1 Candidatus Berkelbacteria bacterium | reverse complement strand
GGGTGCTTTAACTAAAATCAAAGAGCCAACCATACTGGCGATGGCGACTTGAGAAACATCTTGCTCTGGTTTCGGCGGTTCGGTGGCAAAAAAAACTACGCCATAATGCCCGCCCGGCTCGGCATCTTTGGGAATAGCTATTTGATAATTAAATTCAACCACTTGTTCTGGAGTCAGGGCGATTTTTGTCTGGTTAAATTTAATCCAAGAAGCCAGAGAGAATTTTGTCTCTTCTTTTGTTGCCGGATAAAAAGCCGGCTCGCCGCTCTCGCCTGATGCCTTAAAGTTCATCACTGTTGGGTAAACCTCCATTAATTTCTGGGTGGGGTTGGTGATCTTGATGACCTGCGAAGAAGTTTCGCCTGACTTTAAAGTCAATTCAAAAATAGGTGGAGAAATTGTCAATCCCTCGCCAGGAATTTGAGCTTTTGCAGGCCAAATAAAAAAATTAATTCCTAAAAATATAAATAAGAAGAAAATTTTACCTAATCTCATTTGTCCTCTTTAAATTTAAAAATTACCTGTAGCAATAACCGTGACTGTGTCGTTATAACTTCCGGCTGGCGTGGAACCGCTGACTTTGGCTTTGGAAGTAATAGTAACGGTATGACTATCGGCTATACCATCGTAAGTAGCAAAATTTTGGGCAGTGCGTTCGTAACCGCCAACATTAGTGCCAGAAACATTATAAGGTGACTGACACGTTGCTGACGCCGAAGAACATTGAATGCCATAGCCAGCCACAGAGCTTAAGTCAGCCGAATTATTATAACTATAGTCAGCTGAACCAATTAAAAAGGAAGCGTCAGAATTCCAAAGCCCGGGATTACTGCCAGAACCTTGATCTTGGACGGTAAGAGTATAACCAGAATTGGTATTGGTGGAAACGGTTAAAGTAACATTGGGCGAGGAAGTGGCAATTGTCCCGGAAAGTGTCCCGAAGGCAGTCGCAGTGTTATCCAAAGAAAAAGTAATCGTGGGATCAACAGAGGCGCTAACCGTAAATTGATCATTGTCTAATATCACAACAGCGATTTTACCCGTATCACCAAAATCACCGCCAATAGAGATAGTGTAGGTGGCAGCGGTAGCATGGTTGTCAATTTGTTGATCTCCACCAGTGGCATTAGTCCCAATTTCTACTACTACTTTGCTGGTAGTAGCAATATCTTCAAAAGCGCCATCAGTGGCATGGTCAAAGGAAAGAACCTGACCAGTAAAGTAAGCACCCCAGTGAGTCGCATCAGCAGCGGCTGCCAAAGTGGCGCTGTTTTCTAAACCAGTTGAAGGTCCCCAGTGCAGATCAATGTCCGTAACATCAACACTGGTAACAGAAAACCCCGCAGGAAAAGTAATCTCAATCGTATCACTAGCATCAGTGACACCAGATGGAGTAGTAAATTTAATAGTGTGATCGGAATTAACCGGTGATTTTTGTAGCCGACTCATAGTATCAGAAAGAGCTGTTAGGGCTGTAGCGGAAGCGATTTTAGGATAAGCAAAAAAGATAACTAAAGCTATTATCAGAAAGGATACAAATTGTTTTTTAAACTTGGTAAGAATTATTCCTCCTCCTTAAAAATTACCTGTCGCAATATAAGTTAAAGTATCCGAATAACTACCAGCTGCAGTGAACGCTGCAATTGCGGCGCGGTGTCTAATGGTCGCGGTATCATTAGCTGACATACTCGTTATGCGGGAAATAATCGTTGTATCAGAGACTTCCAAACCCCCAACTTGGGTACCAGTGCCCCCATTATATCGACTGGCAACTGTAGGCGAACCGGTCGTGCTCAAGACATAAAGACCATAACCTTCAGTGCCGTTCGCAAGAGTAGTAGGACCATCAGCGTAGGCAGTATTAGTTGAGCCAATAATATAGTTGGCTGTAGAATTATATAAGCCAGGATTTGTAGTATTACCAACGTCACGCACAGTCACGGTATATCCGGTCCCAGCATTGGTCCCGACCGTTAAAGTAATGTCAGGCGAAGAATTAGTGACTGAACCAAGTAATAAAGCGCCAAAATCCGAAGAATTAGCCGAAAGTGTAAAGGTGATAGAGGGATCAACAGTTGCTGTCAGCTGAACCTGATCATCACTTAAAATAACAATGGCGATCTTGCCTGTATCACCAAAATCACCGCCAATAGAAATTGTATAAGTAGCGGCGGTAGCGTGGTTGTCAATTTGTTGATCTCCGCCAGTGGCATTAGTCCCAATCTCTACCACCACCTTACTGGTAGTAGCAATATCCTCAAAAGCGCCATCAGTGGCATGGTCAAAAGAAAGGACTTGACCAGTAAAGTAAGCGCCCCAATGAGTTGCATCAGCTGTACCTGCCAAAGTGGCACTGTTTTCTAAACCAGTTGAAGGTCCCCAATGCAGATCAATGTCCGTAACATCAACACTGGTAACACTAAACCCCGCAGGAAAAGTAATCTCAATTGTATCACTAGCATCTGTGACACCAGATGGAGTTGTAAACTTAATAGTGTGATCGGAATTGACTGGTGTAGGAGTACTATCAGCTAAACGGCTCATAGTGTCAGACAAGCTAGTCAACGCATCGGCTTTAGCAACTTGGGGATAAATAAAAAAAACGAGTACAACCAAGATTAGATAGATTACAAAAAGATGACTAAGTTTTTGGTTGATTAATCTTTTTACCTTAAAATCTACCACTTTCCCCTCCTTGGAGAAAATAATAACTTAATTTAATAATAATTATAAGAACTTACTTTGTCAATCTTAAAGGAACTTGGTATAGCGAAGTTTCACTGCCATCTGCCATAGAAAGTTCATAAACCTCTAAAGTAGCGTCCATTGGAGAGCGCAAAAGAGTAAAAGTAATTGTTTTGGAATAAGCCGGATTTAAGCCTACCTCGCCGGACGCTGTAATCGTGCCGGAATCAAGAATTGGTCCGCGGCAATCTTTTAATCTATATTGAAAAGTATTCTCAAAAGCATTGGCATAACCAGTAAAGCTAAGCGGACTTTTGACTGTGGAATATTCAGTTAAATTCTGGATAACAATATTGGTCCCTTTGGTTGGTTTTTGCAAGCAATGAACATCTTTGACTGTTTTTGCACTTTCTGAAGTTGTTTTTGTTGAATCGCTTGTGGCAGTACTAGAGGTACTAGTTGTATCTGGCGAAGTAGTTGAAGTCTCTTGAGAAGTAGCTGAACTCTCGGATTTTTGGTGTTTATAAACTAAGAAATACCAACAAAGTCCATTGCCAACAATTAAAATAATACCGACTGCAATAATAATCCAAATTAATGCTTTATTCATTCTTTTCTCCTAATATTACTTTAAGGCGTTATCAATACCCAAGGTAATGCCGTTCCAAACACCTAAAGCCCTAACCCAAGGGTCAATACTTTGTTGGTTCCAGGCCCAATCAACTGTGGTTATAAAACTTGAATCGCCGGTGGCTTGAGCTTTGGCTCTACCTTGCTGAAACTCGGTATCTGTCCAACCAGAAAACCCTCCATGAGTGCCAATTACTGTATTCATATACTTAAAGAAATCATTGTAAGTTTTAGCTTTGGCGATCTTTGCCTCATAGCTTGTCATCTGATTCTTGTAATCATCTCTTTGTTTTGTTAGGGCAACTTTTTCTTTCTTTAAACTATCTATCTGTGTTTGCAAATCCCCTGTTGCTGTTGACTGCTCACTTGTTAGTTTTTGATTTTCTTCTGTTAATGCTTGATTTTGACTATTCAGCTCACGATTTTGAGATAATTTAGTCCAGAACAGATAAACAAACGCACCTGTTGCCAAAAAGAAAACAATTGTCAAAACCAGCATCAAAATAAAAACTCTTTTTGATTTTACTGGATCATTAACAAATTGCATTTTCCCTCCTAAATTATTTTACACCTTCATTATACAATATTTTTTATTTTCCAACATTATATTTTCTCAAACAAGCGTGGTAAAATGAATGGAGGGGAAAATGGAAACTATATTTATTTCTTTAGTAAGAACTTTGGTCAATAACACAGCCAGTTTCTATATTCTGCTGGCAGTATATGTTGCTTTGCTAATAGCAAACAAGGTAATAAAAATTCGAGTTTTGCGAACAGTTACTAGGCTTGTAAACATTCTTGTGCTATTGCTCATTTTTTATGTTGCTTTTCTCCGCTATTACCCAGCTCTCTCAGATTATGTAAATAAGTATAATGCCACTCACAAATCTTCAACTCCGACAAAAACCACAAAACCGAAATCTACGCCCAGCACCCAAAGCACCCCAAAACAACAAACAACTCCCTCTCAACAGCCCTACCAAGCGCCAAAACGATTATATTATTCTGTCGGCTGCTCTAACTGCTATGGTTCCGGCTGCCCACGCAGCGGCTACTCTTATAGCGGCTATGATGCCCAGAGTTGGGCATATTACAAAACTCTTTGCCAAGAAGGGTGCCGGTGCGCTGACTTTAAAAGCTACTCTCTTTGGATAATCTCTTTGGCTTTAGCAATGCCTTTTAGGACATCTTCTCCGCCTTTTTCAGTAATCTCCCCAGCCGCTTTTTCCGCCTCAACAATAACCTTGGTCGCGCCCTCTTCGGCAACGCCAGCCGTCTCCGAAGTCGCCTTGACGGCACCAACGACAACGTCTTTGACTAATTCAGTCGTATCTTTACCGGTCTCTTTGGTAATTTCGAAAACCGCATGGATCAAATCACCAACTGTTGCTCCCCCTTCTTTGATAATTTTGCGGCTTGCGGAAACAACGGTTTCGCCAGCCTCGCCTGTGCCGGAAATTACTCCCAGCAATGTTTTTTTAATATCCATTTGAGCTCCTTATTATATTTAATATACCAAAAACCTAAGCGTCATGCAAACCACTATCAGCTTCGGCGATGGAAAAATTTTCTTATCTCTTCTACTAGAACAATCGACAACCCAACAGTAGTAATTAAAATCCAATCTAAAAGCGATAATGCAGTTGTATGCAAAATTCTCTGCATCACAGGATTGTAAACAGCTAAAAACTGGAGTGAAATCACGATAATTGTCGCCCCGACCAGAAATTTATTGGAAAAAAATCTCATCTGGAGAATGGATTTATTTTCCGATCGGCAATTCCATGCATTAAACCATTGAAATACTGCCAATGTTGTTAAAGATATTGTCCAGGCTTTGGCAGAATCTATCTGGAGAAATCTTTGAAAAAGCAGTAATGCGCCTATTGCCATCGGCACTGCCATTAAAACCATTCTCTTTGCCATTAAAGAATCAACTAGATATTTACTAGAGCGTTCAAACTTGCCCTTCAATAACCCATCTTCTTTGGGTTCCATTGCTAACGCCACATCTAAAAACCCATCGGTCACTAAATTAAGCCAAATAATTTGTGCGGGTAGAATTGGAAGCGGCCAGCCTAAAAACAACGCCCCGGCAATAGTTAGAACCTCGCCAACGCCGGTTGAAAAAAGATAAAGAATGACCTTTTTTATGCTTTTGTAGATCGCCCGGCCTTCTTCGACTGCTGAAATAATAGTGCCGAAATTATCATCCTGCAACACAATATCGGCTGCTTCCTTGGTAACTTCGGTGCCAATTTTTCCCATTGATATCCCAAGGTCGGCAGCCACAAGGGAAGGAGCGTCGTTCACCCCATCTCCGGTCATGGCAACAACTTCTCCTCTTTGTCGATAAGCTCTGATTATTTTTAATTTGTGTTCGGGATTCACTCTGGCAAAAACCGTTACTTTAAAAAGTTTCTCTGAAAGCTCTAAATCAGAAAGCTTGTCTATTTCTTCGCCGGTGAGGATTTCATCTTTCTCGTGATAGATACCGGCTTCTTCAGCTACCGCGCAAGCCGTAATTTTATGGTCGCCAGTAATCATAACTACTTTTATTCCGGCAAGGCTCGCTTTTTTCATCGCTTCATGCACTTCAGGACGGAGAGCATCTTTCATGCCTAGAAACCCCAAAAAAGTAAGCGACTGAATCTCATCTGGCTTAAGATTTTCCGGCACTTTATCAGCTTTAGCCAAGGCTACAACTCGT
>JAPLVJ010000032.1 GCA_026397155.1 Candidatus Berkelbacteria bacterium | reverse complement strand
CATAGGCTAGTGTTGAACGATGGGGCGCTCCTTTCACTCCTAAATGTTTCATTTTTCCAAGACAAGTGACCAGTCCTCCACAGATCTCCCGGAGGAAATGAGCCTGTCCCAATTTACAGAAGAGCATGGCGACGAACTGATCCCAAGAACGAAAGCATTTGGTTTCTTTTTCAGACTTGTTTTCTCTCACGACTTTCTCGAAATCACCGATTGAAATCTCTCGAATCTGGCCAAAAATGCTGCTACATTATCCTGAAAATACCAGCCTACGGTGTGAGATTTAAGAACAAAAAACAAGAAAAAGACTTAGGGAAAACCACCCCACGTACCTAAGATGTAAGATTTAAATATTGAAAAGAATGAAACTGTGAGGATAGACCGCCATTATTTTCATTGCTAAGATGGCGTTGTGAGTAGCATGGCGGTCTATTCATAGGGGAGACCACTTTTCGGGTTTTTTGTTAGCTTACACTTACCAATTTACCCGATTGGTATTCCCTTTCAATGAGAAAAAGCTATTTTGGACAGATGTAATGCCTATGGCATTCTCAACCATTGTCGGTTTTCCATCCATACCAGCCGGTTGGAAGGAATAAACAATAAAATTAAAGTGATTAAGCGGAAAGCGTATGGGTTTCATGATGTTGAGTACTTTACATTAATCATTCGAGATTCCTTTGCTCTGAGCAACTAATTTGGAGATGAACCAAAAATATAAAACAAAAGATTGAAAAAGGCGGCCATTTGTGGGGGCAGGACATTTAATAGGAAGGGGGTTTGATTTATCAAACCCATAATCGTGCTTACAAGATAGTCCCCAATTTTTTTATTAAGATTACGATTTCTGTTTCGGCAATCAGATTTTTAAAATAATCCACCCTTATTCTTTGACCGAACCGCTGGTCAATCCTTTGATAAAGTATTTCTGCAAAAAACCGAAAACGATCATAGGTGGGAGGGCGGCCACAAACGAACCGGCGAAAAGAGGACCCCACCTGGTCTGGTACTGGCCGATGAAAAGGGAGAGGAAAACCGGGACGGTTTGTTTGCTGGTGGAGGTGAGATAAGAAAGAGAAAACATGAGTTCACCCCAGGAAAAGATAAAGGCATATATCCCCACTGATGCAATACCTGGGACTACCAGGGGGAGACAGATTTTATAAAAGACTTGAAAACGGCTACATCCGTCGATAAGTGCTGCTTCTTCAAGTGATTGAGGGATGTCAGCGAAGAAATTACGGATCATCCATACCGCGATGGGTGTGGTAAAAGGAAGGTACACAATTATGGTTCCTAAAAAGCTGTTAATGAGACCTGTATATTTTAGGAATAAAAAAAAAGGAACGACGAAAACGATCTGGGGAAACATCTGACAAACCAGAATGGAGAGCAAAACTGGTTTTTTTAAAAAAAAGTCGAACTTGGCGGTGGCATAGGATGGAAGAATGGATATCAGCACCGTTAGTGCTGCGGTTCCCACTCCTAAAAAAAGGCTGTTGAAAAAATATTTCGAAAATTTTAAATTGATAAAGACGTACTTAAAATGTTCGAGAGTGATTTTTTTAGGAAGATATAAAATCGGGTAAGCGTATATATCAGGATAAGTTTTAAAGGCAGTAATGAACAGCCAGATGAAAGGAAAAGCAATTATTCCCGAGACAACAACTAAAGTAACATAGACGATGAGTATTATCCAGCTTTTTCTTCTCATGCCTTTTACCCCTCTTTCCTGATAAGACTCAGGACATAAATAACCGCCACCGTGAGGACAATAATAAAGTTTATATTCGAAACCACAGTGGAATGCGAAAAGTCTAGGAATCGGAAAGCCATTCGATAGGAATGGGTGACAAAGGTATCAGTGGCATTGGACGGACCACCACTGGTCATAGCGAAGATGAGTGGAAAATAGTTTATGGTCCAGATGATGGTAAGCATTACCGTGGTTAAAATATAGGGCCGGATTACCGGAATAGTTACCTTGGTAAATCGCTGCCATACATTGGCTCCATCCATTGATGCCGCTTCGTAAAGTTCCTTGGGTACTGTTTGTAAGGCAGCAAGGTAGAACATGGTTGAGATGGCAAATCCTTTCCATAGGTTGGCAATTATCACCGCTGCTTTCGCTAAGCTTGGAACCGCCAGCCAGGGGAGATATTCACGAATTATTCCCAGCTTCATCAAGATATCGTTAAGAACCCCATACATATCGTTGTACATCCACTTCCAGGCTACCGCGGCGACGATATCCGGAGTAGCCCAGGGAATTACCAGAATGATGGTTCGAAAAATCATTTTCCCCTTGGTATTCTGATTCAATAACAGGGCAAGCCCTAAACCCACCAGTAAATCGAGGACCACGCAACTCACCGTCCAGATGATCGTGTTTACCGTGATCACCCAAAACAGAGGATCAGAAAGGACGTCTCGATAATTTTGAATTGACCAGGTATTATCAGCTTGAAAACTAACCAGAACATTTTGTGCCACCGGATAGATCACCAATACCAACATAAAAATGATATAGGGAATTATAGATCGATAGGCAAAGGAATTCCTTTGAAGGTCATACCACAAACCGGTTTTTTTCTCTGGTATTAATTTACCATCTAAAATATTATCCATCATAAAGTGTTGGTTCCTCTCCGGTTTATATGCAACGGTAAGCAGGAGCACGAAACTGGGAATCGCACTCCTGCTGTGTTCAATAATACGTTTACTTGGCCAACAGTTTATTGACTTCTTCTTCGGCTTTCTTGATAGCGTCTTCTGGTGTGGCTTTGCCGGTCAATACATCTTGAATCATAGTTTGGATCTGGTCAGAAATCTGAGGATATTGAGGAATTGGCGGTCTCACTTTGGCGTGTGGGAAAGTTTCAAAAATAATCTGCCATTTTGGATCCGTCTTGAAGGCCGGTGCGTCTTTGCAAACATCTTGTCTGGTAGGCATTGGTCCACCATGTTTTTCAATCCATTTCATCCACACCTTATAACTGGTAATGAAATCAACGAATTTCCAGGCCGCTTCTTTTTGGGTTGAGGTTTTAGCAATAACTGATGCCCAACCGCCCAAAACACTGGCAGGAGTTGTCTTATAGGGGTGGGTTGCAACGGTATAATTTCCTTTTATTTTTGGGTTAGCCATTTCGATTAATGGGAATGACCATGGTCCACCAATCGCCATAGCAACCTGGTTTTGAGACATCATGGTACGGTAATCATCTTCAGTGTATGATGGTGTTCCAGGAGGAGAAACTTTGTATTTTGTAAAGAACTCAGCGTAAAATTTAAGCGCCGCGAGTCCTTCCGGAGTATTGAACGCCGCTTTACCGTAGTCTCCAGTGAGAAATTCTCCACCTGCGCCATAGAGATAGATCATATAAGCCAGGGTAGCGGTTTCACTCTTCGCTCCTGTTACTCCGTATCCATATATTTTTTTTGATTCATCGGTTAATTTCTGAGCAGTGGCAAGAAGATCATCCCAAGTGATGGGCGGTTTGTTCGGATCAAGACCGGCATCGGTGAACATTTTGGTGTTATAGAGCAATAGTCGACAGTCGGTGTACCAGGGTAAACCATAGCGTTTTCCCTGATACGTGACCGTAGGCCAGAGGTTAGGCCATATCTGCTCGGTGGTTTTAGTTGTAGCTAGCATATTATCCATTGGCTCTAACCAGCCTTGAGCAGCAAAAGTCGGAACCCATCCTCCAAGATCAGCAAAACAGACATCCGGCCCTTGACCAGCAGTATAAGCCGTAACTAGTTTATCATAATATACTTCAAATCCGATAAGCTGATATTCAACATCAATTCCGGTCTGTTTCGTAAAATCGGCAATTATCTCTTTCCAGGTTTCTTCTTGTTCAACAACATGCCCACCCACCCACACAGTAAGTTTTTCTCCAGCAGCGAAAGTAATCGTGGAAGTCAAGAAAATAAGAAACACAATAGCTAAAACATAAGTTAAATACTTTTTCATTATTTTACCCTCCTTATCCCAACTCTTTAGATGGGAAATATTTAGTTATTAGTTAAATAACGTTTTTCAATAATACTGTTGAAAAGCTCAAATAACTTTTCATCACTGCGCAAATAATCCATTATTAGCTCATATTGATCACCACCCTTGTTTGAATTATATCACAAAAAAACTAAAGTGTACCCCTTATTTTACCCTCCTTGGTAATAGTTTAGTTTTTCCAAAATCTTATTTTAAGTATATCACCACCCCCCAAGCAGTCAAGCATTTTTTTGGGAATTTTTTTCATATTTTTTGGAAAAAAGTTAATAAATTTCTGATGTTCCTTTGAACTCCATCTCATTTAAAAGTTGATCTTCTCTCTCTTTTTCAATATCTCCGGTAAATAAACAAGAAAAATTTTTGAAATCCAATCGTACTACTATAGAATTGTTATTAAGTTCGGATTCCTTGATAAGAGGATTAGCTGGAGGTAGAATAGTAAAAGTTAGGGGTCCTAAATTAATCCTTCTGGAAGTTCCTTCATAGTAGTTAATGTTATACTTTTCAAGAGCAGTTATCATCTTCTGATAGATAGTAGTAGTATTGGGAATACCGGGATCAATAAAAGCATTAGGTTTATATTTTGCAATAATTTTATCCATACCGGCAATATGATCAGCATGGGCGTGGGAAGCCATAAGTAGATCTATGTGAGAGATACTGAGGTTCTCTAAATAGTTTAAAATTAAACTCTCATCGGGTCCTGAGTCAATTAAGACTACTTGGCCTGATGATGAAATAATGACTGAGGAATCTCCTTGACATACATCCAGAAAATAGATTTTTAGGTTTTCTTGGGCATATAATGTTCCAGCAAAATATAAAATGAAAACTAAAGTCAAGATAATAATTAATTTTTTCAAAGTTGGATATCGCCGCCTTGGTCTTTTTTCTTTAAATTATCCAGCTGCTCTTGAATATTTTTTCTTCTGGTTTCAGTTTCTTTTTCATCAATGTCAATATTGAATCTAATGACAGTACCTTCTTCCACACCTTTGGGTAATAAAGAACGAGGGAAATTAAAAATGAGGGAATTTTTATTTTGGGATTCTAAGATAGCATATTTACCTTCAAAACGATCTATTATTAGCTGAATTAGCATTATATTAATCTCTTTCTTTTCCTAAATAGATATTTATACGCAAAAATATTTTCCAAAAACCCTATTTTTATAATTAAAAAATCGTTTAAATAATCAATTAAAGAAAATAATTAAAAACATAATATTCAAAGACTTCTAAAATCATATTTATTGTCAAGAGAACCGTTGTTCATGCTCAGTAATTAAGTAACTTATTTGGTATAATTATACCACCAAAGGAGGTACTTAATTATGAAAATTAATCAACAGGCCATCGTAAAAAGATGGAAACCTATTCTGGAAGAATATGAAAAGATAAAAAATAAGGTTCTCCCCCGTTCCTTTCGCTTGGTTAAAGATTTAGGTCTTGCTCATCATATCTTAAAATAAAGAATTAAGACGTTACTATCGTAAATGGCAGGAAGGCAAGAGAAAAGACGAATCCTTACTTCCTGCTAAAATTGGCGCTAAACCAGGATCCCGTAGGACCCCCAAAGCCATCGAGCGCAATATCCTGAAAGCTTACCGTCGGTTCGGCTCTAATCGTTATGAACTGGTATTATTATTTAAACCATATTATCTGGATAAGACTCCTTCTCCAGCTACCATGGATCGGATTAAAAAACGCTATCCTTTAAACCCGGCCCAGAAGAAGATAATCAAACGTTATGAGAAGGTAACCCCGGGGGAGTTAGCCCATATCGATCTGACTGAAGCACCTAAAGATATCCGTACATTCTTTAAGATAAAAGATCTCTATGTCGCTGCCTTAGAGGATGATTGTACTAGATTAACCTATTTAGAAATCATAAAGGATAAGAAAGCCTCTACTCTTACTTACTTTATGGCCCGAGCTTTATCCTGGTTCAAACAGATCTATAACTTTGAGTTTGAGAAAGTGCTATCGGACAATGGTCCGGAATTTAAGGGCTCCTTAGATAGAGAACATCCCTTGGAAACTATGTGTAATCAATTAGGAATAAAACATATCTCTACTAGGCCCTAT
>JAPLVJ010000015.1 GCA_026397155.1 Candidatus Berkelbacteria bacterium | reverse complement strand
TACATTATATTCTCTTTTGCTGGCTAAAGACAAGGTTGAATATGCTTCGTAATATTTAATTGTATAAGGTGCTTTTGATTTTGTTGATTTGACCTTATTTTGATTGTGATATACTAAACGTTTTTTTAAGTCACGCGTTGAACCATAATATAAAGATCCATCAACCTCTGATTGTAAAACATAAAAGTAATACATCTTAGGCCTCTAGCCTCCCAGAGGGAGGTCCCCCTTCGGGGGAACGAATGCGCCACGAACGCGACATATAAAATATTCTATCTTAAAGTTGACTAAAAATCAAGTTATATGATATAGTTTTCTATTCAGGCCAAACAAGCACAAGACGGAGGTGTACCTTAATATGAAAACTGCAGGACCACGAACACAGATCGTTTGTGATAAATCTACACTAAACTCCAAAGAACATCCTTATGGTAATGGTATGGAGGCAATTACACTGGGAGTTCAAGATCCTTCACAGAGCGGTATTTTCGGAAGACCGTTTGGTGTATTTTTCGCCACCAGGAGATGCATGAATGCTATTGGAATCAACGGTGTGGCAGTAGAAGATCACCCATTTCAATTGATAAAGCTTCCTTATGGAGTAGTTGATCCATCGCTTAGAGAACCAGGCCTAATGAGTTTACTATCTGGAGCAATTGGCGATTTTGACGGAGGCCCTGATAGCGCTGGTTTTTGTCCTGGATCGCGATGGCCTTTGCACGGCAAGTTGCCCTGGGCAATTCCAGATGCTTTTCAGAGATTAACGGATCCTCTTAATGATGGCTATATCCGCGCCCATTTCACTTTCTGCGAACTACCAGTGCATCCAGCCCATGCTGTTAACGTTGAGCTGACCCGAACGATTTCATTGCTCACTGAACCAGCATATGGATATTCAATTCAAGATAAATGGAAAGCTATCTTACCATCTTGGATAATGATTGTGGCACATCCCAACTGTACTATGGTTGAAGACGCCAAAATCATGGTTTCGGCACGAGTCATTAGTGCTCGAGATTCAGAGGCAGACAAGGGAATATTCAGCTGGAACACCGTCATAGATATAGGCAAACCTATTCCTGAACAGGTCTACTTCGTCTCAGATCTGAATCTAGTTGACGATAAATGGTTCTATATGCTTGTTTGCAATCCAGAAGAAACTAAAGGATTTCTTGTACGCTATAACATGCAAGGTGTTCCAGAACAGATGAAACACGGCTGTATCTGGAAAAACACATTTGGAAGAAACTTGGGATTTGAAGCAGGCACATTGCCTATTGGCCGCGAAAAAGCTGCAGAAGATCTCCAACTCTACTTGCTTGATGACAACAACCCTCTTGATCTTGAAAGGCAAGTTTTCTTCTTGACAACACAGGAACAAGTCCAGGACGCTAAAATGAGAATACAAGCAGCAACGTCAAAAAAAATACTTCATTTTTCCAATGGACAAATCGCTGCAGAAACACTCTAGACAACCAACCAATTTTAACACTAAAAGAGTGACCCGAAGAGGGTCTTTTTTTTATATACTATCAATCCAATCTTCAAAATATTTCTTTATTTTCAACAAATGTTCTTTATCAACAAAAGTATGCGGTGCTCCTTTGATAATATGAAATTCTTTTTTGCCTGGCAGTTTATTAAATAAAATTTTTTGGTGCTTTGGTGGAGCTGGATCATCAAACTCACCTACAATCAAAAGTACTGGCATAGTTAACTTATCTACATTTGGCAATAAATCATACTTTAGGCGATCTTCCATGTGCGACCAGGGCAATTTCTTAATCAAGCCTGGTTTTGATTTGCTTTCTGAAATTCGCCAACCAGTTTGTTGCCATTTTTTTGTTTCTTCGATCTCAGCACTCAATTTTCCTGAAACAACAGTTGAAATAGGAGCTAAACCAAGAACTTTTTTAGGATACTTCTCTGCATACAAAGCAGTGCAAATGCCGCCCAAACTATGACCAGCAAGAACAAATGGCTCCTTATACCAATTTTGGCTTTTCGCCCAATTTACGACATCTTCAAGATCTTGGTAATAATTTGTCGTTGTAGCTTGTTTGTAATCTCCTTCGCTTTCGCCAAAAGTATTGGTTGTATCAAACCTGATCACTGTAAAATTTTTATCTTTAAAAGCGTTTGCCATTGCCTGAATATGCAATGCTTCTTTAAATCCACCAAGTCCATGCATTATAAAAGCCAAACCTTTTTGATTTTTGGCTTCTTCAATTAAAACACTAACTTTTTGATTTTTTCTGTTTCTAATAAATGTTTTAGCCATTTTACACCTTCCTAATTATGTCAATCACCTCTCTATCCTCAACTTGTGGGAAATAATCATAGTAGGCGCCAATAGAACCCAAGAAATAATCAGGAATATCTAAAGCAACAAGCTCATCAATTTCTTTTTTTAGTTCTCGTGCTGTATCTTTGGGCAAAACCGGAACTGCCACGATAATCTTTTTGGGATGCTGGCTTTTAATCTCTTTAATCGCTACTTTTATAGTCAACCCAGTAGCAATGCCATCATCAACCAAAATCGCTATTTTGCCTTCTGGAGAAATTGATTTTTTATCTTTTAGATAAACTTTGCGGCGGCGCCTGGCTTCTTTTTGTTGTTTTTCTACTTCTTTTTTGAACCAAATTGGGTCTGCGGTTCTTCTTTCTTCCTCATTACAGAATAACTCTCCGCTTTCAGAAACAGCGCCAATGGCGTATTCAGGATTAGCTGGATGGCCGATCTTTCGGGCAATAACTAAATCAAGCGGTACTTTTAAAACCTTGGCTATTTCAGCACCAAGAATAACTCCGCCGCGCGGGAGAGCAAAAATAATGGCATCTTTTATTTTTTGTTCCTGGAGTTTAGAAGCTAATTTTTGGCCAGCTTCTATTCTATCTTTAAAATGCATTCTGTCCTTTTTTATATTTTAACAGAAAAACAAAACATGTTATAATATAGCTAACTTTTAAAAATTAAAGGAGGGCAACGTGAAGAAAGCAATTTATTTATTATCAGGAGTAGCGCTCATTTTGCAAATGTTGATGCTACCTATTGGTAAGGTTAGTGCTGCATCAGAAGTCATTGAGCAGTATACAGGAGGAACCGGCTCTTCCACAATTAGTGAAAGCACTCGCACACTCCAATCTTTTCGACCAAGCAAAAGCAAACTTGACAAGATTCAGGTTGAAGTAACTGCTCAAGGCGGAACACGAACCATAAATTGCTCCATTAAAGCACAAGTATCTGGAGAATGGCAAGATCTAGTATCTTGCGGCTCACAAAACCAGGCAAGTGGTTGGATGACTTTTGATTTTACTGACACAGATGTTACTGTTGGCGCCAGATATGCTATTTTCCTGAATTCGTCAGGAAATGGCTCTTATCCACTTTGGAAATGGGATCAAAACAGCGGCACTTATCCAAATGGTTATGCCATCCATGAATCAACAGAATATCTAAACGGAGACTATAACTTCAAAGTTTGGGGCTATAATCCAGGAGATCAAACCACAGACCAAACAGTCACCGAGCAAGGAACCTCAAGCTCGAGCAAAGAAACACCAAGTTCTAATATCTCTTCCAGTATTGTTAAACCAAGCGAACTAAAAGCAACCTATTCTACCGAAACAAACAAACAGGGTATTAAGTCAACTTGGAAGGCCTCAACTACAACCAGCATTGATGGTTATAAAATTTTCAGATCTGAAACAAAAGGCAAAAATTACAGCAAAGTTGGACAAACAAATAAAAGCACTGTTGAATATGTAGGTCAAACATCAGCAGCAGGCAAAACTTATTATTACATTGTTCGTGCCTATAAAGGTTCAGTTGAATCTGCTAGCTCTAATGAGGCAAATGCCACTGTTCCAACAACCGCTACTCCAAGCAAATCAACCAAACCTGCAACAGAAACTGCCCCCTACAGTGTCAGTAGCAGTTTTGAGCTTAGTCCGCTTAGCTGGTATTTAGCCGGAGTTGCCTTAATACTTACTCTAATTTTGGTTTGGCTGATTTATCGAAGGCACAAGAAACAAACTTAATTAACTATTAGCAGCCAGAATCTTTACTAGCCAAAGGACTGCTGATGCTTTGTTCGTAACTTTGAATCGTGGCAATATTCTTATTTTCTGTTGTCGATAGAACGGATTCAATAAAGTTGGGGTCTACTTTATACCACGACTTTCCACCGAAGTAACACTGTAAATCTTTGTGTACAAACTCACGGCCATGGCGTGCATAAATTTCATTACGAGCAACTTTCAATTGCCAGGGGGTTAAACTAGTTAATTCAGCAGTGGTAATAACGCGGGTATTTGAATCAGAAATTACGTATTCATTAGAAATAGTAGCTTTACTGCTATTACTGGTCGGTGTGCTGGTACCAGTATTAGTGCTGGTTGTAGTGTTAGCCGTATCATTGGTAATGTTATCACCATAAATACTAACGGTAAATTCTGTGTTTTCATATTGATAAAGAGAAATATCAACATAATAATCTTTTCCCTGTATGGTAATCGCGGCGGAAGATAAATCCGGTTCTAAGGTTTTTCGGCTCACAGTTAAATTTTGTTTTGTCGCCAAATTAAGATAATAGTCATAAACGGTTTTTAATTTATCGGCCGTAGTAAATCCTAATTCAGATTTAGCCCCAAATTTTTCAGTATGATCGGTTGCGGTTAATGTTCCCGTAGGGTAGGTAAACATTTCCTCCAGTTTTTTGAGCGATATTTTAGAACTAGAACTGGTATTGGTGGACGTTTTGTTAGCTGTCTTTGTTAATTTACCTTTAATAAAATATTTCCAACCAAAAAAGCCGCCGACCCCTAGAATAACTAAAGCTAAAACAACAATTAAGATGATAATCCACGCGCTACTATTTTTTGGTGGCGTTTGGGGCTGGGGCAGTGATTCCTTTGGTGCCGCTTCCTGCGGTTGTGCTTTTTTTGGTACCTCCTCCTTGGGTGGTTTCTCTTTTGGCTTTTCTTCTTTTTTATCAGTCATTTTCCCTCCACAATTCCCTAGATTTTAATAATTAGCCGTCACCATTAACATTAAGATTGTTTGATATTGACCGGCAGTTTGGTTTTGATTAACCGAAACCTTATGAGTTAGAGTAAACACTTCATTAACTAAAACCCTGGAACCGTCGATTGTTGGTCCATTGTTATCAGCGACAACATCTCCAGGCGAAGTTGGAGAATAGGCACAATAATTAGCTCCATTGTTATACATATTTCCTCGGGATTCGGTGGTGATATTTGGATCCGAAGAGGTATAGCCAAAACCGCATTGCGAGTTTACAACACAATTACCGGCCCATGAAGCCGGGGTCAAGTATGTTCCTGACCAATTCGATATTGTATCGAATGGTGAGGTTAATTCAGAAGGCAAAATATAAGCTTGGATATTATAACCGTTTTTAGCATTTGTTTGAGTGGTAATATCTGTAGTTTTTGTATCTGTCCAATTCGGGTTTCCCACGGCAAATGTAACGGTTGATGAGTCGACCGAAAAACTTAGTGTTGGTTGAATTATTTGACCGTTTGATGAAACCGTGGTTATATTTCCAGCGAGATCAGTCGCTTTAACAGTCCAGAAATACATTACCCCGGTATTAACGGTTAAACTATTAGCCGTGACAACCGCGCCATCAGTATTGGTCGAAGTCCAAGTGAGTATCTCTGTGCCGCCGACTGTTGTTCCTATAGCATATTGATATTTATTCGGTGTAACGGGACCGGATGTATCAAAGTTGGCCGCCGCCCAGTTTGCCGCGAGTGAATTAAGAGCCGTACCGCTGTAATCCTGATCAACACCGATCTCGGTGCCATCATAAACAGCAAGTCCAGCCGGCGGGTTGAAGTCAACTCGGAAGTCAATTGTGCTGTCAACCCCGGCCTCTTCATAAGCCGATTCCGCTAAATCATCGTCAATCGCTTTCACCCGCCAATAATATCCTCCCCCAGCAGAAGAATCTGATAAAGTCATACTTTCCGAACCAACCGCATAAGTGCCTGCCTGACCAACGGTATAGTTATATGTTCCTTCTGCACCAAAGCTTGAGGGCTGATAATCCACTATCACTGAACTAAAACCAGCGGTATCGTCTATTTGAATTCGATATTTTACCTGTTCGGATGGGTCAGGATCAGTGATATCAAAATTAAAGGTCGGGGTATTGTCATTCATCCAGCCAGCCGCATCAATGTAGCCGGCAGGACCTAAATTAGTGGGTGTATCGGGTGTATCATTGGCTGAATTTATTGTAATCATTCCCGAAGAATAAAGGGTGGTTTGCGGATTAATACTATCACCAGTTGTCTTGCCATAGACATAATAAGTCCCAACTGTCATCCCTGTTGTATTCCAGTCACAAGTCGCTGGGCTAGCAGATTCAGCAGCAATGGCGCAAGCTCCAGTAATAGCCATTCCGTCAAGATCAGAACCGTCAGCATCGTAATAAAAGGCAACAGTCACCACATCATCATCATCGACTAATGTATAGGTGATATTGTAATGATCACCGACGGTGACTGTATCACCAACGCCGTCCGGTTGAGTGATAGTTAAAACTGGCTTATCATTAATTGCCATTGGTTGAGAGGAGTAGGCAGTAACTTGAACATGGGATGGATCTTTGGTGATGCCGTAGATGTAATAAGAACCTGGCGTTACATCCGTTGTGTCCCAAGAACAGGTGAAACCGCTTCCCTGTACCTTATCCTGACAAGCTGCTATCGCCGTTCCGTCTAACCCGGAACCATTTGAATCGTAATATAGATCAACTACAACGGTATTATCAGAATCAGCTAAACTATAAACAATATCAAAGGAGCCGTCTTCGGCAATAGTATCGCCAACCCCATCCGGTTGAGAGATTGATAAGGTCGGCAAAGAGTTCATGTTTATCATCGCATGCCGAATATAATAGTTTGTTGTTGTTGTGAAGAGAACATCAATCACGCCATCATACATATTTCTAGAAATTGACGGATAAGTCACCGAGGTTTCGGCGCTGTCTTCTATTGTTGTTTCACTGCCACTCCAGTTACCGGTGCCGGAAGAAAAAGTTCTCGACTGATAGACCAAAATCGAAGCGTCAGAGTTTTTTGTGTAAATTAAATAAAGGGTTGTGCCATCCGTAGTAAGAGCCGGACCAACTGTATTAGCCGCATTGGTTATTTTTGCCGGGGCAGTAGCATCACAGGCAGTTCCCGTGCTCCATCGGCAAGTTCCAATGTCTTGAGCACCATCAAGCCAGCCAAACCAAACCGTGTCCGAATCAGTATCGCCGGCGATTGAACCAACCGCTGGGGCCGTCGGATCATCTGCCGAGATTGTTGTCCTTGAGGCATCCGTTCCGTTCAGCGCATCCCAACCAGTAGTTGCATCTACATCCGAAGAATCATCATGCCGGGTTGCTAACATGTTTGTCCCATTGTAGTAGTACAACACATTTTTATCGGTATTCATCCTGCTAACACCTAAGATTCCACTATTTGCATTCGCTGTCCAGGCAGTATCCAATACACGAGTGGTACCAAGGGTGACATTATCAAGAGTTACTGTCCTCATAGCTATGTTTCGAGTTGCCAGTCCGTTATAATGCTCGGAAGCAAAAAAGACTACTTTACTTGTACCAGAGTCTCCCATTATAGCGATAGCTGGATGAGAATAGGTCAAAGTAGAGCTGGCAGACATGGCATCTGTCTCGGCTCCAAGTGAAGGTGTTGTCCCGATAGCAGTAACTCGCCGATACTTTAAGTCATAGGCGTTGGAGTCGGCTATTGTGATACAGCCATAGACAATCCAGAGATTATTGTTCACCGTATCCCAGACCATATCAGTCGCCTCCCAGTTGGGAGCAGAAGTGCTAGTGTCGGCGTTGATATCCCCGACATCAGTCCAGGTTGGCAAAGCGGCTTCAGCGTCATCGGAATAGTATAGATTGATGGCGATATTGCTTGTCGTTACCAGGGTGAAGACTCTATTAGAGTTAGTTCCAAGATTAGTCCTGACAACTTTTCTTCCCATTGAAAAAGCGGTGCCATATGCACTCGTTCCGTCAACAACTTGCGACGGGGCAGCTTGGATTTTTTGGTTAGGTAAAGAAGTGTTCACTAAAAAAGTGGTCATCATTCCCAAAATAATCCCGAAAATCGTTCCCCAAGCTATCCGTTTTTTATTCTCCGGCTTGGCTAAGACAGTCTTTACTTGTCGATAAATTCCATCAAGATGTTTCATCGTTTCAATTTAAAAGGTTTAAAATAAAAGTTAAAAGGTATAATTAATATTTCAAAGTTTTCTTTTACCTTTTAAGGTTAATAAGCTGGAAGCTAAAATGTTTGATATTTCAGTGAGTTCTTTTAATAGTATGTTTATTTTATCTTTGTCGCCTTTATTTGCATCGCGTAATAGCGCTAGCCAAAATTTCGATTCATTAGCAGATTTTAGACTATGATGTAAAAAATTAGCAAAATCTTTACGAGAACTTGCGGCTTGAGCCTCTACATAATTAGCGCCTATACTTGTGACACTTCTAATAATTTGATTGCTAGCGACTTTGCATAATTCGTCATTTTTAGGTAATCTCTCAACCATTTTTACTAAATCAATAATAAATGCGTAAAGCCTTTTTTTAAATTGTTCTTTGAATTCTTTATTGTCCATTTTTTAACTTTAAACTATAACTTTTAATTTTTCTCTTTTATTTTTTAATCTTTAATCCTTGATTTTTAATTTTTGATTTGCTATTATAAAAATCTTATCCTCCTTCGCCCCGCTTCGCGGGGCTTCGACGGATTTCGCTCCGCCGAGATGGAGGAGAAGATACCGCCGACTCTAGTCGGTGGAGCTTCATCTGAAACTAACCGGAGGGGAGGAGAAAATGCGTGAAAACCTTCCCGTTTTTAGTTGTTGTTTCAATTCTCAGTCTGTTATTTTCCTATTTTCTTATCTCACCTACTTATGCCCAAACTCGGGTTGTCACTGTCACTGCCACTGTTTTAGAACATCTAACTTATCAAACCAGCGGTCAAAAGTTAATCATTTCGACCAATTCATGCCTGGGTTTCTCTTTGATAACTTCTGAAAAAACAGTTCAATTTTTCCAGCCCACTGAACAAACTTTTAATCTGTCCGAGTTTCCTTTCTTCTTGACTGCCAACTTCTAATCCTTATCGCCCTATCTTCTTATCCCCTACTTTATAATCTCTTTATGGTCAAAGTTAGCTTCGCGGACTGTTTTCTTTAGAGTATTGATATCTTGGCTAGCGGCGATCTTAAAAAGTAGATCAATCTCCTGTTTATTGGCTTTTCTAATTTTCCGCAAATTAATAAAATCCAGCATGATGAAAAACGGACTTCCTAAAATTAAAACTGCAGCCAAGAAAAAGAGCCAAAAAGGAATTTTAATTTTTACTCCAGTATTAGCTATGGCTCTGGCTTCTTTTTGGAGCGAGGATAAATTTTCCTCCTTCAGATTGGGCGAGAGAATCATCCATTCTTTCTGGGTCCAAAGTAAATCCACCGCGATTGTCAAATCAGTGGGAAAAGGCAAGGATTTAAACTGGACTGTCTCGTCTGTTAATTTAACAACATTATCCGCCAATACTTGGAAAGTTGCCTTGCCGGGGACAAAACTTGTAATCTTAAAAGAAACTTTACCTTCTTTATCAGTTTTGTCTTTTTGCATTGCTGAGACCTCAGCGGCTTGGGTCTTATATTGCGAAAGTTTGGAAATCGCCTCGATAACATCAACATTGCCTCGGTTAGAAGTGACGGCCACTTCTCTTTCTGCAAGGGGTTTCTTATTAGAATCCAAAAGATAAACCGTCATCAAAATGGGATGGTTCACGGGATCAGCTAAGGTCTCTTGGGTATTAAATTTAACAGATGAATTCTCCGGTGAAACCGGCGATGGAACAGAGGCAGAAACATTCATTGTTTCGGCTTCAGCTTTTGTTAGTGCTAGGGCAACGCCGTGAAATAAAAAAATATTAAAATTTAAACACAAAAGCAGGTAAAATAAGATTGAAAAAACTTTTTTTGTCATTGTATCCTGACTATTTTCTTCGGGGGTGCTTGACCTAAACAACGAGCTTTTCTTTTTTTAAGAAAGATAATAAGTACAACAATCAAAACAACAAAAACCGCCAGAATTAAGAATATCCACCAAGGAATAATCCAAAAAATTAATTTTCCATCCAGAGTTTTTTCCGACTCCCCATAAACAATGTGTAGATTGGCGGAAAACCGACCTATCTTTAATTTATTGGTCTGCCATTTTTCTTCGAATTTTCTGGTACTATCGGGTAAAATATTGCCTTTTTGCTGATTTAGGGCAACTTTTTCAACTATTTTTCCACGCCAATTTTTAACTGTTATTTCGCCTTGGGGTTTAAAATGAACATTTCCTAAATTAGCGATTTTAACGACAAAATTTATCGGTGTTTTCAAATTAAACCTTTGAGCTGAAAATTCTTCCAA
>JAPLVJ010000017.1 GCA_026397155.1 Candidatus Berkelbacteria bacterium | reverse complement strand
GAAGCAGTAGAAAATTTTTTAAATCAGAAAATTGATCAATTTTACATAATTTATAGCCACTGGGTTTCTAGTTTTATACAAAAGCCAGCTTGCATTCAGATTTTGCCAGTGGTCCAACAAGAAGGAGCTGTTTCAAACGACTATCTTTTGGAGCCATCTTCTAAAGAATTATTAAATACTTTATTGCCGCAATTTATTGAAGTGCAAATTTATCAGGCGTTATTAGAATCAAAAGCATCTGAGTATTCAGCCAGAATGATGGCCATGAAAAATTCAACCGAAAATGCAAAAGATTTAATGGATGAATTATATTTAACTTATCATTCTTTAAGACAATCAGCCATCACTTCAGAATTAACCGAAATGACTGTTGCAAAGCAAGCAATGGAGTAAATAATTTAAAAAGGAGATAAAATGGAAAACATAGGAAAAATTGTTCAGATCATTGGTCCTGTTATTGATGTAAAATTTGAAAAATTACCAAAAATTTATAATGCTCTGGAAGTAAGACAAAAAGATAGCATACTTACTTTAGAAGTGCAGCAGGGTCTTGGGGGGAATGTGGTTAGGTCTTTAGCACTTGGTTCGACAGATGGCTTAAGGAGAAATGATCAAGCCATTGATACTGGAAAACCAATTTCTGTGCCGGTTGGAAAAGGAAATTTGGGTCGTCTAATTAATGTTTGTGGTCAGCCAATTGACGAGGTAGGACCAATAAAATCAAAGCAATATTATCCAATTCACCGCGAACCGCCCAAATTAAGCGAACAAGAAACTAAAACCGAGATTTTTGAAACTGGTATTAAAGTGATTGACTTAATCGCTCCATTTCCAAAGGGTGGCAAGATTGGTTTGTTCGGCGGTGCAGGTGTTGGGAAAACCGTGGTTATGCTGGAGTTGATTCATAATACAGCCATCGAACATGGCGGATATTCAGTTTTTGCTGGAGTGGGTGAGCGTACCAGAGAGGGAAATGATTTGTATCGTGAAATGAAACAGTCCGGCGTTTTAGATAAAACAGCTATGGTTTTTGGACAGATGAATGAGCCACCCGGCGCTCGACTTAGAGTGGGGTTGGCTGGTCTTTCAGTGGCAGAATATTTTAGAGATGAAGAAAACAAAGATGTTTTACTTTTTATTGATAATATTTTTAGGTTTGCTCAAGCTGGATCTGAAGTTTCAGCCCTTCTTGGCCGGATTCCTTCAGCTGTTGGCTACCAGCCAACACTGGCAACTGAAATGGGTGAACTACAAGAGAGAATTACCTCGACCAAAAAGGGTTCCATTACTTCAGTGCAAGCAATTTACGTTCCAGCAGATGACTTAACTGACCCAGCGCCAGCAACAACTTTTGCCCATCTTGATTCCTCGGTGGTTCTGTCGAGAAACTTAGCCCAGCTTGGGATTTATCCTGCTGTTGATCCTTTGGATTCTGCTTCATCAATTTTGGACCCAAGTGTGGTTGGCGACGAGCATTACAAAATAGCCCGAGAAGTACAAAGAATTTTACAAAGATATAAAGAATTGCAGGATATTATTGCTATTTTGGGGATTGAAGAACTTTCTGATGAGGATAAATTGATTGTTGCCCGTGCCAGAAAAATTCAGAAATTTTTATCGCAGCCATTTCATGTTGCTGAAGTTTTCTCTGGAATTAAAGGCGCTTATGTGAAACGTGAAGATACAGTACGCAGTTTCAAAGAAATTTTGGAAGGTAAGCACGACGACAAACCAGAGCAAGCATTCTACATGAAGGGTTCTATTGACGAAGTTAAATAATTTATATGGCAAACAAATTACACTTAAAAATTACAACCCCTGAAAAAGTTATCTTTGAAGGTGATGTTGACGAAGTTTTAGTGCCTGGCTCGAATGGCGAACTTGGTATTTTGCCGAATCACACTCATATTTTGGCTAATTTGAAGGTGGGTGAACTCAAAATCAAAAAAGAAGGCACATGGGATCATTTTGCTATTATGGGTGGTTTTGTTGAAGTTGGGGAAGAGAACAATATTAAAATATTAGCTGATGCAGCCGAACATGCTGAAGATATTGATGAAGCTAAAGCAATGGAAGCAAAAGAAAGAGCTGAATCTTTGCTTAAAGAAAAAAGAGAAGACGTCAAGTTTACTGAAGCCTCTGTAATGCTCGAGCGTTCTCTAGCGCGAATTAGAGTAGCACAAAGAAAAAAGAAATATAAAGCAAAAACTTACTAAAAACAAGAAGGGCGGGATCGGATTCCCGCCCTTTGTGGTCAGTCACGAACGTTAGACGATAACCTTGACTTCTAGTCCGCAATGTTCGCAGTCGTCATAGGCATTATCATCATTTCGATCGCACATGCCGGTGTTTCTGGTTTTACAGTTTGGGCATCTCCATGCGTATGTTGCTGTGCTATGCCCGATAACACGATGTTCGGTCGCCTCAACAATAGTTTGCCTTTCTTCCATTTCTTTTCACCTCCTCTCCTTCTATTTCTGCCAAACAAAAAATCCGCTAAACGCGGATTCTACGGGCAGATATAAACCTTTATTATTTGAAACTACATCAAACCGAGCCTTTTTAATAAAAGCTTATATCCACCTGTGCCATGATGAAGCCAGTAGTTTATTCTTGCTATTGTTGTTGAACTCATTTTAGTTTTTCTCTCAATGTCTTTGAACGGGATTTTCTTAGCAAGCATTTTTGCAACTTGCCAACGACGAGCCATTTCTTCAATTTCTTCAAATGTTAAAATATCACGGAAGAAAATCTCACATTCTTCCATGTCCTTGAGTGCTAAAATGACTTTATACACTTCCCTGACATTTTTTGTTTTCAACTCTTTTTCAATAGTTTTCATGGTGAATTATCCATTGCTTTAATGTGATAAAGTAATTACCTAAGCTAAAATATACTACTTTTAAAAATAGATGTCAAGGAGTTAGTTCTTTTTGGTTATTTTTTTCTCAATAGCTCTAACTCAAGTTGGATGTAGCCAAGGGCCATAATAATTAGGCCGCCCATTACTTTGATTGATGGAAAAGCCCAGCATGTTTGGGACGTCCAGGTGTTGTAGAGCCATCCAGCCATACCATAAGCAAAGATGCCTATTCCAATAAGAATCAGCATCAAGGCCACGCCATAAAATGATGCTGTTTGTGGATCTTTTTTACTAAACATAGTCCCTCCTTATGTTGATTCTATCATATCATAACAAAAAAATTAGTCAAAAAAGAAATTTCTTAATCTGATCTTCAGCTTCTTTTTGGTTTTTGACCCAAACAATGCCTTTATCTTTTGTGAACCAAGTCATTTGGCGTTTGGCAAACTGTCTTGTCTTGATTTTAATTTGCTTGATTGTATCTTCCAGAGTTTTCGGTTTCTCATATAATAAGTGTTCAGCGATTTGTTTGTAGCCAAGGCCAGACATTGAAGGTAAATTGAGCTTAGCGCCTTTTTTTAATAATTTTTTCACTTCTTGTAAAAAACCCATTTTTATCATTTTATCTACTCGGCTATTAATTTTCTCTTGCAGCGCCTCTTTTGGTACATCAACTCCCAAAGTTAAAACCTTAAAAGGCGGCTTTTTGATTGTTTGTTGTTGTGAGACAGGTTTTTTTGTCAGCAGACAAACTTCTAAAGCCCTAACTAATCTTCTTTTGTTATTTGGATCAATGCTTTTTGCTTTTTGGGCGTCTAATTTTTTTAATTTGCTTAAAAGTTTTTCATTAGACATCTTTTCAAGCTTGGCTCGAAGTTCTGGATTAGGCGGAATTCTTGGAATTGATAATCCTTTAGTTACTGCATCAACATACAGGCCTGTTCCGCCAACCAAAAACGGGATCTTATTATGTTTTAAGATTTCATCAATAATTTGGTAAGTTAAATCTTGAAATTGAGCCACGGTAAAAGTTTGATCTGGCTCAACAAAATGTAAAAGATGGTGGGGAATTTTGCTTTTTACTGGCGAAGCTGTCCCAATTACCATTCCTTTGTATATTGTTCTCGAATCAGCACAAATAATCTCACCATTAAATTTTTTGGCTAGTTTTATGGCAAGATTGCTTTTACCAGAGGCAGTTGGGCCAACAATGGCTATTAGAGAGTCCATTTTTTACTTTTCAAGAGTTTTAAAGCAATTGGCAAAACTTGCTTCATATTTTCAACAAAGTGAAACTTTAATTCTTTTTTGACATTGGCTGGAATATCTTCAAGATCTTTCTTATTTCCTTTGGGTAAAATCACTTCTTTTAATCCAGCTCTATGAGCAGCCAGAACTTTTTCTTTTACCCCGCCAATTTCTAAGACACGTCCGCGCAAGGTAATTTCACCAGTCATACCAATATCACGCTTGGTTGGAATTTTGGCTAAAGCAGAAACAACAGATGTAGCCATGGCAATGCCAGCTGAAGGGCCGTCTTTTGGAATTGCCCCAGCCGGTACATGAACGTGAATATCATTTTTTTCATAGAAATTTTTTTCTGCCACTAAATTGTGCGCGATGGAGCGAGCATACGAAACAGCAGCTTGGGCACTTTCTTTCATTACATCCCCAAGATGGCCAGTTAAAAGCAAGCGTCCTTTGCCTGGCATTAAGGATGATTCTATAAATAGAACTTCTCCGCCAGCTTCTGTGACCGCAAGGCCTGTTGCTAGTCCAACCTCGTCCTTTTTCTCGGCAACAGCAAGTTGGTATTTAGCTGCGCCCAAAAATGTATGGATGTTGCTGGCAATTATTTTGTATTTTTTCTTTGATCCCTCAGCAATTTTTTTGGCGATCTTACGGCAAACAGAGGCAATTTGTCTTTCTAATTCGCGCACCCCAGCTTCTTTTGTATATTCTCTGACAATTACTTTAAGCGCTGAATCTTCGAAATGAATTTGACTATCTTTTAAGCCATGCAATTTAATCTGCTTTGGGGTTAGATATTTTTTGGCAATATGGAATTTTTCATCTTCTGTGTAACCCGGGAAAGCAATGACTTCCATTCTATCTAGAAGCGCTGGCGGGATAGTATCTATCATATTGGCTGTTGTAATAAACATGACACGAGAAAGGTCAAAAGGAACTTCAAGATAGTGGTCTGAGAACGCATTATTTTGTTCTGGGTCTAATGCCTCGAGTAGCGCAGCAGAAGGATCGCCCCTAAAATCAGCTCCGACTTTGTCAATTTCATCGAGCATAAAAACAGGATCTTTGGCGTTGGCGTTCTTGATTCCTTGAACAATTCTTCCTGGCAAGGCACCAACATAGGTTCTTCTGTGGCCTCTAATTTCAGCTTCATCTCTAATTCCGCCAAGCGACATTCTGATAAATTTACGTCCCATTGAACGAGCAATAGATTGTCCAATGGATGTTTTTCCAGTGCCTGGCGGTCCAACAAAGCAGAGAATTGAACCTTTTGCTTTGCCAGCTAATTTATGAACAGCTAAATATTCAACAATTCTTTCTTTAACTTTCTTTAATCCATAATGATCTTCGTCCAAGATTTTTTGGGCTTTTTTAATATCAATTTTATCTTCTTTTAGGCCGCTTTCTTTGCTCCAAGGTAAATCAACCAACCAATCAAGATAGGTTCTAATATAGGATATTTCAGGAGAGTAGGGTGGCATTTTCTTTAAACGGTCAAATTCTTTTAATGCCTTAGATTTTGTTTCTTCAGGCATTTTGGCTGCTTCAATTTTTTTAGCCAACTCACCAAATTCACCATCATCATCAATGCCAAGCTCTTTTTGAATTGCTTTAAGCTGTTCTCTTAATAATATCTCTTTTTGCATTTTACCTAATTCTTTTTCAGCTTCAGTTTGAATTTTTTTACCAAGTTGCAAGATTTTTAGTTCCCGCGATAAAATCGTACTGACTTTTTTCAGTCTATCCTTGGCATTAACTGTTTCCAAAATTTCTTGTCTTTTTCTAACTTCAAGGTCAAGATTAAAAATACATAGATCTGCCAAGCGGTTTGGGTCTTTGATATTAAACAGGGTCATCATTGTTTCTAAGGGCAGGGCAATTTTTCCAATTTCAATACTTTGGCGGAACTGGGTCAGAACTGCCTTCATCAAACTTTCAGTTTCAAAATCGATTGTAGGATCTTCGACAACTTCCTGCACTTTAACTTTAAAGTATGGATCGTGTTGGGTGTAGTCTAAAATACGCACCCTGGCTAAACCCTCAGCTAAGACTTGAATTGCGCCGTCAGGTCTTTTGCTCATTTGCTGAACTTGAGAAAGACAACCTATGGTGAATAGGTTAGAGGAATCAGGTTCATCAATATTTTTTTCCTTTTGTGCTACGAAAATAACCTGTCTATCGCTACTAACTGCTTCTTCGAGTGCTTTACTTGATCTTGGTCGAGCCACGACCAAAGGAATAATTTGATACGGGAAAATAACCGTATCGCGCAGCGGGATCAATGGGTATATATCACGTTTTAATATCATCATTTGTCCTTTCTTTTTTTGTTTCAAAATTTCAAAAACATTCTTGCCTGATACTGGCATTTTTTTTCTTTTCTTTTGAGCTCTTCTATCAGCTTTTTCGTCTTCTACTTCGCTGTATTTGTCGTATTTATCCCAAAAATTCTTTTTCATTGTCCTATTATTTTATCAAAAATCTAGTAAAAGATCAAGATATCTGTTAAAATCTATAATCAAGATGAAGAAAATTTACATTTTTGCAATATTGCCGTTTTTGGCTTTTTTAGTTAATCTTATTTATTTTGTTTTTAAAACCCAAAAAGCCGATTCATTGATATTAATTTTTGGATTTTTGGTTATTGTGATTGATGGTTTCTTTTTCCTTTATGTCCTTAAAAAAGACGATCGGCTGGCCTATTTTTTTCAGGGCGTGGCACTTCTATCCCAGATCCTCATTTTAATCTATCTAATTATGTAAGACAAAAATGAAACGATTTTGTGAAATTATTCCAGGATTTTTTTGTTGGACAACACTACTTGCCCCGGTTTTTTTAGCTCTTTTTAGCCCCACATCTTTGGCTTATTTTTTAATTTGTTTTGATCTTTATTGGCTCTACAAGGCCTTTTTTATGGGCGGCTACCTTTTAGCTGGTTTTAAACATTATAAGCATGATATGGAAATTGATTGGCTAGATCAGCTAAATGATTTAAAAAGCATTGATAATTATATTGAAAAACTAAAGATTAGATTAAGAAATAAAAGTGGTTTTATCAAGAGAAAAATTAAAAGAGAATTAGAAGAAGCTTTTGTCTTAAAAGAAAAAGAGAAAATTTTAATTAATTGGCGAACATTGTATCAGGCAGTTATTTTTCCTAATTACAATGAGGAAATTGGAACTTTAAGAAATTCTATAAAAGCGTGTCTGGATGCAAAATGGCCTAAAGAAAAAATGATTGTTGTTTTAGCAATGGAGGAAAGAGAAGGAGAAAAGGCAAGAGAAAAAGCACGTATTCTAAAGAAAGAATTTGAGCACAAGTTTTTTAAGTTTTTAGTTACTGAACACCCGGCTGAAATTCCTGGTGAGATGAAGGCAAAGGGCGCTAACTCGGCTTGGGCAGCCAAGAAATTGCAGAAACTTTTAGACGAACAGAGAATCGCCTACGAAAACGTCATTGTTTCTACTTTTGATTCGGATACGCGTGCTGATCCGCAGTATTTTGCATGTTTGGCTTATAAATTTATTATTAATCCAAACCGCTTAAGGAGAACCTATCAACCAATTCCTTTTTACTCCAATAATATTTGGTATGTGCCAGCCTGGACTCGTTTGGTTGCTTTTTCCTCTTCATTTTGGCAGTTGGTTGAAGCAACTAGGCCCTATCGTATGGTTAATTTTTCTTCACAAGCAATGTCAATGCAGACCTTAGTTGATATAAATTTTTGGGATACAACCGTAGTTTCAGAAGATTCAAGGCAGTTTTTTAGGGCCTATTTTACTTATGGCGGAAATCATCGAGTCGTACCTATTTTTGTTCCGGTTTATATGGATGCAGTAGTTGGCCGCAATTTTTGGGATACTGTTAAGGAGCAATATTATCAAAAAAGGCGCTGGGCTTGGGGAGTAGAGCATTTTCCTTATCTTTGTCAACAATTGCCAAAGCATAAAGAAATTTCTCTTTTGTCTAGATTTGTTCTTTTGTGGCGTCAGTTTGAAGGACATTATTCTTGGGCGACTTCTTCTTTGCTTTTGGCTTTTGCTGGTTGGTTGCCATTTGCTTTAAGTCCAGTTTTTCGTTCAAGCGTAATCGCTTATAATCTGCCAGTTATTGCGCGTGTTCTTTTGAGTTTGACTTGGATTGGTCTTTTTGTCTCGACTTATATTAGTGTTAATTTGATGCCAAAAAAACCAAAAGGGTATGGGTTTTTTAAAACTTTAGAAATTTATTTACAATGGATTTTAGTGCCAATTACAGCTATTTTCTTTGGCTCTATTCCAGCAGTTGATGCTGAAACTCGGCTGATGTTTGGAAAATATATGGGTTTTAGGGTGACAAAAAAGATCCCTAATCTTCGCCCCTAACGAAGCTTTAGCGAAGTGGGACTTGCCCCAAGCGAAGCTGTATGCGAAGTGGGGTTGAAATTAAGCCCAAAATTTGATAAGATAACATGGACAAAACGGAGCGTGGCCTAGCGGCTTAAGGCGCCGCCTTTGGGAGGCGGAGATCGGGAGTTCAAATCTCCCCGCTCCGACCAGGTAACTTTATGCGGGTATCGTATAGCGGAATTATGCGACCCTTCCAAGGTCGAGAGACGGGTTCAATTCCCGTTACCCGCTATTAGAGAGGAAAATGAAGCAATTTGATATCGAAAAATTTGAAAAACCAAGGCCGGAGGTTTCTTCAGAGCCTGAAAAAAAACACAAAAAAAGAGGTCATTTGTTGCCTTATTTACTTGGTTTGATTTTAGGAATAGCCATAGTTTTTGGCGTATTGCAGGTTCAAAAAAACAGAATTAAAAAAGAAGAACCCCAAAAAGTAGCAAGTACAGAGGAAGTAACTTCAGAAACAGACTCCACCACCCAGACACAGCCAGAGCAAACTGTTCCAGAAGCAACAACACAAGCACAAACACAAAGTACAGCTACACCGACAGTAGATAAGAGTAAAATTGCCATCCAAGTTTTAAACGGCAATGGTGTCAGAGGCGACGCTTATCGGGTTAGAACAGTTTTACAAAAAGATGGCTGGAAAGTGGCAACGTACGGCAATGCCGCATCATTCAAATATCAAAATACTTTAGTTTATTATAAAGCTGATCAAGAAGAAGTTGGAAAAGCAGTTGGCGAAACTTTAAAAAATGCTGGATTTCAAACTGGTTTGCAGGTTTCAGAAACCTTAAAAAAATATGACATATTAGTGATCATTGGAAAGAAATAAAAATTGTAAATTGTAAATTGAGAATTGATATATGATGCGCCTGTAGCTCAGTTCAACTCCGCTTGGTCGCCCCAAGTTCCTTAAGTTGTTCAATAGACCCATTATTATTTAGGAGTAAAAATGGTGTATAAATACTTAAACTTTGAGTCATCCCAACCAAGCTCCACATTGCTTGGATCTGGACTTCCTTCTACAGAGGCAACCAATTCAACCGACAATAGTGACATTTGGGTAACTTTTTTACTATTGGCTATCATAACTTTTATAACAGTGTATTTATCCGTTAAAGGTCTCAAAAAATTCTTAAACATTTTGTTTTGGCTTGCTGTGGCGGGTTTAATTATTAATCTAATATACTGGGTGGGTACTTGGAGAGATTTCACTCCTATTCGCGGTACCAGTACGGCTGAAGTATCAGCAATCTGGGGTGAATTTATTAGTGCAGTAGGATTAAATGGGGTTTTAATTGCTTTATTTTATTTTTTGAAAGAGAAAGTTAAACCAAAGAAAAAATGAATAAAAAATACTGGCTTATTCTAGCAGTTATTATATGGGCAACTTTTATTTTAGTGTCAGGTCTTGCTTATTATGTTAATCATTATTTGCCTCATGGCTCTAGTTATCCCACAGGGGAAGTTGTTTGCCGGAATGATGATAGGGGTCCATGTGGAGAGGAATATAAAGAAGACTTACGCGGGCTAAACATTCCAAACTGGGCAAAGTTCTTCAGAAATGACAACTGGATCTTGTTATGGATAGGGTTAGGAATTGCAGGGATAGCAATAAGTGGTAAATCTAAAAGTTAAATGAAAAACAAAAAAACAAGACAGAAGACAAGCCGAGAACGTATTCACTGAAAGATTAGCGAGAATTTTTTGTGTCAATTGGGATTAATTGAGTATCCAAGAAAACAAAAGTGATACCAAGATTGTTCAAACCGTGTTGCAAAAACCTTGACAAGGTTGCTATAATTAACATAGTTACAGTTTGACATTTTAAAAAGGGTCTATGAGAGGGGAGGGAATATGGTTAATCAATCAAAATACAAAAATGTTATTTTGTATTTAATCCAGGAAATGGATGGCAAAGTCTTGGAAGGCAAAAAGAAAATCTGCAAGCTCCTATATTTTGTAGATTTTGGAGCATTCGAGAAATATGGCCAATCCATTACTGGTGATAAATACATCAGGATGCCAAGGGGACCCGTGCCCTCTAATTTTGATAATATTATCAAAACATTAGAGGATACAGCTCTTGGCATAAGGAAAGAACTAAAAAGCCCTATACACGAAAATCCCACAACGATTTACGAATTAAAAAAAGAAGCAAATTTAGATATTTTTTCGAAAGAAGAGAAGGAAATATTAGATTGGGTTATTGAGATATACTCAAAACTTTCAGGTAAGGAACTTGAGGATATAAGCCATAGCGAGGCGCCGTGGCTTGCGGTTAAGAGAAATGGGGAAGAAATACCATATGAACTTTCTTATTATAGAGGAACTTCTTTCTGATTCTAATGTTTTTACTTTCTATCTACACGAAGGGTTTAAAAAAGACATCAAGAAATATCAAAAGAAGAAATATCCGATTGAAAAATCAATCGGATATTTGGTTAATCTTTTAAGCATCCACTTCAATTCCAAAGAACCTGAAAAACCTTTATCCAATAATATTTTTCCTGCAGAAAATACATCTAATCTTCCTATTTATAAAACTATAATTGTTATTGCTGGTTTGAGAAAAGGTCAGTGTCCGAGAACATATATATTAATTCTACCCTCAATAATGGTTTTTTTGTGCGCTGATGACCATACCGATAATTATAAAGATTCACAATTAAGACAGACGGCAATTCAAAGAGCAAAAGAGGTTATCGAGGTTTTAAATCCCAACGGGATAGTTTAATAATTTTCTTATCTGCCCTAAAGTAATTTCAGGAGATAAAAAATGAAAACATTGTTAGTTGCTAGCATCGTCATTGCCGGGATAATTGCTATTAATGAACTTGATTGGTTGGGAAAAACTTCATTGGCTTGGCCGATTTTAGGATTAGCGGTTTCGATTATTTTAATTGCCGTTTATCTATTAAACTTCAAAGAAAAATAAAAAATAATCGGACTTTTTTAGATTATGCACATCTTGACAGAACTTCATTTTTATGCCATAATTAGGCCAACAAAATGAAAAAAATAATTTTACTAATTTTGACCCTCGGAATGTTAAACATTGCGAGTTTATTTTTTGCTAATCACGCTGAAGCTCGGAGTTATGTAGGTAGCTATTACAAAAAAAACGGAACTTATGTATCTTCTTACTACCGTTCAAACTCCAATGCTTATAGATGGGATAATTATAGCTACAAATCCTATCAGCCAAAGTATAATTCGTCTTACTATTATCCAACACGAAATTATAGCTCAAAATGGTATACTCCCGATTATAGTTATACTTGGTACTCATCTCCGTATAAATATAGAAGTTATTGGAGTTGGTAGGATATCCCGGTAAAGAATAAATTTTTACTTTGCTATTAGGGCAAAGTTTTTCTTTTTAAACTGGTTTCAACTCTAGTATCCTAAGACACTCCAATTTCCCACCTAGCAGGTTCTAACAGCTTTATCGAAATATCTTTTTATTTTTAGTGATTTTGTGATATTATGAATATAATAAGAATTAATTTTGATAGAGGGAGAGCAAATGACGTGGTATTGGTGGGTTGTTATCGCAGTCGTTGTTATCGCCGTGATTATTTGGATTTGGTCAGCTTCTAAGAAAAGCTAACCCGATTCAAAATTCAGTGAATCGGTATGTTGGTCAAATTGAGCGCAGGTTCAGATTTTGTATTTCCAAAAGACCTAGACTATATGATGATATAATGTTATTAAAATTAGATAAAAGGAGGGAATTTGAGCAATCAAACTAATCAGCCGGCACAACAACCGGCACAACAACAACCGCAGGGTAAAAAGACTAACATTGGTTTAATCATTATCATTATTGTTTTAGTCCTAATTGTTCTAGGCGGAGTGGGTGGTTATCTTATTTACGCCAAAGCCAAAAAAACTCTTAAGAATGCTGTTAGCAGTACTACCCCGACATCAACAACAACTAGTTCTTCTGATACATCGGGAAGTTCTACGACTGATGTTTTTACTCAAGCCAAAGATAATACGCCGACCGATGCTCTGACAATTTCCATAAATAATGATTTTAAACCAGTTTTAACGCAACTATTTACTGCGGCCAAATTGGAAAGCTTCGCTGCTTCGAGCAATGATTTCAGCACCCTTTCTTACGTGACGAAAAAAGCTATTGCTAATGCCGATGCGGCATCAATTGAATCAGCTTTGGTAGCTAAAGGTTATACAAAAACAGCAAATGTAACCACAAGTGATGGTTTTATGCTGGCATTCACTAAGAATGATTTGACATTAACTATGCACTTCCAGCTATCATCACCGAATGAAATCATTGTTGGCGCTGAAAGAAATACTTCGACATAGAACATAATAAAGGCAAATAATTAGTCTCAATAATCTTAGTATCGCCTTTTTGGTGTTATTTCCGTCGTATCCGCAGGGCATTTTGCCCCTTTGCGGGCTTTTTTTGTTTATGGTGCTGCCCTCCCGTAGTCTCGACGAAGGGGGGAGCTTGTCGCCCTTCGAGTACCTCAGGGCGACCCTGAGCGAAGTTGAAGGGTCGAAGGATTTTTCTTGACTTTTTGTCTACAATAGCATATTTTGAAGTATCAACAGCTAGCATATTCAAAACCAGGGGGTGAAAATCCATGAATCAGATGTTCGTGACAGGCGCCTATAGTCGAATTACCCAGCAAGCAGTTTTGGCTCTAGCAGAGTCAGCAAAATCAGCACCAATTTTCTTT
>JAPLVJ010000026.1 GCA_026397155.1 Candidatus Berkelbacteria bacterium | reverse complement strand
TTGGTGTTTTAAAAAACCAAAAACAAAATTTGTAACTATGACACGCTACCAAGAGAATTTGCCCACATCAGTTATATGTCCCCCAGAACAAATCAAAAATTCTTTAGCTGAAATTCTATCAAATCACAAATTAAAACAATTTAGAGTGGCCGAATCAGAAAAATATGCCCATGTTACCTATTTTTTCAATGGCGGACGCGAGCAGGCTTTTCCTTATGAAGATAGATTGATTATATCTTCACCAAGAGTAGATTCTTTTGATAAAACTCCAGAAATGAAAGCAGATGAAATTGCTCACGCCATTGTTGACCGCATTAAAAAATATGATTTAATTGTGGCTAATATATCTAATGTTGATATGGTTGGACATACTGGAAATATTACTGCAGTTGCAGATGCGATCAAAGCAACTGATGCGGCTGTTGAGAAAATTGCAGCTTCAGTGCTTGATGCCAATGGAGGTATGATTTTAACAGCTGATCATGGAAACGCAGAACAAATGGTTCACTTGGAAAGCGAAGGAGATCCAGAAACAATTCACACACTTAATCCTGTGCCTTTTATATATGTGACAAATAAAGATAAAAAAACAAATCAGACGCTTGTTTCAGAATTAAATTCAAGAGGAATCCTCAAAGATATCATGATGACAAAATTTACTCTTGCTGATATAGCTCCTACAATACTTGATATTTTAGGGATCAAGCTGCCAAAAGAAATGACAGGGCAAAGTTTAGTAAAATATTTGAAATAATTTAATATTCTTCTAATGTGCTTGTGTCGCCTATTGGGAGCCCGAGCTCTTTTGCTTTTAGAACTCTTCTCATAATTTTGCCTGATCTTGTTTTCGGTAATGAATCAACAAATTCAATTTCTTTTGGATAGGCATGACCAGCTAAATTCTTTTTAACAAATTGAGAGATGTCTTCGATTAGGGCTTGAGAGGGATGGAAACCCAATCTCAAGACGCAGAATGCTTTAATAATTTCACCTCTATCTGGATCAGGTTTTCCAATTACTCCAGCATCAGCTACAGCCGGATGTTCAATCAAAGCGGATTCAACTTCAAATGGTCCAACTCTCTCGCCAGCAGTTTTAATCACATCGTCAGCACGGCCAATAAACCAGAAATATCCATCTTTATCTTTGTATGCCCTATCACCTGTAATATACCAACCTTTCTTAAAGTAACTCTTAAATTTTTGCGGTCGTCGCCAAATTGTTTCCATCAAGGAAGGAAACTTTGGTTTTAATGCTAAATTGCCTTCAGTATTTGTAGGAAGTTCTTCACCTTTGTCGTCAACTATGGAAGCAATAATACCCGGAAAAGGTTTTCCCATTGAACCAAGTTTTATATCCATGCATGGATAATTGGCAATACAAATGCCGCCAATTTCTGTTTGCCACCAGTTGTCGTGGAAAGGTAGTTTGTATGCTTTTAACCCAAAACGAATAGGTTCGGGATTTAAAGGTTCGCCCACTGAGGCTAAATATCTTAAATTAGACAAATCATATTTTTTGGCAAGCTGAATACCGGCTTTTGCTAACATCCTAATTGCTGTTGGGGCTGTATACCAGACACTTACTTGATATTTTTGCAATAATTCATACCATTTTGCAGCATCAAAGCGACCATCATATGAGATGAGTGAAGCGCCAATTGACCACGAACCAAGCATGCCATATGCAATGCCGGTTACCCACCCAGGATCAGCTGTTACCCAACAAATATCGCTGTCGTGGATATCTAGGACCCATTTTGCGGTCATATGTTCCTGCAAGATGGCGTAATGTCCATGAACTACGCCTTTTGGCTTTCCTGTGGTTCCTGAAGTGAAGAGCTCAAAAGCATAGTCATCTTTGTCCATGTGAGCAATTTTATATTTCGTATCTGCAGTTTTCATTTCTTCTTGGAAATCAATTTCACCAGAATGTCTTGGTTTATCATCAACAATTAAAATTTTCTCTAAATGTGGTAATTTTTTCTTAACTTCATACACTCTTTTGGCTAATTCTCTATTTGTGACTAAAAATCTGGCGCCTGAAATTGAAAGTCGATCCAAAAGTCCAGTAGGACCAAAAGCTTGGAACAATGTACCAGCAACTCCGCCAGCTTTTAAAGTTCCCAAAAAAGCAATATAAAGTTCTGGAATCCTAGGAAGAAAAATAAAAACACGCTCAGAGTGTTTGATTTTTAATTTGTCTAAAACATTTGCAAATTGATTAGACAAATCTTTTAGTTGCCAAAATGTATATTCTTGTTTTTCACCAGATTCATTTTCCCAGTAAAGAGCCACTTTGTTCTTTTTGTCACTTTCTGCATGACGATCAATAGCGTTGTAGGCAATGTTGAGCTTGTTTTTAGGGAACCAATCAACTTCATTTTTGGTTTGATCCCAGGAAAATGTTTTGTACGTCTTCTCGTAATCCTCTAGATTTGGGGTTAATCTAAAGTCTGATTTTTTCTTATTGTAAGTTTCTGTTTTCATTATCCCTCCGCGACTCATTGATGTTATCTTTGTAATTCTGTCACGCCCCGAACGAAGCTTTAGCGAAGTGGGGCTTTATTTTAGTGTAGCAAATTTTACAATAACAAAAAAGTGGTGCTTCAAACAGCAAAAATATTGTCAAAAAGCACTAAAAGAACTATAATTGCATTGATTATGAAACAAGTAGACATACCAAATATTCCAACTGCCGAATACTGGAGAAAACTAGTCTCAAGAGGAAAGTATCCTCTTATTTTTTCAGATGAACTCAATGAAGGACTATCTAATACGCATAATGTTACAGGTTTTGATACTAAATTAACTGATTATTGTCGGGTCGGAGGTTCCTCTTATATTAATGAGATGCAAGCCAAGAAGTTTACTAAAAAATACAAGAAGTTCTAAACGAAGATCCACAGCAATGCTTAAAATGGATTGATAGATTCAATAGGCTAATGGATGAATTGTTAGTCTGGGCCAATGAAACCAGGAAGTACACCCAAAATAGAGTATGTTCCAAAAAAGAGTTAAAAGACATTTATTTTAACTATGAGGATAAAATTAGACAAATTTGGTGCTGGGGTTACCTACCATTTTTGATAGATGATGCGTTAGAGATTGTGATTACAGACATTTTACGTAGGCAGAAAGTTAAAGAATGTAAAATTTCAGAAATCATTAAAACTATCTCTGCTGTATCTAAGAAAACTCTACACGAACAAGAGGAATACGAACTATTAAAATTAGCAAAGAAAGCTAAGAAATATGGATTCGTAGGGGTTAAGAACCAAATTAACAACCATCTTAAAAAATGGGGATGGAAAAAGTCATGGATTTATAGTCAATATTCGTTTAGTAGGTACGAATTAGAAAAAGAAATTAAAGTATATATTAAAAAAAATACAGATATGATTCTGAAAAAAATACACAAATCAAGGCTTGAAAAAATTAATCAAAGAAAAACAATTTTGACCGAATTTAATAATAGAAAGCTTAATAACCTAGCAGATATACTATCTGAATACAATTACTCGCATAATATCAAGATGGAGTAAATCACTAAAGTAATTTATCTGCTTAAACCAGTATTCAACGAACTTGCATATCAATACGGGCTGACATACAATCAGTTTTTACAGCTTTTACCTTACGAACTAAAAAACAATAAAATTGATCAAAACATTATTAACGATCGGGTAAAGAATAACGGTGTACTGATTATAAATGGTAAGAAGTATATTCTTACTGGTAGTCTGGTAAATTATGTAAAGAAGAGGATTGGAGAGAAGAAGAAAAATTTACAGCTATTGCGAGGATCTATTGCTTTTAAGGGTTGTGCTACTGGAAAAGTTGTCAAACTCCCGTCTGGAGATGTCGACCTTTCTAAAATAAGAATTAAACGCGGTGATATTGTTATAACTACAATGACCTCAACTAATACTGTACCATTAGTCAAAAAGGCGGCTGGGATTATTACAGATGAAGGTGGTTTATTGTGCCATGCTGCCATTATCTCCCGAGAGTTGGAAAAACCATGTATTGTTGGTACTAAATTTGCTACAGAATGTTTTAGTAATAATGATATAGTTGAGTTAAACGCAAACAAAGGTACGGTAAAGTTGATAAAAAAAGCAGCCAAGTGATTACACTTAGCTATGCTGGTATGTAGATAATGCCATCTATGATTTCAAAGACGATGAATCCAGATCTGCTAAAGTTCGGGTCTAGAGCCAACGCGCGGATTTTTTCTTCTTCTTTTACACCCTTGACGTTAGCATATAGCGCTGCGATATGCGGCCTGTGACTGACGACCAGGATTGTTTCTCCATTATCGCTTTTGTTATAGATTATATCCATTGCTTGCAGAACCTGTGTCTGCCAAAAAGCATACCATTCATTTTCGTGTCCAGGATAGAAGGTGGATTCGCCCCCTTCTCCTGTTGCATATTGTCCTAGTTCGGTCATAGTTTGACAATCGAGATCCAGTGCGAGCATGATGGTTGATGCCGTTACCAAAGCACGAGCTAGTCGTGATGAATACATACTTGCGAACGGTCCTAGTGGACGAAGGGCATTTACTAGATTCTGGATATCAGTCATACCTTGCAGTGAAAGTTGTGGATTAGCTCTAAGTTCTATAATTTTATCTTCAAGCGTATCCGCAGGAACTTTTTTCCCGTGGAAAATCATTACTATTCTGATTCTCTTCAACCGCTTCACCTCCGTGTTCGACAGAATGGTTTATGTGAACGTGCGAGATAATACTCTACTATAGACAACTAAGCATGTCAATATGTATTAAAGGCAAGTTTGTTTAATCACTGGACAAAAGAACATTATTCTGCTATATTAATATTCAAATCGAGGAGCAACGCAGGAGGTGAAGGTTATGCTAGTTTTCGTTCTCAAGCTTTTCATGGGCCTGATATTGATAGCTATGGGAGCAGTATACTACGCAATGGTTAAATATCAGAATAGAGTGAGAATGGAAGCAAGATGGGCTTCAATCAAAGGCGAAATGTGTCCTAAAGATGATTGTGATGGGAAGCTGAAGGTTGAATGCGGTAGAATCATCTGCTCTACTTGTGGAGCCATCAACCCTAAAAGAATCAAAAACATTGACGAAAGATGCTCATTCTGCGGTACCAAGCTTGAAGAAGCAGGGACTGAGTGTTGGGGTTTTGGTATCAGGTCAATTCTTGACTTTTCGTTCCCACGCACAGTATTTGTTTGTTCGTATTGCAGTGGAAGTACAGTCAAGATCGCAGCATAACTTACATAGAACCCAAAAAACATTTTCTAAAAACGCCTCTCCAAAGAGGTCGTTTTTTTAGCTAATCTTTTTTAGCAAATATTGTTTAAAATTTTGATCTAGATCATAGAACATATCTGTCTCTTGTTTTAGTTTTGATGAAGCTGACTGACCAAAAGCAATAACTTCAGTCCAAATACCATGATTTTGCAAATACTCGATTAAATCCACAAAATCGCCATCGCCGGAAACAATAACAACTACATCAAGTTTTGGGGCCAATCTTAAGATATCGACTACCATGCCAGCATCCCAGTTACCCTTTTGCATTCCGCCAGGAAAAGTTTGTAAATCTTTAATTTTTGTTTCAAAACCAGCTTCTTCCAATGCTTTAAAAAAACCTTCCTGTTTAGGTAAGTTAGCCCTAACACCATAAGCCACAGCTCTAATAAGCTGTCTTTGTCCAACAGCAGTTTTTAAAATGGCAGCAAAATTAACATAGCAGTTGTGTAAATTTTTAGCTGAGTAGTACAAATTTTGGACATCGACAAAAACGCCGACTCTTTGCCATGGATGTTGCATAAAAACTCCTTTTTTAAAGTATGTATATTCATTTTAACACCTTATAAAGATAAAAGAAAAAGCTCCGACTCGGAGCAATCGAGATAAATCAGGGTTTTATTGATGTTGTTCTAGAAGGTGTTTTTTAGCAGCAAGAAGATATTCAGCGCATACTTCTTGCAGGTTTTGCCCATCTTTGATTTTAGTTTTCATCTCTGACAACCCAAAAATGTCAAGATTTTCATCTCCTCGATACGTTTGATTCAGGACTATACGATCTGAAACATACGTTTGTTTCGGATCTATAACCAAAAGTGAAGCAGTTATTTTGACTCTAGGGCTAACTTTGATTCCTGCTCGAACCTGCAGGCTACCCATCTTGAAAAGAATGATATAGTAATGGCCTTTATCTAATTGTATTGGAATATCTTTTTCGTATTTATTCCAAATGTCATCAAACGCCTCAACTGTTATTTCACTTTTGTCAATTTCATCAACGTGATCGGTCTCATTCTCATGTATCATTCTTGTCACCACTGCATACATATGAACCAGTATGCATCCCGATAGGTAACCATACCCCGCAGTATGGGCATTTTAGCTTTGCGATGATTCTGGTAAGCGATTTATATACCCTTTCTGTCCAGGACATACCCCACCTCCCGAAATTTGATGTACAAACTATGGAATATTTTATCTTAGTCTTTAACAATATGTCAATGATTTGCACAAGAACTCTTATTTTAAATTTGTCACTTCTGTTTTAATATATTACAAATGTAAATGAAAAAACCTACACGCAGGTTAGTTGCGGAGTAGGTTTTATGATTATAATCGCCCCTGTTGTCTTAAAAGCCCTTCGGCTGTTTGTAGATCTTCTTGAAAGTCTATATCAAACGCATATGTAAGGTTATGCATTACAAGAATTTGGACACTGCAACCAAGAGCCTTGCCTATACAATTTAGACCATCACTCACCGTAATTGTTCCAAAGACATATTTTAGACAATTCCAGAACCCAAGAGCAAATAGCTCGCTTATGGCTGGGTATTTAATCATCCTGTCAAGAAGCTTTTGATCAACATGAATTTGCTTGGGCCGAAAAATAAAGAGATTTCCCCTAACAAGATCCTTATTACCCAGAACATAGCGATATCCACCATGTTGCGGATAGCACAAATGCTTAGGAACAACAGGCCAGAGGAAACCGGCTTTTTCTCGATCCGCAAGTTCAATGATAGAGAATAGGTTGTCGGTTGAAATCAGAACAGCATCTGCGTCGACAATAACTAGCATATCGGCTTTTGACCTACTAACAATTGAGAATAGATCGCCAAGAAAGCTTCCTGTTCTCTTGAGGATCTCAATGTTTGGGTATCCAGAAAGTGTATCGCTATACTCATGATGACAAATAACGAATGTCTTGTTTGGTTTCAAGCCTTGAACTTCTCTTACAACACGTTCGCAAAGCGTAATGTCCCCAACTTTGACCCACGCTTTAGGTTTTTTAGCTTTTAACCTTTTTCCATCCCCACCGGCTAGTATTCCGATGTCAAGGTTCAATGAAATCACCTCCAAGTTTTGAAGTGCGATTTATATAATATTTTAATTCTTTATTTAAGATTAATCAATGGTATTTGCACAAACACTACTTTTTTTGTATATTTACTTTAGAGGGGCTTTTTAAATGCAAACAGAATTTCTAACTGGCAATGAAGTTGTTGTTAAGGCCGCGCTAAGCGCGGGTGCCAGATTAATGTTTGGCTATCCAATTACTCCAAGCACAGAAATTACCAAAACATTTGCCGAGGAAGCAATAAAAAATCCGCGGCTTTTGTTTATTCAAACCGAAGATGAAATATCAGCTGGTTTTGGAGTTATTGGTGCAATTTTAGGAGGCAAAAAATCCTTTACATCAACGGCTGGTCCAGGAACAGTTTTAATGCAAGATCCAATCTCTATGGCTGAAGCAATGCGTTTGCCTTTTGTTGGCATAATTACTCAGCGCGGAGGCCCATCAACAGGAACTGTAATCTACTCTCAACAGGAAGTTAATTTAACCTGTTTTGGCGGAAATGGCGAAGGTTTAAGAATTGTTTATTCTCCCTCCAATTTGCAAGAAGTTTATGATCTAACAATAAAAACATTTAATAATGCCTGGAAATATCGCTTCCCATCCTTTTTACTTACTGATGGATATTTAGCTAAAGCAAAATCAAAAGTAGAAATATATGAACCGAGCTATCTATCAACAACTAAGCAGATTTTAGGCGATGCCAAAAAAATTGTTAATATTCGTAATACTTACTCAACAGAAGAAGAATTAGCAAAGATACTAGACAAATACATCAATGAATATGAGCAAATATCAAAACATATTAGAGATTATGAAAGTTACCACTGCACAGATGCAAAAACCATTATTTTTGCCCACGGATCTGTTGCCTCTGCTTGCAGAGCCGCCTGTAGCCAACTAAAACGCGTTGGTTTATTTAGGCCAATTACTTTGCGGCCTTTTCCTGAATACGAAGCAAAAATGATTGCTAGACGTGCAGATAAGGTAATTATTGTTGAATCTTCAGCTGGACAATTTTCCCGCATGGTAAAAAATGCTATTTTTGGCGTCAAAACAGTAGTTTTAGAGTATCAAAAGCCTGCTTTAGGGATTACGCCAGAGGAGATTATAGGATTATTAAAATGATTCCAAAATGCTATAAAAAAGAAAATTTACCGCATAAATTTTGCCCAGGATGCGGATATGGCGTTATTCTAAAGAGTTTAGGTTCTGTTATTGATCATCTTAAAATTGCCAATAAAAGCGTAATTGGCCTTGATATTGGATGCGGACTTCTTGCCTGGAATTTATTTGATGTTGATACTATCCAGACACATCATGGCAGAACAACGCCAACAATGGCTGGTTTTAAATTTGCCAAACCAGAAGCAATTGTTTTGGCGATCATGGGCGATGGCGGTGGTTATGCGATTGGTCTGCAGTCTTTGCTCCATTCTGCTCATCGTAACGACCCAATCACAGTAATTTTAGTTAATAATACCTTATATGCAATGACTGGTGGACAAATGGCGCCGACAACTTTAGCTAATGAAATTACTGATACCACGCCAAAAGGTCGTGATTCAGAAAAAACAGGTTTGCCTTTTCTGGGACCCGAGATTATCGCTACCTTGACCAATAAACAAGCTTATATTGCACGTGCCTCAATTAGAAGTCCATTGCAGGTGGAGTCATGTATAGAGAAAGCAATCAAAAACCAAATGAGAGGAAAGGGTTTTTCGTTCGTCGAGGTTTTATCTATTTGCCCGACAAACTGGAAAACAAACGCCGAGGAGTCATTTAAATTTTTAGAAAAAATGGAAGATGTATTTGTGTTAGGAGAGATTAAAAAACCATGAAGGAAGATAATCTTAAAATCTTACTTGCTGGAGAAGGTGGCCAAGGAGTGCAGGTTATTGCAGAAATTTTAAATAATACGGCATATAAAGCTGGTCTAGAAAGTATTTATATACCAAATTATGGTGTTGAACAGCGCGGTGGCGTTTCACTCGCCTATCTTCAATTAAGCAAAAACCCAATCGCCTATCCTAAATTTAAAATTGCAGATATTTTAGTTGTTTTGTGTGAGCGAGCAATCAACAGAGTTAAGAATTATTCTAATAGAAAAACTAAGATTATTAACGGTATTGGTTTTGTTGAAAAAGTTGAAGAACATAATCTTTCGCCGCGTACATATAATATGATGATTTTAGGTCTTTTAACTGAGTTCTTACCGCTTGATAATGGTTTGGTATTAAAAACAATGGAAGAAAAATTTAAGAAAAAAAATATTCCTGCAGAACTCTTAAATCAAAATAAACAAGCATTTTTACTTGGACGCGGTCTTGCTGTTAGATTACCGCGATACGCAAAAAAATTAGCGTCAGTCCCTATTAAAGATCATAGAAAATGGCCAACTTTTGTTAAAACTTCAAGTGATAAGCCTAAAATTACCATAAAAATCAATCCTCAATATTGTAAATCATGTGGAATTTGCATTTATAAATGTCCTACCAATGCGCTTCATTTTTCTGAAAAAATTACTGGTATTTATGGTGCCCCAATTACCGAAGTTGATATTAAAAAGTGCATTGGTTGTGGTATGTGCGAATCGGTTTGCCCTGACACGGCTATTGAAGTTGAAAAAGAAAAGTCATAGTATTCTATTATGAAACAAATTGAATCAAAGAAATTTAAAGAAGCGGTTTTAATAGTCAAAAAGCTAGAAGATAGTGGGTTTGAAGCCTATTTTGCTGGCGGTTCTGTGCGTGATATGTTACTGGGCATTGAACCAACAGATTTTGATATTTCTACATCAGCCACCCCTGACCAAATTGAAAAATTATTTTCAAGAACTGTTGCTATTGGTAAAAAGTTTGGCGTTATCTTAGTTGTTGGAGATCAAGGACAATATGAAGTAACCACTTTTAGGGGTGAAGCAGAATATAAAGATAAAAGACGCCCTTCTAAAGTTTACTGGGTTAAGGCCAAAGAAGATGCCAAAAGAAGAGATTTTACTATTAATGGCTTATTCTTTAATCCTCTTACAAATAAAATTGTTGATAACGTAGGTGGTCAAAAGGATTTAAAAAATAAAGTAATACGCTTTATTGGCGATCCTGACAAGCGCATTAAAGAAGATAATTTAAGGATTTTGCGAGCCGTTCGTTTCAAAAATGTTTTAAATTTTAAATATGATTCTAAAACTAAAAGTGCTATACAAAAGTACGCGTCTTTAATTCAGAATGTATCAAAAGAAAGAATTAAGCTTGAATTAGATAAAATACTAGAGAATAAATCACGCGCCAATGGTATTTTAGATTTATCTGAGTTAGGTATATTAAAACATATTTTGCCAGATATTGATAAAATGAAAAATGTTGATCAGCCTCATCATTTTCATGCCGAAGGCGATGTGTTTGAACATACAATTCTTTCTTTACAGAAACTACCTCCCAAAACATCAAAAATTGTTGCTTGGGCTACTTTACTCCATGATGTTGGAAAACCTTCCACATTTAAAATGAGGGATCATCCAAAATACGGGTTAAGAGAAACATTTTACGGACACATTGAAAAATCCGCTGAAATTGCTGAAAAAATCACAAAACGCTTGAAGTTTTCCAAAGAAGAACAAGAAAAAGTTGTATTTTTAGTTAGAGAACACTTGAAACACAAAGATATTCCACTGATGAAGTTAGCTAGACAAAGAAAATGGCTTGCAAATCCCTGGATGATAGAACTATTTATGGTTTGGAAAGCTGACGGTGAGGCAAGTTGGCTTGGTAAGAAAGAAAAAATTGATCTAAGTTTATACGAGCAAACCAAGGTGCTATACGAAGAAGAACTAAAACGGCCAAAACCTCCTAAACCGTTCTTGAATGGTAATGAAGTAATGAAAATTCTTAAAATAAAACCTGGTCCAGAAGTTGGTAAAATCCTGGAAAAACTTGAAGAAGTTCAATTAGAAGAAAAAATCAAGTCAAAACAAGAGGCAATTGAATTTATCAAAAATATCTAACAAAAAGAGGCAGAAAATCTGCCTACTTTATTGAAGTGTAAGTTGTTCGAGGTGACTAGAGAAAAGTTCTACGATGTTATGGATATCAAATCCATGGCGTTGTTTTGTTGTGTATGGAACTTCAATTATCAGCATAGCCTGCTTGTTACCTCCTAGGCTGATAATGACTATGTCAACGATATGCTCTTGTGCTAGCCTGATTAGTGGACCCATCATAAGTTGTGCATCCTTGTCGTGCGGAATTTCGAATAGTTCGCTTGACCCAGAGTCATATGTTGCACAATATAGTCCCATTCCTTCTGGTGCAAACAAAATATGAGCTACGTTTGGGCCCATAATGCTTGTCTCCAAAACCATAACCTTAGGTTCTTCTTCCAATAACCCTTCCCGATTGTCCCTCTTTTTCATGTGCCACCTCCGTGTTGACCAACTAATATAGTCTAGCAAACTATACAAAAAATGTCAACAAGCTATAATAACATTAATGATAGTTGTATTAATTATATCCTTAATTCTAATGTGTATTGGACTTCTTGGAATAATCATTCCAGGACTTCCTGATATTATTTTTATCCTAATTGGTGCCTTAATTTATGCAATATTTAGCCATTTTGAAAAAGTTGGAATAAGTTTAATTTTAATATTTGGACTACTAACTGCGTTTAGCTATCTATTAGATTATTTAGGAACTGCTTATGGAGCCAAAAAATTCGGCGCTTCAAGACTTGGTGTTTTTGGAGCCATTCTTGGCGCAATATTAGGCTTTATTTTCTTTAATATTATTGGTTTTATGATTGGTACTATCCTGGGTACGGCTTTATTTGAAATCGTTTTTGCAGGCAAAGAATACAAAAAAGCCCTAAAGTCTGGTTTTGGGGCGTTCTTAGGACTATTTTTCAGCATTTTTCTTAAGATTATTATTGCTATTATTATGATCGGTTTATTTATAAGCGCTGTTGTTTAGATACTTTAAAATGTCACCTATTGTGCATTAATATGTTCTGTGGTACACTATTTATATGAGACTAGAAAATTCCGACTTAAAAATGAAGGTGATAAACTTTCGTAAGAAAGGGATGACTTATAGGGAAATATCAAATAAAATAGGTACAGAAGTATCTAAAAGTACATTATCAAGCTGGTGTAAAGACACAAAACTACCAAATTCTTATTTTTGTCGGTTAAAAAAACTTAACAAAGTCAATTTAAGTAAAGCGAGAATATCTGCCGTACAAGCTAATAAAATAAAAAGACAAAAGTATTTGGATTCGGTGTCAAACAGGGTGAGATATTTAGGTCGGCTCATTACAAATAAGGATATAGCAAAAGTTGTACTAGCGGTCATTTATGCAGCCGAAGGAAGTAAATCAAACATGGGTTCAATGATGTTTGGAAATTCAGATTCATCTATGATTCGGCTTTTTATGAAATTAATGAGACTCTGTTATAAAATTGATGAAGCTAAGTTTAGGTGTACGGTGCAATGTAGATCAGATCAGAATATTGAATCATTAGAAAATTACTGGTCGAATATTACAAACATTTCACTTGGACAATTTTATAAAACACAAGTAGATCCACGTTCCATCGGTAAACCTACTAAGAAATTAGACTACAAAGGAGTGTGTCGTATCAACTACCTATCCTCGGATACAGATTTAGAATTGAAGAAAATTTTCGAATTAATAACTACGGGCCTGTAGTTCAGTTGGTTAGAACGTCTCGCTGGCAGCGAGGAGGTCACCGGTTCGAGTCCGGTCGGGTCCATTAATTTGCCCAAATGGCATTTTTTTAATATAGTTGAAATATGCAAATCAACATCGGAACATCAAACAAAATCAAAGTTCAGGCACTTGAAGAAGTAGTCAAAGACTACCCTATTTTTAAGAATGCAGAGGTTAATGCCCTCAGCGTTAGCTCCGGAGTCGGAGAACAGCCGCGCTCTCTGGAACAAACTATTAAAGGAGCAATAAACCGTGCAAAAGAAGCATATCGAAATTGCAATTATAGCTTTGGTCTGGAATCGGGATTAATGGATGTGCCTTACACCAAAACCGGCTACATGAATATTTGTGTCTGCGCCATTTTCAACGGTAAAAATATTTATTTGGGAACCGGTCCTGGATTTGAATACCCGACGCTAGTTACAAAATATGTTTTTGAAAAAGGGATGGAAATTGACAAAGCTTTTCTTGAAGCGAAAATTACCAGTGATCCTAAAATAGGAAAATCACACGGAGCTATAGGGCTCTTAACCAAAGATAGAGTTATTCGTACTGACTTAGTCAAAATGTCAGTAAAAATGGCAATAATTCAGCTTGAAAACCCAAATTTATATTGAAAAATAACTCATCTTGAACTATATTTAAATCAAATGGAAAAATATTATCCATCTAAGATTGAACCCAAATGGCAAAAAATCTGGGAAGAAAAAGGGCTTAACAAGACAGATTTATCTAAAAAAGGCAAATTTTATTGCTTAGTCATGTTTCCTTATCCATCAGGAGATAAGCTTCATGTTGGTCATTGGTATAATTTTGGACCTGTTGATACTTATGCACGTAAGAAAAAAATGGAAGGATTTAATGTTTTTGAACCAATGGGGTTTGATTCTTTTGGCTTACCGGCCGAGAATTATGCCATAAAAACCAAAATTTCTCCAGAAAAATCAACAGAAGATAATATTGCCTATATAATAAAGCAGCTAAAGCAAATTGGCGCAATGTATGATTGGTCAAAAGTTCTCTATACCAGCCATCCTGATTACTATAAATGGACACAGTGGTTGTTTTTACAGCTTTATAAAAAGGGTTTGGCATACAGAGCTAAAGCACCGGTTAATTTTTGTCCTTCTTGTCAAACTGTATTGGCTAATGAGCAGGTTATTGAAGGTCTTTGCGAACGTTGTGATACAGAAGTCGAGCAAAAATATTTAGAGCAGTGGTTTTTCAAAATTACTGATTACTCGGAGAAGTTGCTTGATTGCCTTAAGAAATTAGATTGGCCTGAAGAAAGCAAAAGACAACAAGAGAATTGGATTGGAAAATCAGAAGGAGCAACTGTAAGATTTGAGATAGAGAATAGAGATAGAGAATATATAGAAGTGTTTACGACCAGACCTGATACGCTTTTTGGAGCTACATATATGGTTGTTGCTCCAGAAAAATGGTTAGAAATTTGCGAGAAATATGATATTAATGTTTCAAAAGATGTTGAAAACTACATTAAAAAAACAAAAAATAAATCATATTTTGATCGACAATACAAAG
>JAPLVJ010000021.1 GCA_026397155.1 Candidatus Berkelbacteria bacterium | reverse complement strand
TTACTTTTGAAATTAAATAAGATCCCATCATGGTTGTTCTTTCTTCAGGAGTACCTTGATACATTGTTTTAGCAAAGCCAAGAGGGATGTTTTCATCAACTTTGTCAATTAAATAAGCATCGTAAACCCTGTATTGAAAGTCTTTTCTGGCTTGATTTCTCAGTTCTTTTCTAACCTCTTGTTGATTTTCAGTAGTTAGTAATGTGTCCTTAAAGCTATCCGGCGTTTCAGGGTTTTCAGATTTGTATTTTGTCCAGGTTTCTTCAATGACTTGATCCTCGGCTACTAGGTCGCCATAAAAAGCCTTTTTTGCATCTTCATAGGTAAATATAGCATTAGGTATATTTTTCTTGACAAAAATATCATTAGCTTCTTTGGTTAAAGAGGCAATGCCCCAAAATGTAAACCCATCTTTGTAGTTTCCGTTTAAGAAAGCCCCAGCATCATCATCAACTGAAATGCCGGTTTGTTCTTTAATTTTGGGTATGGCCCAATTCTGCAAAGCCTTGCCATCAACAATAAAATCAAGTTTTTTACCGTCTCGATAGTGCAGTACAATAACCTCTTTATCAATGCCGAAAATTTTGTCATTTATTTTTTTCATCCCCTGAGTTAACAAAATTTCTGGAGCCAGATTGGGATTAGTGATAATTTGGGAAATTGTTCCAGATTCAAAACCAAGCTGTTCATCCCACGAGCGGCCAGAGATTCTTTGCAGGGTGTTAAAGCAGTTAGCTTTGGTTTCTGGAGTAGTTGCGTTCCAGTTTTGAACCGCGGTGATTATTTGATTTAGTTCTTGTTGAGTTGGCTTTTTATCTCCTTCTAAGCCAAAATAGTTAGCAACACGATCCAAGGTGACACCAAGTAGGGCTTTGTCAGCAATCGCTTTATTATAATCACCAACCGATGTTTTTCCATCTAACAAGCCTTGTGTTGTTCCTGGTTTTAGTCCAAAAGTAGCATCATAGTTTCCAGGATTTTGACGAAGGTAACTTAAATTGCCTGGATTTTTTGCTTCAGCCTCACCAATTGTTCCGGAAAAACTCGATGGTTGGAGCCCCAGAGATTCCTCAAATAATGTTTGGCCATAGTTTTGCTTTAAGTCACCTTCAATTGGTACTGGACGGGTTAGTCCCATTAGTTTGCCAAATCGAACTGCACCAGATTCTTGTAATATCTGATCAGCACTTTTTGCGCCGTTGATAATTTCCATGGTGCCGTTTTCAGGAAAACCCAATGCTCTGTCGATTTGTCTTCCAGCCACTTTTTGGGCAACTGACTCCCATTTTCCATTGATAAGATCAACCACATCATCCTCTGTTACTTGATACTTGGCGTATTTGTCAGTTAGATGATACTGTTTATTTATTTGGCTAACAATGGTTTTTTGCAATACATCCTTGCCTGTTTTTTGTTTTTCTGTATCTGAATATTTATTTAGATCTTCGCCGCGTGCTTGTAGTTCTGCTTTCCCAATATTAAGCAATAAATCACCTGGTTTTTTGCTTATAATTGTGTAATATAGGGCGTTGCGTGGCAAATTAAGCTCATTCTCATATTTTCTACTGCCGACAGTTAATATCAAATCATCAATTTTTGTTTTTCCACTTAAGACTTTAGTCCACTCATCCTTGGTTAAATTCAAAGACAGATCAGGATGGAAAGCAATACTGCTAATAGCAGAGTTTCCTAAGGATTTTAAGGCGTCTATTCTTTTTTGCTTATCTTTAGAAGCAACATTTTTTAAAACATTAATATCTAGATCAACTCTAAGCTGGGCGTTGTCAATTTCAATCTCAGAGGTGATCGAGCCATTGTTTTTAATTTGATCAAGCAACTGGTTTTTGTTGCTGGCTGCTAAAGTATAAAGAACAATACCAGCTCCAGCGAGCATTAAGCCTTTTTGGTCGCCTGATTCAATTTTTTGGGCGCTGCCGTCTGGAATATCAAAAGATTGATCTTTTGCTTCATTTGTTTTATATGCCTTCCATTTTGCATTTTCTTTTATTTTTTTAAACATCTGGTCAATATCGCCGTCTAATCGTCCTTGTGGCAAGCCTAATTGGCTTTCTAATTTGCGTTTCCCGGCATTGAGAAAAATCTCCTCCAATGAGTTACCGGTTAAGCTTCCGTTGGCGAGCTGTAGTTTCTTTTCAATATAATTTCTCCCCATGTTCATAATTAGTTCTTCGCTGGAATTTCCCTGAACTGCGTCAATGTCAACGCCGAGTCGTTGAGCTAGTGCGGCTCGCCCCATTTGTTTTAGAGCTTTCTCAAAAACTTTTCCATCCTCATTTTTAACAAATCCATCTACTGGTAAATCAAAATCTTCAAACAAAGAGATAATACCTAAATATTGTGCCCACTCTGGCAGATTTTCTCCTTGTAAGTCAGCTAAATTATACTCAACCAAATCAGATAGCATTTCTTTTAAGCTCCCGGTAGACAAGTTTCCAAAAACATCATTTGCCGTATCTCCATAGAATCCAGGAATTGCCTCGCCTTTACCTTTGTCTGATTGCCAGGCAACATTAATTGGTACAGAAGGCAAACCGCCTGTTTTTGACGAATAAGTGGTGCCGAGAAACTTTTTTTTGGTCTTTTTCTTTACCTTAATCAAATCAATTTCCGAAATATCAACCGCCTGACCCTTGTAATGAGCTGAAATATTTACCTCTGATTCATTATTGTATTCTGACTCTTTAGATAAAGAACGCTGTTCTGTTGAGTAGCCTTTTACTAATCTTTTGATTTTTAGTCGTTCAAATCCAGCCCCGCCTTGGTCAGTTGGCGTAACCAGATAGATTAGGGACCTAAGTATTCTTTCATCAATTCTTCCTTGTCTTACTGCCTCCAAGTCCTGCTCGCTCATGACTATCTTGCTTTGGTCAACCATATTGAATAAGTTTTCATATCCATTAAAGCGGTTGTTGGTATCATCGAATTTTTGAGCAGCATCAAAAAGTGGCTTATTTTTATCTACTTCTTCGGCAGTAATATCAGAATCTTCACCTACGTTAAGTACTTCATCGGCAATGATTTCGTCAGAGTTTTGGGCTGCTTGTTCTGCACTTGCTGTATTATCGGCGCGAGCTGGCAAAGTATAAATAAAAGGGTTGATAACTATTGTGCAGGCTAAAATAATAAATAAAGTTTTTTTCACGATTATTCTCCGCAAAAGTAAGCAAATTGCGCTTTTTCTTTCAAAGGATAACCATCGATCCACAAATCAAGCTGAAGGTGAGGGCCGCCCATAGATCCTTTTAGAACGTTGCCGATAACTTGACCCTTTATTACTGTCTCGCCATCTTCGACCAGTGGTTTAATGTGAGCATAAGCAACTTCATATTTATTGCTTTTTCCATCTTCCGTTGGAGTATTAATAATGACTGCCCAGTTTTGATACTTAGTTTTTACTGTTTTTGTTACTTTTCCATCAGCAATAGCATAAACAGGCGAATCATCTGGCACGCCCCAATCCCATGCACCGCCATCAAAAACATTGCTAGCGTTATTGTGCATAATAAAAACTCCGTGGCCGTTTGATTCAATGGTGTGTAGTTTATTGTTGTGTGTAGCTGAGCATGTTAATGAACCCAGAGGTAGAGCAAAATCACCCTTAGCGAGCGCTATTGGCATTATTTGCCTGACCTCTTGCATTAAAGAGACAATTTTTTTGATTTTTTCATCAGCGGCTTGGGGAATATTGGTTGTATTTTGCGAAAGAATTTGTTTTGACTCATCAATCAAAACAATCATTTCGTCTATTTTTTTCTTTGCCGCGTCTTTTTTATCTGCAGGTAGATTATACGCGTCAATATTTGATTTTAAATTATTTAAATCCTTTTTAAGCTGATCACTATTTTCAACAATCAACTTTCTTAGGGCGACCGCATCGCCAGTGTAGGCTAAAAGCTTGTCAATAGATTGTTGTTGGGCATCAACATGCATACTACTGCCAAAACGGTCAAAACCACCAAACAAAGCCCAAAAAGCAATTATGAGCCCAATAAGTAGAATGATAATAACAATTATTGCAATACCCCAAGGACTGCCGAAAAAAGCAACTATTCCTCCAGCAGCAGCCTCTCCGCCTGCTGCGCCTGCCGCGCCCGCTGCCGTGGCAGTAGCTCCACCAGCAGCACCGGCCTCACCAGCCGCTGCTCCAATACCAGGGGTTTCTTCAATGGGAGCTCCAGGTACTTTGGTTGGTTTTTCTGGTCCTGCTGCTTCCTCTGGTTCCTCTTCTGCTCCAGGAGCTTCTTCTTCCTCTTCTGGCTTTTCTTTCCCAGGTTCTTTTTTTGGGGTTTCTTCTTTATCTCGAGCTTCGTCGAGAGATTCCCCTTCTTCGGGCTTCTTTTCTGGCGGCATTTCTTCTGTGGGTTTTTCTCCACCCCCTTGTGACTGTTGTGGTGATTCTACTCGAGGAGTTTCAGGTTTTTCTTCCTCTTCTATTTCGGTTTCTTGGGTAACAGTCGCTTCTTTGGTTACCTTTTTAGTGTAATCACGCTGATTTTTAAAAGCGCCCCATCTTTTTATGCGAGGATTTTTTGGATTTTCATTTCCTTGGTTTTTTGGCCCCTCATCTGGCATCTATACTCCAGTTTCATTATATCTTAAATATCTAGTTTGTATAGGGAATCATCAGACGTAAAGTATAAAGTTTTCCCATCAGAAATCAGCATTAGATTCCCGGGTTTTATGACGTTTACCTGGGTATTATATTTAATTTCAGTTTTTGTTTTATTTTCAGGATCTATTGAGTAGATTTTATTTTTTGGTTCGTTTTTTGTTGTTGCAAATATTTTTTCATTTACAACAATGGCGCGAATTTCTGTATCAAATTTATATTCTTCTTTTGCTTTGTTACTAATATTAATCAATGTGATCTGTTTTGAATCAGCAGTTGCCAAAACCGCAATGTTATCAGTTACTGGACTTGCGTAAACAGCAGAATAATTATCGATTAGTTTGTCGGCTTTTCCGGATTTTATGTCCGTTAGATAAAGTTGATTATTGATTTCATCGCTTCCCGTTCCAAATAAAACAGCATTTAATTTTTGGTCATATTTAAATAATTCTTTTGGGATCACATCTTTAATTTCAGATATTTTTTTCCAATTTGTGCCATTGGGTAAAGATATATTGAAACTACATTGATAATTTTTTGAGTCCATATATGAGTATAAAATCTGTTCGTCATTGATCCACAATACATCCTGAATGTCCGGATTTAAGGACTCCTCTTTTTTAGTTTTTAAATCAAAAAGCCAAAAACGGACTAATTTCGTTTGGTCTTCAGAAATTTTTATTAATACTTTTTGTCCAGAAGGTGACCAAATTACTTTTTGCGTAAGACCTTTTTCTAAAATATTTTTTGCCTCGATGATATCTGATATTTTTTTATCCATTAAATTAACTGTTCGGAAGCCAGGTTTGTTTTTGTCAACAAAACCGATTGTTTGTTGATCTTGTGCTAAACCAGGGAAAATAACGCCCGTTTGGGTTATGCTGACAATTTCCTCAATTGGTTTTGATACCGTAGTTTGTTTTGTTGTCCCGCCTTGCTTTTTTTGTTTCAAAAGTAATAACACTATTACCGCAGCAGTGGTAGCAACTACTAATATTATCGCGATAATAATCAATTTTTTATTATTTTGCATAATATCTCCTTTACCAGCTCGAATTATTTTTAATAGTTTTCATAAATGTATCACTTGGGTCAGTTTTGCCAGTTGGGGAATCGTTAAGGTATTTATCAACAATTTGGTGAGAGAACACGCCCCTGTGATTTAAAAGCGCTGACTTTGTTGCAGAATCGGGGTTGGTCGAATCAACACTAATGATATGAGGTATTCCAAATTTATTTGACAAACTTCTGACAACATTTGTTGTGGTATTTATTTCCGCTGCGTTATTTATCAAAGCACTAGGCCCGTTTCCGACAATTTCAATATTAATTGCCCAGTCATTTGCTCCAGCGGCACCAGCAGACTTTTCATTTAAGGAATCCATTAATTGATATGCTTTGCCGTCTTTGTCAATCATAATTTGAACAGAGAGATTTCCTACCTCTGGCATGCGATTTTCTAAACCGCCCAATGCTCCAGAGAAAGAATCACCGCCAGTCCAATGCAAAACTATCATCGAGGGGGTTATTGTACCACGGTCTTTGTACTGCAAACGATGGTCTTCTTGTACTATTAATTCTGGAATGCCGGCAGTGGGTTTAGGTGTGATACCTCGTCCTTTTCTTTCGCCAGTACCTGGTTTGCTGCCCCCAGTTTGTTGGCAGGGAGAGGCAAAAGCATATTCGAGGGTATCATCCGTGCTTGCGCCAAGTGCGGTCATTGCCTCTGGTGAAAGACCAGCCACTCTTCCGGTCCATGCTGCTGGCCCATATTCGATTACAGCCGCTCGTACCTGCTTATTATTTGCCGGATTAGTAACAAGAATTGTCTGCGGTGGCTCAAACCAAAATCCAGAACCGCCAGATCCACTATAATCCCATCTCATATTAATATAATATCTTTCTTCCTCTACTGTACTTGGTTTTCCTCGAGCCCCATACCCTCCAGCCATACCATTTTGATCTTGTGCGGGGGTATTGGAAAGTTGATAATGAACTTTTGCCGCCGGGTCGTCGCTTTTGGTTTTGCCTGAAACATTGTCAGTAGGAGAATCGGTTGGCTTTTTTAAGTTCAGGTGCTGTTCTCTACCCACTTTGCCGGAAGCAGCTGGTAAGGAATGCCCATCTTTGGTCAGGGTGCCGCTTTCACCGGATACAGAGCCCAGACACCCTCCTCCTGACAATCCTCCTCCAGGTCCCAGTCCTTGTTCGCCCCTAAAAAGAGGGATCATGGCAATAGGAACTAAGGCTAAAACCCCGAAAGGGGCAATAATAAGAAGCAAAACTATGAAAATACGTATTTTTTTAGTATCCATAATCAACTTATCTTTTAGTTAACTTCTTTAGTTCTAATACTTCTTCTGGTTTTGAAGTAATTAGAAGATGTTCTGTTGGAGAAGCAATAACTTTTATGACAACATGATTTAATCCAGCAAAAAACAATCCTTCCCCAATATCACACATTAGGAGTAAATCTTCCTCTCCTTTTGTTAATTTATAAGCATCGGTAAGTTCTTCAACGGCCGCAGGAGATTGTTTTAGAAGTAGTTGCAAAGACGAGTTGGCAACAACCGCTCGTCCGTATTTTGAAGTGATAAAATCCTCGACATCTTGAGTGACAATAGTAAGTCCTAGCCAGTATTTTCGCGCTCGTCTAGCTAAGGAATAGAGGAATCGGGCTGAATCTTCATATTGCATCATCCACCAGGCCTCATCAATAATCATAATTCTTTTTCTCAAACTTTCCCTAACTTTATTCCAGATATAGTGCATAATTAGATACATGGCAATTGGTCTTAATTCTTCATCTAAATCCCTAATCGAAAAGACAACAAAACCCTTTTTAAGATCAACGTTGGTTGGTTTATTAAAAAGTCCAGCATGTATTCCTTCAACATATTTCATCAAGCGATTGGTAATAGTTTCTGCACCTTTCATGTTGGAAAGTACAGAATAAAGATCAGAAAGCAGTGGTGGGGGATTTTTATGAGTTTTGGGATCATTGGTAATATCCTTTAGTCCATAAGTTTCAAAGAGCGCTTTTTCTAATACTCCATCTTCATTAGGTGATAAACCTCCAACCATCAATGAGATTAAACCTTTTAATACGCCAATATTTTCATTTAATACATCTTGACCAGCCTCTCCTTCGACAATAGTGGGTAGATCAAATGGATTAATGCTCTGGTCAGAATTTAATGAGACATGGACAATGCTTCCACCAACTGCCTCGCAGAGCGTTCCATATTCATCCTCTGGATCAACAACAATTACATCTACCCCGAGCATTAAATATCTTAGTGCCTCTAATTTAATGGCAAAACTTTTACCGCTACCAGACATGCCAAAGCAAGTTAGGTTTGCGTTTTCAAGAGAAAACCGATCAAAGATAACCAAAGAATTATTAGGCATATTAATGCCATATAAAATACCATCTTCTCGCGTTAGAGTTGCAGAAACAAACGGAAATGTAGTTGAAAGCGAGCCAGTGTCCAGATTGCGCAAAATTTTCAACTGATCATTGCCCAAAGGCAGACAAGAATTAAAGCCCTGCTCCATTTGCAATACAGCCGGTTTGGTATAAAAAAGTCCGCCCAGAGTCGATTCAAGTTGCCTAGAGATTGTTTGAATTTCTTCAATTGTTTTGGCATAAATTGTAAAATAAAGCCCAAGTTGAAAAAGTTTTGCCTCTCCTTTAGCTAGTACATCGCGCAAACCCTCGATATCGCCGATGGCGGTTTCCAGTTCTGGGCTCCTGACTTTGCCTTTTTCCTGCTCTAGCGCTTGAGTTGATTCTAACTCACCAACTTTGCGCGTCAGCTTGGTCATCATTTCCTTTGTTTCGATCGGATAAATGAACATAGAAATATCCATGATAACATCATAATTAATGATTGAGGCAAGCCAATTTGTGTAAAGATAGCGTGGATAAGCATAGACAAAAAGAGTTTTAACATAGTAGTCAGAAAGTTGTAAGTAGGATGGGCGAATCAAAAAAGCAGCTGGTGCGATTAAATCCAAAACTCCAGTCATACCTTTTTCAAATATTTTTTTAGCCTCAATCTCTTCTTGTTTTTGATTCACCTTGCTCCTCTAAAAAACTTTCAATTTTAGCTAAATCAAGATTGTATATGCCATAAAATAATTCCACTAATTCGTGGTTATCTAATTGCACGCATCGAAGTCCTAGACTGCCTAACCCTGACGCAACTACATTTGCTCTTTGGATAACTTCTTTTTTAAATGTTTCAAATTCAGTCCCAGTTAATTTTTTATCCGCGGTTTTACTTTTTAAAGAAGGTGTTTTGATCAGAGGAGGGTTATAGGGCACAACAACATAGAATTTTTTATCCATAATGTTTGCTTGAGGGATCAGCTCTTCTAAGAATGCAATATAATCAGCCATTTGAATTTTTAAAAGTTCATTTTCTTCCTGGCGCAATCTTTTTTTCAATTTATCCAAATATGGACCCAGTTCCATTTTTCTTGAATGAACAACAATCTGGATGGGAAAAGTAAGAGAATTTAAAAAGTTTTGATATTGAGCAACCAAAATGTCCTGCTCTTCTTCGGTTTTGAGATCAAAATTAACTGCCGAACAGAGCATAATTAGTCTTAATCCAAAGTTTTTTGTAATTATTAAAGAACCTTTTATTTGAGCAATATCAATAAAGGCTTGGGTTGGTTGAATATCTTTACTCATATTATTTCCTTGATTTTTTCACTTGCTATTTTGGTTCGTTCTGGTCTTATTTCTGGGTGGGATTTTACTCTTGATTTTAGATCTGGGGCAGGCATAACTTCATTTTCTGGTTTTGCCACCCAACCTTCACTGTTAACAACAGAAGCAAGGCGATCAAGCTGACTTTTTGCTTCTTTTTCATAAATTATTTTTGGCACTGCTCCTTGTTTGATCAAAGGTTTTTTTGTAGTTACTGGTGCGATATTTTCTTTAGTTTTTTTCCAAATCCTGTCTTTGGGAGAAAGAAAATATGCAATTCCAGCAATGACCATCCTTGGGAAAGGTTGATCATTGATTTTTAGAAAAGCTAGAGCCAGGAAAATAGGGCCAACAAGAATCGAAAGAGGAATAGCGATGATTTTATCGAATACATTCCAAAAAAGGTAAACCAAAATACCACCAACTAGGAGGTATAAAAATTGAATTAAAGTTAGCGGCCCCACAATTCTATCAGCCATTTCGATATATTGGGGCACTAAATAACGACGCGGCATATACCCCTCGTAAATAGTATATTATATTTGATAAAATAATCAATTCATGATAAGATTTAAAATCAAAAAGTAATGCGAGGAAATATGAATATTGAAAAAATTTACAGGTTGGCAATCAAAATGGGAATTGAGGCAGATCCGCGAAAAAAACGAGGCATTGTTAAGTTGCTCAAAAAAGAAAAAGAAAAATTTACTGAACTTAGAAAAGAAGAAAAAGAAGAATTTGATCAAGAAAAATTAAAAAATCCTTATTCAGATACCCGAATATTATTTGAAGGCCGAAAAAAAGAGATTAAAAAAATACTTTGCGGTCTTGATATTGGAGTTTCAGAAATTTTGTTAGCTGAAAAACTTGGCAGAATTGATTTAATAATTTCCCACCATCCGCTAGGCAGGGGATTAGCTCAACTTGATGATGTGATGAGATTGCAAACAGATGTTTTGGCTTCTTGCGGCGTGCCGATCAATGTTGCTGAAAACTTAATGGAAATGCGCATGGAAGAAGTATCAAGAAGCGTTCACCCGATTTTTCATAATCGACAAATTGATGCAGCCAAATTACTTAATATTCCTCTTATGGCTGTCCATACTCCAGCTGACAATTTATGCTATCAATATGTCAAAGAAAAAGTTGAAAAAGCAAAGCCGGAGACTCTTTCAGATATTATCAAAGTCTTAAAAAGTATCCCTGAATATAAAGAAGCAAATAAGGGTGGGGCAGGTCCTAAAATTTTTACTGGAAAACCAGAACGTAGAGCCGGGAAGATTGCTTTTACAGAATTAACTGGCGGAACATCAGGTCACAAAGATATCTATGAACGACTTTCTCAAGCTGGAGTAGGCACAATTATTGGTATGCACATGAACGAAGAGCACACTAAGGAAGCCCAAAAGCATCATATTAGTGTTATTATTGCTGGTCATGCTGCCTCTGACTCTTTGGGCATGAATCTGTTTTTAGACAAATTAGAAAAAGCCGGCACTAAGGTAGTCACCTGCGGCGGTTTGATTAGAGTAAAGAGGTAGATTGTTTAGTCGTTGTCCTCTTCAAATTCAGGAACGAATTCTTCTTCTCTCACTTCCGGCTCTTTTGATTCTTTCTCTTTGGGTAATTTGTCTATCTCAATAGCAAGAGTTGCTTCGATTGCTTTAAG
>JAPLVJ010000019.1 GCA_026397155.1 Candidatus Berkelbacteria bacterium | reverse complement strand
ACTATCTATTTTTACATCAACCACCGCGGCATTCACCAATTTAACATCAATTTCGCGGTGTCCAGTTTCCCAAGCAAGCTGCGATCTTGTTTTTTCAAAGGCCTTTTCTTGCACTTTTTCCACAATTTCTCTTAGTTCTTTAATGGTGATACTTGCTCTTGGGTCGTCCCTAATGTACTTAACTGATGTTGTTGATCCTTTGACCAATTCTCCGGCAATGCCAATAATAGTTTGGGTGGCGCCTGTTTTGGCTTTTTCTTCGGCTTCTAAAACTGCTTTTTGACAATTATCTATCACACCTTGAATGTCAGTTACCGCACCACCTTGCATATCTGACAATCTTTGGCGCTGACGCCCAACTCCAACAACATATCCTTTATCTTTTTCAAGACGAAAAATAAGGGCTTTGGCAAATTCAGTCCCAACATCAAGAGAGAGCGCAAAATTGTCTTTTTTTGATCCAAAAAGTCCAAACAGACCCATTTACCCTCGCTTAAATTATCTATTATCTAGTCTTCATTCTATCAGAAAAACACACTGGTATCAAAAACATATTTGACTAATCAAGCTGTTTTGAGTAATATACTCTATTAACATTAACAATCAACGGAGGTGACCCAGAGATGATCCAGAAGTGGTTATCTATTTCCAACTTCAGCTGCTTGGCTATGGTGGTTTGTTTGCTATTGATGTTCTTTACCCATGAAAAGACGTTTAACACCATTAGGATAGGTGGAGCAATTAGAGGTTTTGGGCAAGATAAACTAGAAAAAGCAGAAAGAATATTCAAACTGCTTAATCAAAACCAAAGATTGTGGCTCGGACCACTAAACTGGGGATTGGGAATGTTGATAGCTTTATCAATCATCCAACTAATAAACAAGATGCACCTTGATGCAACAACTTATGGACTATTGAATGCAGTACTTGTCTTTGCACTTGTTGCACTCATTGCCGACCTTATATATTTTTCCAGAAAAAGAAAGCGATTGATTGGTTTTGCTATTGATCTGGCCAAGACAGAGCCGAGTATATTCAAAGATATTCTGAGCACAATGCTGGGCAAAGACTGGTACCTTGATTTTACAATCAGATATGTTCTATCACAAATAAAACAGTAGAAACTGCCATTAAACAGCTCTGCTGTTTTTTTTAAAATAGTTTCGCTTCTATTCTTTCCTTTTCTCTTCCTTACCCTCTCTGGATCTAATCTGAATCTAGTATGATAGTATTCTCTGCATATCTAATACATTCATCCTTCCACTGTAATGACTAATCATTGGAGTGGAAGAATGGTATCTTGTAATGTTTTGAATCTTAATTAGTTATTTAAATTGATATATCAAAACGTTTTAGAAAATATTCTTCGTCATCAATCGCAATCGCTGTTATCAACTTAACCTTGTCACCAATTTCAAAAATTTCTCGCATAAAATCAATCTGGTCACGACAAGGATAAGGATGAATAAAAACACTTTTCTGATAGTGTGCAAAGCCGAGTTCAAATAATTGTTTCCTAAAGGCGTTGCTAATTTTTCTTTGCAAGGAAGGGATATCAAAAACTACCAGACGCCACTTTCTATCCCAAACTTTTTGTGGTTCTATCTCTATTTTACCAACAGTATACTTCAAAATTCTTTGTTTACCTTGTTTAGTTATTTTAACCACCCCGCCCTTTACACTCACGTCACCACGATATACTAACCTCTTTAAATCTCGATTGAAATTTCCTCTATTAAATTTACTTTTCCTATTGTCTTGATCTTTAAGATAAGCCTTAAGTAATTCATAAGGCAATTTTGGTGCAATAATTGAGGCAATCGCAAATCCTCCTGTAATCAGCAAAAAATATAGAATTTTCTCGGTATTATATTTAATATTTGAATAATCCTTTTTCATAATATTCCACTCTGGTGACTAGTCATAAATGTGGAAGCAAATTGAGCTTGCATTTTTTATATCTGGACCTATATTTATTTTTATTAATTGGTCTATTATTTTATAATGCTATTTTCCAAGACCGCTTTTATTCGGCGGATACCAGCTGATGATGATTCTTCTTTTTTTATCTCAAAATGGCCGAGTTCACTAGTATTTTCCACATGCGGGCCGCCGCAAATTTCTCGAGAGAAATCGTTGATACTATAAACTTTAACTTTGTTAGGATATTTAAAACCTGGAATCGACGTCGCACCTATTTCTAATGCTTTACTAAGCGGCATTTCTTCCATTTTTACATCAAGGTTTTTAGAAATCTTATCATTAACCCAACCATCTATCTTTTTTATTTGCTCGTCTGATAATTTTTCGGGATAGTTAAAATCAAATCTAATACGTTCAGCAGTAATATTCGCACCCTTTTGGTTAACATCTTTTCCTAAAATATCGCGTAAAGCGGCAAGTAATAAATGTGTTGCGGTATGAAACTTAGTTTCCATTTCTCCCCCACCGGCAAGGCCGCCCTTAAACATCCCTGCTGAAGCGGTGCGAGAGAGTTTACGATGTTCGTTTTCAGCTTTAGAAAAAACACCTTTGGCCTCTTGAACAACCTTACCAGGCAACGTCTCGGACAGCTCATCGAAAAAAAACTCGTGGGGATAACCGTATGTGGATTCTATCCTAAAGGCACTCAGACCACTAGCAATACTAGCTCCTGCCCCTGCTATAGAAGCTTCAATAGAACCCTTTTTTAATTTTTCGCCTAACGCCAATATTTCTTTTGAAAATTTACTACCTACGTACTTGTTATCATCTTCCAACCATTTTTTATCGCTTTCCCATTCAGTAAAGGTTTCGCTACCTTTACCTATACGATTAATTATATGTATTCTTTTATTCTTGCGTGGAATTGCACTAGCCAATAACTTGCGAAATTTTGTTTCTTCTTTCTCGAGTTCAGCAGTTATTTTTTCTTCATCAAATTTATATACACCATCATAGGTTTTAATAATTTCCAAAGTGATATCTTTGGTAAATTCGTTATCAATTCCGATTTGTTTCGCTTTTACAATCGCCCGACGAATAAGACGACGAACAACGTAACCGGCGTCTTTATTGGAGGGCAAGATTCCATCATTGATAATAAAAACTGCTGCCTTAAGATGATCGAGAATTATTCTTTCGGCAACCGGACCTTCTTGCTTTAAAAATTCGTGTAATTTTTTATGTGGCAAGTCAAATAAATCTGTATGAAAAATATTTTCTGCATTATTGATAACCGCTGCTGATCGCTCTAAACCCATCCCAGTATCAACGCCCTTGAACTCGGACGGAACATATTTGCCATCTTTAAAAACATACTCATTAAAAACTAAATTCCAAACTTCAACATTATCACCACCCTTCGCTCCTTCGGAGCTTCGGAGTGGCAAGACATAAAATTCAACTGTGGGACCGCCGGGCGAACCCTCGGTGCCAAGCGACCAAAAATTTTCTTTGTAAACCTGTGTCGAAACTCTCGGTAACCCTTTTTTCTTCAAACTTTCTAATATCTCAAGGGATTCATTGTCAAGTTTTAGGCCTTTGCCATTATCACCCTTAAAAAAAGTTGCCCTGATTCTTTCTTTATCAATTCCTAACCATTTTTTATCTGTCAAAAACTCCCACGCCATTTCAATCGCCTCTTTTTTAAAATACGAGCCCGATATTTTGGGATAGCCAAACGAAAAATTTCCAAGCATTTCAAAAAATGTAAGATGAGTTTCATCTCCAACTTCATCAATATCAGATGTCCGAAAACAAGGCTGGATTGTGGCTATTTTTGCAGCTGGCGCCTCTTTAGGATTTAAATAAAACTTTTTAAACTGCTGCATGCCGGCTGTTGTAAATAACGTAGAAGGATCATCTGAAATTAAAGAAGAGGGATCTTCAATTTTATGTCCCTTTTTCTTAAAAAATTCAATAAATTTTTCTCTTATCTCTTCGCTTTTCATTTATTTAAATTATTCCCAAAAAAATGGCCAAAAAATCGTAAATTCCCAACCAATTTTAGTATCACTTGATAATGTTTCACCCTTGGCAATCCTTTCGCTGATCTTTCTTTTAATTTCTCTCTTTTCCTGTGAAGCCCTTTGTTTTTCTAATTCTTGGACTTCAATTTCGGCCCATTTTGAATCATAAATTTGCTGATACATTTCCCAAGTACCTTTAACTTTTCGAACATAGCCCTCAGTTTCACGCGGCAAAGTGCCTCGACTTTCATAAGAAATAACTGCTCCTTCGCCACCATTGTAAGCCATGAGAGCCTTATCCATATCCCCTTGATGACGATCAATTAGTTCTTTAAGATAATAGGTGCCGTAGCGAATATTACGATCTGGATCACGCAGTTTATCAACAGTAAAATCTTTGTCGCCTAAGGTTTTAGCTAATCTGGCACCAGTTGTCGGCATTATTTGCATCAAACCGACTGCTCCAGCAGAAGAAATTGCATCTTGATGGAAATGACTCTCTGAATAAATCACAGAAGCTACAAAAGAGGGCGAAATTTGGAATTCTTTTGAATATTTAATAATTTCTCCTTCGTATTCCAAAGGATAAACCGCGCTGCCCCAAATTTTCGGAAATCTGACATAGAAAATAATAACACCGAAAAGAATGACCGATAAAACAACGTAGATTTTAATCAATCTTCTCATCTCGCCTCTTTTTTCTATTCTAACATTTAATTTGCTATACTGTAAATAATGAATCAAGAAGTTGAAATTCAAATTAAAATCAAAAACCCAAAAGAAGCTGAAAAACAAATTTTAAAATTGGGAAAGTATATTAAGCAAAAGAAACAAATTGACAAATATTTTACTCCAAAAAATAATGATTATTTTAAGCAGGATCCAATCGCAGAATATTTAAGAATTCGATGCGAAGAAGGCAAAAATTCGCTTGAATATCATTTTTTGCATTTTAATGAGAACGACGAAAAAATGTCCACTGATGAGTACGAAGTAAAGGTAGATGACCCTAGATTGGCGGAGGAAATCCTTGAAAAAATTGGCATGATATATAAACTAACTGTCACTAAAAACCGTAAAGTTTTTGAAATTAGTGATTTTGAAGTAACTTTAGACCACATTAAAGAACTTGGAGATTTTATCGAAATCGAAGCTAAAAAAGATTTTGGTGGTGTTGAAAAAACCAAACAAGCTTGCGTAGATTTATTTAAAAAACTTAATCTTGATTATGAATTTGTCAAAAAACCCGGTTATCCAAGAATGATTTATGAAAAAATGATAGCTTGATTGGGCTTTTACAGAATAAAAAGAGGCTCGCAGTGCGCATTTTGCGCCGCGAGCCTTTTGAGTAGTCCTTTGTGGAGATGCGGACCGAGGTCAATAATCAACCTTGACTTTGACCCACTGCTCAGTCTCGACCGACTCCTCCACGGCTTCCAGCACCGCCTGACACTTGAGGCCGTCGTAGAAGTTGGGCGATGGATTTATTCCGGTAGCGATGCCGTTCATCAGGTTGTAGACCTGGTGCACGAACGTGTGCTGCCAGCCGATGATGTGTCCCGCGGGCCACCACCCCTTGATATACGGATGCGTCGGATCGGTGACAAGGATCGTCTTCCAACCCTGGTAGGCGTCTTTATCCTTCCGGCTGAAGTACTCCAGCTCGTTCATCCGCTCGAGGTTGAACCTGATGCTTCCGTCGCTGCCGTTCAACTCGAAGTGGTTGCCGTTGCGATTGCCAGTGGCGAATCGCGTGGCCTCGAAGGTTCCGACCGCGCCGTTCTGAAACTTCGCCAGGAAGAGAGTTGCGTCGTCAACGGTGACTGCGCCCATATCCCCGGCCGCTTCCGCACTCAGTCCACCAGTCTGGGCCGCGAGAAGCGGGCGGTTCTTGATAAAGGTCTCCATCATCCCGCAGACCGAGTCGAACTCTCCGCAGAGATAGCGGCCCAGGTCTATGATATGCGCGTTCAGGTCGCCGTGTGCGCCGGATCCGGCTTTGTCCTTCTGCAGTCTCCACACCAGCGGGAATTCAGGATCAATGATCCAGTCCTGTAGATAGACTGCGCGGAAGTGATAGGGCGTGCCGATCATGCCCTTCTCCACCATCTGTTTGGCCAACGCGACCGCGGGTACGGTGCGGTAGTTGAAGTCAATCATATGGATGACTCCAGCCTTCTCGACAGCCTTGATCATGTCCTTGCACTCGACGACGCTCATTGCCATCGGCTTCTCACAGAAGATGTGCTTCCCGTTCCGCGCGGCGGCAAGACATATCTCCCTATGTGAATCGTTGCCCGTGGAGATATCCACGAGGTCAATGTCCTTCGCCTCGCAGACGCGCTCGTATCCCACGCTGGAACGTTCCCACCCGTAGCGGGCGGCATAAATCCGCGCCTCCTCACCGTCAAGGCCGGAGATTTCCTTCATCACCGGGACCGCCTTCACGTCCGGAAACGCGAACGCCACATCGCGATAGCCGAGGCTGTGCGCCTTACCCATGAACATGTAACCGACTAGGCCTACGCGAACCTTTTTCTTAGCCATTGCATACCCCCCATTTCAGCATTCCAAGTCCGAAAAACTCCTGACTTCCCGAACTTGGTAAGGGGGCGGGCGTTTGAGATTTGCCCGCCCCGGTACTGCATTGTCATGGCGTATTGCTACACCCAGAATGCCACTCCCGGCTTCTGTTTGATCACGACCTGCTTCAGGAAGTTCAGCGCCTTCTCGAATCCCTCGTTCTGCGACATCAGGCTGTCCTCGTGCTCGATCGAGAGCACCCAATCATAGCCCACCATCCGTAGGTTGCTGATCATGTCCTCCCAGACCTGGTAGTCGTGCCCGTAGCCGACCGCGCGGAATATCCAGCTCCGGTTGACCTCGTCCGTGTAGTTCTTCGTGTCCAGCACGCCGTTCGTGAGCGTGTTGATCGGGTCAATCTTGCAGTCCTTCGCGTGGACGTGGTAGATCGCGTCGCCGAGCTTCCGAATCGCGTAGACCGGATCAATGCCCTGCCAGAACAGATGGCTCGGGTCGAAGTTGCAGCCGACTGCTTCGCCGCACGTGTTTCGGAGCTTGAGCATCGTCTCAGGGTTGTAGACCACAAACCCTGGGTGCATCTCGAGACAGATCAGAACGCCATGCTCGGCTGCAAACCGCTGCTCTTCCCACCAGTATGGGATGACCACGTCTTCCCACTGCCACTTCAGCATCTCGCTGAAGTCCGGCGGCCAGGGACAGGTCACCCAGTTCGGGTACTTCGCGTTTGGTGAATCGCCTGGGCAACCAGAGAAGGTAACCACCCGCTTGACGCCAAGCTTCTGTGCCAGCCCCACGGTCTTGCGATAGACATCATGGTTTGCCTCGGCGATCGCCCTGTCCGGATGCAGCGGATTCCCGTGGCACGAGAGCGCGCTGATAACGAGGCCGCGGGACTCAACGGCCTTGAGGAATTTTCTGCGCGCTTCATCGCTTGCCAGGAGCTTGTCAACGTCGCAGTGAGCGGTGCCCGGCCAGTTCCCCGTGCCGATCTCAATGGCCTCAGCGCCGACCTTGGCGACGTAGTCGAGCGCCTTTTCGAATGACATGTCGCCGAACGCAACTGTGAAAACACCGATCTTCATTCATTTCACCTCCCCTCTCATCTTACCAAAATAGGAGGGCAATCCCTCCGCGATTATTATACATAAAAACCTAAACAAATCAATATCTGCTATAATAAAACCAAATGAAAAAGAGGGTTAAACAAATTATTTTTTGGGTGGCCATTGTCTTAATTTTGCTTGTCGCCGCATGGTATTCGCTTTTTTTCTTTAACTTTACTCCAGCATCAGAAAATACTTATGGCGTTTCTTTTGCCTCGGCGCAAGCAGAATATTTGGGCTTTGACGCAAAAGAAGTCTACTCTGCTCTCTTAGATGATCTTGGTGTGAAAAATTTGCGCATTAGCGTCTATTGGAATCGTCTCCAGCCGCAAAAAGATAAATATGATTTTTCTGAACTTGACTGGCAAATGGACCAGGCCCAAAAGCATAATGCCTCAGTAATTTTAGCCATTGGCCGCCGCGTGCCCCGCTGGCCTGAATGCCATTCTCCAACCTGGGCAAAAAATTTATCAAAACAAGAAGAAGAAAATGCCCTTCTTTCTTATCTAGAAACTGTTGTTTTACACTACAAAAACCGTCCTGCTTTAAGAATCTGGCAGGTGGAAAACGAACCGTTTTTGGATTTATTTGGCGAATGCCCTCGTCATGATAAAAAATTGCTTAAAAAAGAAATCAATCTGGTTGAAAAATTGGACCCTAATCATCCAACCATGGTTACTGATTCTGGAGAATTTGGCACCTGGGCAAGAACGCATGGTTTGGGTGAATATCTTGGCACTTCGATTTATAGAATAGTTGCCGAATGGTGGTCTGGCTATGTTAAATACGGCGGTTTTATTCCACCTGCTTTTTATCCAATAAAAGCGTGGTTAGTCCAAAAACCCATGGACCAAATTATTATTTCAGAACTGCAAGCCGAACCATGGACGAGAAAAGAACTTCTAAAAACCTCGATTCAAGAACAATTCAAATCAATGAGTTTAAAACAATTTAAAAAGAATATTGTCTTTGCGCAAAGAACTGGTTTTACGGAAATTTATTTTTGGGGCGCAGAATGGTGGTATTGGATGAAATCTCAAGACCATCCTGAATTTTGGGAAGAAGCACGAAAACTTTTTATGCACTAGGATTTATTATGAAAGATAAATTTTTTTGGGGAGCGGCCACCTCATCACATCAAGTTGAAGGAAATAATACAAACCAGTGGTCCAAATGGGAAAAGGAAAAATCCGGCCGCGCCTGCGACCATTATCATCTTTTTGAAGAAGATTTTAAAATCGCAAAATCTTTAGGCCACAATGCCCACCGCTTTTCAATTGAATGGTCGCGCATAGAGCCAGAAGAAAATAAATTCGACGAAAAAGAAATCAAGCATTATCAAAAAGTAATTGACAGTTTAAGAGAAAAAAATATTGAGCCATTTGTGACGCTTTGGCACTGGACTTTACCTTTGTGGCTCCCTGAAAAAGGCGGTTTTGCTCGCAAAAATTCGATTGATTATTTTGCACGCTATGTTGAAAAAATTGTTTCTTCCATAGAGGGCGTTAAGTTTTGGATTACAATCAATGAACCTGATGTCTATGCCTCAAAATCTTATTTAGTTGGCGATTGGCCACCTCAAAAACAAAATATCTTTTTGGCTTGGCGCGTAATTAAAAATTTAATTAAAGCCCATAAAAGAGCTTACGAGATCATCAAAGAAATTAATCCGGGGTTGCAAGTCGGCATTGCTAAACACAATATTTATTTTGAAGCCTACAAAAATAAATTATTCAACCGCTTTTTAAAAAAGGGCGCTGATTGGGTTTGGAATTATTATATTTTAAACAAAATAGGCTCATATCAAGATTTCATTGGACTTAACTATTATTTGCATAACCGCATCAACTGGGGATTCAACAAAAATGAAAATTTGAAAGTTTCAGATTTGGGCTGGGAACTTTATCCTGAAGGGATTTATTACTGTTTAAAGGAATTACAAAAATACAAAAAACCAATCTACATTACAGAAAATGGTTTAGCGGATGCCAAAGACAAAAACCGCGCTTGGTATATTAAAGAAATAATCAAAAATATTTTCAAAGCTAAAAAAGAAGGTATTGATGTTCACGGCTATCTGCATTGGTCACTACTGGATAATTTTGAATGGGATAAAGGTTTTTGGCCCAGGTTCGGATTAGTTGAAGTTGATTACAAAACATTAAAACGCAAAATTCGTCCAAGCGCTCTGGAGTATAAAAAGATAATTGAAAAATTGACATAGAAAATTTTCGGTGCTATATTATGCTATTCCTGTTGAAGTAAAACAGGATATTTTGGAAGGAGGGCAATCGCCTATCGGATATTAGGTGTCTGAGTGAAAAAAAACGAAAGGGAGGACATCACATTGCCTGAAACTGAAACTACAGTAGTACACTCATGTCCAGCGTGGGTCTTGAGTCCACGACCCGTGCACTGGAAGTTCGGGGGTGGGGTGCCGACTGACAAGGGTATCGCCTCTGTCAGGGAGCGACTTATGGAGATCAAGCAGGGCTTCCGGAATGATCGGTCTAGCCTGCACATACTCCACGATGTCGCCACCGAACGACCGGAGTATGTCAAGTTCAACTCTCATGATGCAATTGCATGGGACGATCTGGTCAATGGCATCGAATCGGGGAGGTACCCGCGGATCGCCGCAATCACTGCACCCGCATTCGGTCTCGAAGAGTTCAAAGACGGAGCCATTCTCTCGCCAGATAAGGCGATCAGAGACATGGCACACCGCCTTGATTGACCCCAAGGAAGCCTGGAACAGACTAGTTCAATTCTGGGCCAATCGCCTATGTGAAACCGGGGGAACAGTGCACCTGGAATGGAAACCCTCTGTCCCTGGCGACAGGGACTACATCAACAGCATCTGCCAAGGAGATTGGCGCAGACGGCTACGCACCAGATGCTTTTCTTGCAGTTCCAAAGGCTCTCCAGTTGCTTGGCATCAGCAGAAACTGAACACAATCATCATTCCTTTTTAAAGTAAGATCGGCCACTCAGGTCGTTTTTTTAAGTGTGATACAATAAGATTAGATAATATGAACGAAACACTTACCCCAATAGAAACAAAAGAGCCAAATAAAGAACAAATCATCGATGCAATGAGAGGCGTTTTTGGAAAACTCCTAGAAAAAGATTATGCCCGCGGCTATATTTTAGGTTTTTTGGTTTTTGGTAGTCGGATGGCTGGTAAAAAAGCACAACCATATCGCTTGATAGGCGAGGATATAATTTTAGGAAGTGACATTGATGTTATCCCTGTAACAAAAACAAACAATCCTGCTAAAAAAGTTGCTCTTGAGGTTTGCTTTGATTCTGATGCTAATAGAGCCTTACAAAGCCAAAAAAATCCAGACTTTGATCTCATTGAAATTAATCACGGCCATCATGGAAGTTTTGCTGTCAGTACTGAAGCTCTTGAAAGAGATTTAGAACAAGGACATTTTTCTCATATTCCTTTCTGGGCAAAAGAACCAGAAGCGGTTTACTATATTGGGACTTTGCCGGGCATGACCGAAGAAGAAGTCAATGAAAAAATCAAAGCATGTGCTAGCGAAATACGCCTAGCCGCTTGAAAAAATTATCAATTCATGGTAGTATCTTTTCTAATTGCACATATCACCACATATCACACGGAGGTGAGTGGAATGTTATGGAATCCTGACCTTTCTCTTGACTACTCTGGTAGTATTCCGAATATTCCCAAACGCCGATCTGATGATCATCCTCCCCTTGACTCCGAAACAACAATCACTGATGTATTGCATAGCCACTTTTCCGGGCAAGAGTTTACTATCTCTGAACTAATGAGGGTCATCCAAAGCGAGATTGCCGATGGTAATTCGATCACGGCAAAGGAAATCCGAAGTCTATGTAGTGGGTTGGTGAAAGCCAAGCTCATGGAGAAACGAGGTAAAGGCAGATATTTTCTCATCAGCTTGATGCCACAAATAGACTAAACATCCCAAAACAATTCCAAACACAGTCAAAGAAGACGCCACGCATCGCGTCTCTTTTTTTGTTACAAAAAAAGCCCAAAGGTTTTTACCCGGGCTCATGTCTTTTCTGTTAATTGTCTGATTAGCTTTTTCAAGGTTTCCTGCAACCAAAATAGATCTTCGGGTGATACAAAATCTCCATGAGGCAAATCAAGGCAATTAAATTATCTAAGTACCATTGTTTTATCATGCAAAACAAGATTAAAGTTCCGTAACATTGCCTCGCCTTCTATTTCTCTCGCCTGGATACAGAAAGGAAACTTACCATCTCTGCTTCTCATATAAATATCAAGCCGAATCGTGTCACTCCGCCAAACTAAAAATCTTCCTCGGCGGCTTAGTGAAATAAAGAAACCAGATTCTTTGGCTTGATCTTTACTTTCAACTCCTTCAGCAATATTTTGAGCAACAACCAGATCATACAGTGAAACGATAAGGTGTTTAACTGATTCGCAATAGGCACTCACCTTCACGTCCCCACCCCCAGTCTTTTGGATATAATGTGCTAGATATATAATCTATTTTATCACAAAAATTGGTTGCAAATTCTACTCATACGCTTTATATTAAAATCTGGAGGACAGGATGAAAAATAAAGAAAAAGTTGGCGTGGGCTTTGGGATAATGATTTTAAAAGATAATAAAGTTCTTTTAGGTAAGCGGCATCACGATCCCAAGAAAGCCGATTCAGAACTGCATGGTGAAGGTAGTTGGACAATGCCCGGCGGCAAAATGCATTTTGGCGAAACTTTTGAACAAACTTGCTATCGCGAAACTCTTGAGGAAACTAGTATAGAGATTAACAAGAATAAGTTAAAGCTAATTAGTCTTACAAACGATAAAGTGCCTGACGCTCATTTTGTAACAATTGGATTTTTGTGTCAGGATTTTACTGGTAAACCAAAAGTGATGGAACCAGATGAAATTACCAAGTGGCAGTGGTTTGAGATCAACAAAATCCCAGAAAATATTTTTCCGCCAAGCAAAAAAATGTTAGACAACTATTTGTCAAAAAAGATCTATCGAGCAAACTAATTCTATGGTCGGTTAATTATATTACTTCGTATTAAATTGTTTATTTCTCCAAAATTATCAACAATAGAATCTGCATGGGATAAAAATTTTTTATCATACGTTGTAGTAACACCAATACAATACATGCCAGCTGATTTAGCAGATTGTATTCCGCTTGGCGAATCTTCTATAACTACACATTCACTTGGTTTTACTTTAAGCTTCTTGGCTGTCACAAGATAAGGTTCAGGATCAGGCTTACCTTCTTGAAATCCTTCCGCATCCCTCTTTCCAACAAAAAACTGCGAGTTATCTTGATGTGATAGTGCATATCCTATTTCCTTTAAAACATTTCGTGTGGCGAGTTCATGAATATGTTCATCATTAATGATGATACCATTCATATCGAAAATAATAGCTTTTATCATATTTCTATTATATCAGTTTACGACCACTCAAGAGAAATCAATAAATGTACCCTATCTAAAATTACAACAACAAGAACAAAAATATCCCAGCCGTGTGATATACCACAAGAGTGGGATGCACTAAATGGTTTTGTATTTTTTGTAAACTATTATATAACCATCCCTATCTATGCTTTTCCTTGATATGAATTTCTCCTATTTCACTACGTATTCTTGCTTCAATATCATCTATAATCTGAGATCTTTTGGTAGTAACAATCTCTGGATCATCTCCAGAAACCTGCATCTCAACGCCAAGCGAATCAAATAACCATCTGCGATAATGATCGTATTTTTGAGCACCTGTTTCTTCAAGATAAGATTTGAATGCTCGTAATTCGTCTTCGGTTAAATCTTGGGCACTTTCAATCTTACGTCTTTGCAGTGACTCACCGCTCTCAAATTTTTCTGGCATAATTAATCTCCTTAATAATATTCTTGACCCAACCTCATTTAACTCTCTCTCTCTCTCTGCTTGTCAATGTGTAAACTTCTATACAAATATTTAAATATTCCACCTGGGTGATTAATCATCAGGGTGGAATACACTAATAAATCTACTGCCTTAAACTGATTTAATGCTGATTCATGTAATTAAAGAGGTTAATTAAAACAGAAACTAGTTTAAGTTTCTGTTTTTAGCTCTAATGCCCGAGGTCGGACTCGAACCGACACGGCCGTTTAAGGCCACAACATTTTAAGTGTTGCGTGTATACCATTTCACCACTCGGGCGTTTATATTACCTGCCAATTGTTGTTAACGAGCTTTAACTTTCCGTCAATCAAAAAACCAGCTGCTTTTTTGTGACCGCCTCCTCCCAAAATTCGCGCTAATTGGGAAAGATCAACATTGTCTTTTTGTGTTCTTAAACTGCCCTTTATTTTACCATCTTGCTCTACCAAAAACAAGATTCCATTGACCAATGGATTCGCAGTTAAATTAAGAAAATTTGCTACGCCCTCTGCTCCTTCTTTGTCAATTTGGCATTCTTTAAAATCCTGATCTGTCAAAACAGTAATCATAAAATTATATTTCTCATTTTTCCAAATTTTTGCCATAGCCTTACCCCAGAGCTTTAAAACACTAGGTGTTTTATTGTGAAAAACACTGGCGGCAATTTTTTCAATCCTGGCTCCGGCTGAAAGCAAAACAGAGGCAATTTCAAAACTTTCTGCTCTGGTATTGGGATTTTGGAAACTGCATGTATCAGTAAAAATTCCAGTTAGAAGTGCGGTGGCTATTTTTTTATCAATTTCAACACCAAGTTCGCAAATAAGGTAATATAAAAGTTCTGAAGTTGATGAAACATCTTCGCTTTGAATCTTATAGGTGCAAAGTTGAAAAAGATCGCCCCTTGGATGATGGTCAATTAAAATTGAGGGGATTTTTTTAACCATTGGCTTAACTTTTTCTAAAAACTCAATTCTTCTAAAATCAGGTATGTCGAGAAATACTATCAAATCAACTTTGCTGACTATTTTTCCTTCAAGTATATCTAGACCAGGCAAAAACGAAAAATTTGACTGCACTTTTTCAGTCAAAATTGGATGAACTTCTACACCCAGTTTTTGCAAAACAAATGTTAAACCGAGCAAACTCCCTAAAGCATCACCGTCAGTATCTTGATGAGTAAAGATTAACACTCTTTTTGATTTTTTAAGCAACTTAACTGTTTTTTTTACTTCAGGAGCAAGGTTTGCCTCAAGCATTTTAATTCCTATTTTTTAGAACAACCACTTTTCTTTCTTCGCTAGGCAATTCGTTTCTAGAAATTTTCAAAACCTCTTGAGGGATTCCTTCCGCGCCGACTTCTTTTAGGAATTTATCAACCGGATCAATTGGATTTTTAAGAACAAGCCCTTCAATTTGATAATGCATTGGGATAACAATTTCTGGCTCAATTTGATTAATTACTTCAGCTGCTTTCTCGGCATTTAAAGTGTAAATTCCGCCAACTGGTATAAGTAAAATATTGACCTGATTTAGTTTTTCAAGCTCTTCATCGCTCAATGTATGCCCAAGATCCCCAAGATGACAAACGCCCATTTCTTCTAATTTAAAAACATAAATCGTATTTGTACCTCTTTCTTGTCCTTGAGAGTTATCGTGAAAACTGGGAACGCCAACAATCTCAATACCATTTGCCTCATATTCTCCCGGGCCCCTGACAATAAATGGTTTTTGTCCTTGGGTTGCAGTTTCCACAATTGCAACATTATTATGATCAAAATGCTCATGAGAAACAGTAACAATATCTGCTTTCAACCCCTTTGGCACCTTTAGACCATATTTATCATTAAAAGGGTCTGTAACAATTCTTGCTTCCCTTGATTTGATTGAAAAACACGCCTGTCCAAACCAAGTAATTTCCATTATTTCCTTGCTTTTGTTTTGGGTTTTGTTTTGGGTTTTTTTACTTCGACCTCTTTTAAGCTTAAGTTGATTTTTCTTCCCTCTTTATCTATTCTGATTACTTTAAATTTATATTCTTTACCTTCTTCTACTACTTCTTTTGGATCAATAATTCTTTTATCGGACAAATCCATTAATTTAGCCAACCCTTCAATGTTACCCAACTGAACAAACGCGCCAAACGGAACAATTCGAGTAACTTTACCTTCAACAACATCACCTTCTTTGTATTTTTTAATTACTTCAACAAACGGATCTTCTGACAATCTTTTTAGAGAAAGAAAAACGCGGCCATTCTCTACTTCAATTACTTTAACTTTAACCTTTTCGCCCACTTTGACCAATTTAGATAAATCACTAATGTGGCTCCACGAAGCCTCGGAAATGTGAACCAAACCATCGAATTCTCCCAAATTAACAAAAATGCCAAAATCAGTCACCCCGGAAACAATCCCTTCTAAAACCTCTCCGACTTTGATGTCAGCTGCCCGATCTACTTGAGCTGATTTTTCAGAAAAAATCGGACTATTTGTTTTATTATCAAAACCAATAATTTTAACTTTCAAGCTTTCGCCGATTATTTCTTGTAACTTAGCTAAAATTTTATCTCTATCGCCTGCAACTCTGGGGTAGTGAGCTGAAGAAAGCTGTGATACTGGCAAAAACCCTTTTGTTGCCCCGAGTTCACATAAAACACCGCCTTTATTTGCTTCAACGCACCTGACTGTCATTGTTTCCTTATCTTGATATTTCTGATTCATGCTGATATTTACCCTTTGCTGATCAGCCCTTCGTAAAGAAAGAACCATCCTGCCTCTATCATTTTCCATCAGCATTACATAAGCAATTGTTTTATCACCTGGTTTAATACTTATTCCTTCTTCACCCCATTCCTTAAACGGGATAATACCCTCTGTTAAACCTAGAATATCAACCAAAACAACGCTCCTGTTTTTGTTTAAAACTTCAACCTCGACAACTTCGCCAGCTTTAAATGGAATCAGTGCTGGAATTGATTTAACAAAATCTTTCATTTCTTCTTGCTTCACTTTCTAGCTCCTTTTTTAAGATATTTCATTTTGTGCAGTTCTTCGTGCCAGTTAGCTATTTCTTTGGGAAATATTTTTAAGAGATATACAAGAAAATATATTAACCAGCAAACAAAAGCCAACTGCAACAGTATAAGCAAAATTCTCGAAGAAAGATAGGGTATGGCCTGCCAGCCAAAAAAGATAAGGATAAATCCGATAATAGAAAAGGTTAAAATCGGGCTTTGAATTTTTTCGCCCAATTTTCTATAAGGAGGAGATTTTTTAAATCTTTTCTTGATCAGGATGGGTATGATGACACCCAATAACAACATTAAACCAAAGAATATGATGAATGGCAAGAGAAATCCAAACGAAAAGGAAGGATTTGGGCTTAAAATCTGGTTGAAGTTTTGTAATTTATCCATCATAATATTCGCCCCTGGGAGGATTCGAACCCCCAACCTCTTCGTCCGAAGCGAAGCGCTCTATCCATTGAGCTACAGGGGCAAAAGAGCCTACACCAAAATATAACAAAATTTACCCATTTAGTAAAGGGGTGGAGCTCAT
>JAPLVJ010000005.1 GCA_026397155.1 Candidatus Berkelbacteria bacterium | reverse complement strand
TAAGCTAAAATTAAAAGCAGGCCAAACTGTGCGCGGTATGGTTAATCTACCTCATGGTGCTGGTAAAGAACCAAAAGTAGCTATTTTTAATGAAAATATGCTTTCAGAGATCCAAAAAAGTAAATTGGATTTTGATATTTTGGTCGCAAAACCACAGGATATGCCCTTACTTATTAAAGTGGCCAAAATTTTAGGCCCTAAAGGCAAGATGCCAACACCAAAAGCTGGTACTGTAACCGAAAATCCAGAAGAATTAATTAAAAAAATCAAATCAGGACAGGTTGAATATAAAGCTGATGCACAAGGAATAGTCCACCAGATTATCGGCAAAGCGTCTTGGGAAAAACAAAAACTGATTGAAAATTATAATGCATTACTTGAAGTTTTAAAGCAATATAATCCCATTTCTATTGCCATTTGCACAACTATGGGTCCTAGTGTTAAAATAGAAGTAATGTAATTGTTCTCGAGTTTTGGAGGGATCAATGGTTAAAAAATCAAAAAGCTTCACACTAATAGAACTTTTAACTGTAATTTTTATTATCGTTATCTTAACGACTTTAATTGTTGCCAATATGTCGTCTTCAAGAAGAAGAGCACGAGATGCAAAAAGAAAAGCGGATTTGAAATCCCTTCAGACCGCGATTGAGATGTTTTATTATAAGACAGGCAGTTATCCAAAAACTCCTTCGGGTGGTGCAGGTGTAGCAGGTTGTTGGCACAAAACTTGTAATTGGATTCCAAATAACTCTACCAATGATGGTTCTGGAGCACCTTGTGGTGGTGCATTGTACCAGACACTAGGTTATGAGTGGGCCGGTTCTTATTTAGCTTCTGAACCTCATGACCCAGTTGATAAATGTTACTGGCCATTCGGTAATGAGACCAATGATGTCCCCGGAAGCGCAGGATCTTATCAATATTGGAGCGATGGTAAAAATTATCTTCTGGCTGCTCGATTAGAGAATGTAAATGATCCAGCAAGAAACGAGATAACCAGAGTCCACGCGCCGCAAGATTCTGACCTCACCAGGTCGTATGCGGAATATTATTTGGCCGTGAACTCCACTTATACTTTGGGCAAATATTGTTATGTTTTGACCAATTAAAAAGAAGATATAGGGAGGAAATATGTCTAAGAAAATAAAGGGTTTTACAATTATTGAGCTTTTAACTGTCATTTTTATCATTGGTATTTTAGCAACAATAATTATTGTTAAAGTTTCTTCTGCCCGTTCAAGCGCCAGATATGCCAAGATGTTGGCTGATTTTAAGACTATTGCCAATGCCGCCGATATGTATGCCAGTAAAGAGGGGTTATATGCCCCAGATGTGTTGAGAAACATTGCCCCAGCATTTGTCCCAACCTATATACCTACCTGGCCCACGTCACCTTGTCCAAACACTGTTTATGACTGGGAGGATTGGTCATGTACTGCTGGTGTATGTACAGGAGTTGGGGCAAACTTGGGAGAAGGAAATGTAATTGAGGTTAGTTTAAGACCAAATCCAGGTTCGGGTAATGACAGGCTTTATTTCTACAACATAAAAGGAGCAAACGTTGAACACATCAGTTCCGCCGGCGTTATGGTCAACGAACAGCCCGCCGGTACATTAGATTGTCCATAAATATGGAGGATAAATGCTAAAAAAATCCAAAAGTTTCACACTGATAGAGCTAATGGTCGTTATTTTTATTATTGGTATTCTAACAACATTAATTATGGTTAATCTTTCAGAAGCTAGGGCGCGCAGTCGAGATGCTAGAAGAAAAGCAGATGTTGATTCCATTAGAGCGGCTCTGGAAATGTATTATGAGGTAAAAGGAAGCTATCCAGGGATAGCAAATACTATTTATGAAAGTTACAGATCATGTGCCCCAACAAATAGCGACTGGGATCTTACTATTATAAAGACGCCACTTACTCCGTATATAAGTGTAATGCCTAAAGATCCATTGCATGGTAAGCAGATGAATTATATTGACGAAAGTGGAACAAAATATACAACAAGTTGTGGAGCCAGGTACCGCTATGCTACGACCGGAACCACTTATGAATTAAATGCATTAATGGAAACAGATGTCGATGCACTTAAAAATGATGGAGGAAACAGTATCACCTGGTATGAGGTTGGCACAGATCTGACGATAATGACTAATTGATCACTGGGGTCATTGACAAATAATTGTTATCCTGATATATTGAATAGGTCGTTCCATAGACAGTAGGCGTTACGTGAATAAGTCCTGCCGAGGAATTGTTTATAACCCTCTTTGTTTATGAATCGGCAAGGAGCTTTTTAATGCCAAAAACAAGAGAGCAAAAAGAGCAACTTCTTAAATCCTATGAAGAAAGTTTAAAAAAAGTTAAATCAATTATTTTAACTAAATTTTCTGGTTTAAAAACAAAAAATCTTTTTGAGCTAAAAGATGAATTACTAAAAAAAGGGATTAATTATAAAGTAATCAAGAATAGAATTTTTAATCTTGCCTTAAAAGGTAAAAAAATCGAGATTCCATCAGAAATTTTAGATGAACCTCTAGCCTTAGCTTTCTCTATTGAGGATGAAATAGAACCAGCCAAAATCATTTACAATTTTACAAAGGAAAACGATAAATTAGAGATTCTAGGCGCACTTACGGATGGCAAATTTGTTACCCCAGACAAAATAAAAGCTTTAGCATTACTACCAGGTCGCCAGGAGCTTTATGCTCGATTAATCAGAGCAATCAATGCACCAAGATATAGATTATTAAATTCGCTGACTTATAATCCAAGAGTGTTAATTAATATTCTTCATTCGCAGATAAACAAATAATTTTAAAATTAAGGAGATAAAATGACCGAAGAAAAGGATCAAGCTAAAGAAAAGAAAAAAGTTGAAGAAACTAAAGAAGTAGAACAAAAAACCGAAGAAAAAGAAAAAGTAAAACCCGTAGAAAAACCCGCTCCATCAGGTAAATTTAAGGATTTGATCAAAGAAATCGAATCTTTGTCTGTTGCTGATTTAGCTGAACTTGTAAAAGCGCTCGAAGAAAGATTTGGTGTACAAGCTGGCGCTATGGCTATGCCCGCAACAGGTGTTGGAGCTGCGCCCAGTGCTGGAGTACCGACAGTTGAAGAAAAGTCAAAATTCACAGTTGTACTTACTTCCGCTGGATCTAATAAAATTGGTGCCATCAAGGCTGTTAGAGAGATCAAGCCTGATCTCGGTCTGAAGGATGCCAAGGACTTTGTCGAAGCTGCTCCAAAGACAGTTTTGGAAGATGTATCAAAAGAAGAGGCAGAAACTGCTAAGAAAAAATTTGAGGATGCAGGCGCGACTGTAGAGCTTAAGTAAGTTATCAATTTTTAATTCTCAATTTTCATTGAATTTTCAATGTATCAATGAATCACTGTAAATTGATTGTAAATTAGAAATTGTAAATTGAAAATTAATGCTAAAGTTTCAAATATTAAAGAACTCGAGAAAATCTAGTTTTCGAATTGGCAAGATCACTACCTTACACGGCAGTTTTTCTACGCCAGCCTTTAATCTTGGTACTGAAATTATTTTAGCCAATACTTATCATCTTTACTTAAGGCCTGGTGAAAAAAATATTAAAAAGATGAACGGGCTTCATCAATTTATGAATTGGGACAAGCCACTACTAACTGATTCTGGTGGATTCCAAGTTTTTAGTTTGGCAAAAATGAGGAAGATAAAAGAGGATGGAGTAGAGTTTAGTTCTCATATCGATGGCTCGAAACATTTTCTAACTTCAGAAAAAGTGATTGACATCCAGTACGCTCTGGGGGCAGATATTATGATGCCCTTGGACTATTGTGCGACATATCCATGTTCTTATAAAGAAGCAGAGCGCGCAGTGAGATTAACCTTAGCTTGGGCAAGAAGATCAAGAGAGAGGTTAGATAAGCTGACAAGCAAGGATAGACCTGCATTATTTGGTATTGTTCAAGGAAGTACTTTTTCTGACTTACGCGAATATTGCGCCAGAGAGTTAATAAAATTAAATTTTGACGGATATGCTATTGGTGGACTAGCAGTAGGAGAGCCAAAAAAAGAAGAGTGGAAAATTATACGACATTTAGATAAAATTTTACCAAAAGATAAACCGCGGTATTTGATGGGCGTTGGTGATCCAGAAGATTTAATAACAGCGACAAAATTAGGGATCGACATGTTTGATTGTGTTTTACCAACAAGACTTGCAAGACATGGGGTCGTTTTCCAAACGAAAAATTTAAAATTAAATCTCTTAAAATCAGAATTGAAAACTGACAAAAATCCAATTGACAAAAATTGTAGCTGTTACACATGTAAAAATAATTTTTCCCGCGGATATTTACATCACCTAATAAAAGAAAAAGAAATACTGTGTCATCGGCTTTTGACAATTCATAATCTTTATTTCATACAGAATTTGTTGAAGCAAATCATAAATGGGTGATAGGAATTTTAAATTTTTAAGTCTAAATTACAATTCAATTATTAATTCAATAATTTAAAAACTACTTCTTTAGTGAGAGAGAAATTTTTGAAAAAATTAAGGTTAATTCTTGACACTCGTTCCATAATCTTTTAATTTTAGTTTGTGTTTCTGGCAAACATTTTAATAACATTCTTAACCAATGCTTTGTTTCCAAACTTTCTTTTTTGCAAATATAAATTTTGTTTCCGAAATCTTTTTTAGAACTTGCGCCATTTGCTTCCATATAGTTTGCGCCAATACTCGTTGACGACCTGATCAGTTGAGCGATAATTGGTTTTATAATCATAGTTTCTTTTATGGTTTTGCAAAAATCTATAACACTCTCACCAAACCTTGCAGTTCTTTCTTCTAGATCAAAATTTTTATTTTGAATTTTTGTCATCTAATTTTTATTATAAACTAAATTGTCTTTGTTTTAAAATTAGAGTTTCAAAATTAAATTAAAATTCGTAATTTATAATTTAAAATTGGCTGATATAATCTTGACAAAAGGTATTTTTCATGCTATTATATCTCGTTTTTGCAAATTAAAAATGAGAAACTAATGCGACAGAGGGTTTGTCTGTACCACAGTGGTCCTTTCTGGACACTCGACATAAGATAACGATTTAGCGCGCCAGAGGTTGAAAAATTTTTCAGGATAGGCGCGCAGAATCAAAAAATCATGGTCAGATCGAGCGTTTAGTGAGGACTGCTGCGGACAGGAAACTCTAAATCTGTTCGTAGTAGTTAAATAAGGCTTGGTGGCTTCCAGAACGGCCGCCACTGCCGAAAAGAAAGGTGGTGACGACAAATGTGTCGTCACAGAATGTTCTGGGTCGTCGCCGCCTTACTGGCGGTGGCGGCCTACTTCACCTCAGCGGCGTATGCTGAGGTAGTTGATGTCAAACTTGGAAGTAACCCAGGGTGGGAAACCCCCCAACCTCCGCCTCCACCAGGTGGGACTGGTAACCCACCGCCTCCAGTGCTGGGGGATACTACAAATCCAGTAGCTCCCATGGTTTCTCAGCAGGACCTATCAAAGGTTCAATCTACGCTCGTTGACCACGAAGGTCGTATTACGTCCCTTGAGAAGAAGGCTGACAACCATGAGGGGCGTATCATGAGCGTGGAAAAGTGGCGTAAAGCCCACACAAGTAATCACTGGGCAAATCGTCACCACCACACTTCCAGCCCGACGCGTGCGCATCGACATCCCGCGTTAAGGTCCTCGTCACGACCAACTCCAACTCATGGGCCGGATTTCAACATCTGGCCGTGGCTGAAGAGCGTACCGTGGTTTGCGTGGGCGATTCTTGGGCTGCTTCTTCTCGCGATGATCCTAATGTCGCAACGAAGACCATGTCCGACAGCGCCAACAGAATCAGGCTTGGTGCCAGGAGGACCGTGGCAAGGACCGCACCCAACAGGTGCGCCACCGTCAATATGGGGAGGCGGTGGTTCTGGAACAGCTTCTGTGTCCGCGCACGCTGGCATACCGATTCCTGCGTAGGTTCCAATTCAACGACGAGGTGATAAGATGCTATTCAATGGTTCGAGACCACGCAATCTGCTTCCTCAGGTCGCGCAAATCCGTGGGTGGGAGTGGCTCTTTTTCCACGGTACGGACGCATTCGGGTCATTCGGATATCTTGGTGGCGGCTACGCCACCTGGATTATCCACGGCATGTTCATGGTTCCACGTGCTGGGTGGTATGCCATGACAATCGCTTGTGCGCCGCACACGCAAGTGATGATTGGTGGCGAGCCCCTTCAAGGGTTCGCAGGCTGCAAACAGGGTTCTCGCAAGACAGAGAACCCGATCGTCGTCAATGACGGCGACACAATCGTTATGTATCTGGATCCCGGAGAGTGCGAATTCCAGGTGCAGATCCCGATCTGCGGCAATGGTTCTGGCACTCAGCCAGCTGAGCCGCAGCTCAGACTCGTCCCTGGTCCGAATGCGCCGGGAATTGCGCCGCTACTGGTGGTAGGTTCCGTTCTGGGACCTGTAGTCACATCGGCACCAGCGACGATAGTTGCACCCCCGGTTGTTGTGGCATCCACGCAGGTAGTCGTACCTCCGCCGGTAGTCACGGCATCGCCGGGCGGCCCTATCACAGTTGGGCCACCGTAAGGATCTGACCTAGAGGTTCTAACAAGCCATAGAGCTTGAACAAGGGCCTCTAGGCATCACACATTGAAATGAAGGACCGCAGTCCAAATCGAAAAGGACTTGCGGTCCTTTTCATATTGTTTTGATATGATATAATGAAAATAAAATTAAGGAATCGTGGAGGAAAAATGAAGTTTACCGTAGATGATGTTATAAAAAAAGATTTATTGGATCTAATGGAACTTAATCACCTTCCAGACGCGGAGAAAAAAGAGCTTTATGAAAAAGCAATGGAAACTGTGCAAAACCGCCTCTTAATCGTTATCGCCAGTAAGTTAAACGAAAAGGATAAAGAGGAATTTTTTAAATTGATTGACAAAGAAGATGCCAAGGTAGTTGATGATTTTCTAAAATCAAAAGGCATTGATTATCAGTCACTTTTTACTGAAGAAGTATTATTATATAAAATGGAAATGGCTAAAAAAGCCCAAATGGTTAAGTGAGGATACATGACAGAGATTTTAACACCAGAAAGACCTACGGCAGCTCCACCTGATCTTTGGGGGCGTGAAGATCAGCGACCAGCGGAATCAAGAAGAACTGAAGTTTTACCTCCGGAACATTTAACAGAGGCAAGGAAAAAGTTAGTTGAAGACGAGAGATATCAAGAATATTTGGAAGCCAAGAAAATTTACGGCACTCGTTTTGAGGCAATGGGGCGTTTAGCTACAACATTAATCGGAAAAGGATGGCTCTGGAATAGAGGAGAAGGCGGAAAGTCCCAGACTACGGAAAAAATGCTGCAATGGGTGGGTAAGAATATTGATCTGCCTGTAACCAGAGCTTTTGAGGAAAATAGATTTTTGCGTACTCTTAAATTTGGAGCAAAGGGTGGGCTTTATGTTGCGGGCGCAGCTGGTCTACTTGGAATGGCACCACCAGCAGCAATGGTTATGCTTTCACCAGTGATTGTTGATGCCACTCTGGATTTTTTGCAATTTGTTAAAGAGCGTCATTTAGTTGATGCCTGGAAACAAAGATCAGAAATGCGCAAAGAGTTAAAAACAGTAGATGAAGGAAGAAAGAATGAAATATTATCTGCTTTAGATCAAAGTCGCGAGGACGTAGATAGACTGGCTGGTTCAAAAAGAAGATGGGGTATGAAAAGATTAGCAGCTAAACTTGCAACTGGTGGAGCTGCTGCCTTATTCCTACATCTTCATGGAATTACCAGCGTTGCTCAAGATTTAGACCATTTACATAGCAAAGCAGCAGCAATCATTGGTCATCATGGTGGACATGTTGATTCTTCTAATATTAGTGCTGTTCAGCACGGTTCAATGAATCTATTGCATCATAGTTCTGATTTATCTGCTCAAGAAAAAAGTGTTTTGGAAATGGCATCAATGCTTAATGATAAACACACGGTTCACCAGCATTTATTTCATTCAGAATTTATATACAATAAAGGAGACGATTTAGCAGCATTGGGTAGGTTGCACAATGCTGGATCGTTACAACTTGTAGATGTTCATGGATCTGTTGGTCATACGATGGGAACTAATTTAATAGGATATGCTGAAGGATTTTTTGGCTGGGCAGCTAATGATGTTCTAGCTAGAAAAACAGCTGGACCTTTTGTAGGATCTGTTCAAGGAATGCAAGTTGGAGAAGCGTCAGGTCAAGTTTCTAAGACAGGTGGTGGCGTCTTGCGGCCAGAGCCAGAATTAGAAAGTGCAGAGACAGTAAAATTGTCCGACGCCAATGAACAAAGAGAAAGTTTGTCTTCCATTAGCACAGAGATTGAAATCGATGGAACAAAATATCAGTTGTTAAACGAAGACTTGCGTCCAGATTCTACTTTTAATTGGGAACCAACACCGGGCTATAAATTCGCCGATTACATAATTACCAGTGGTCCTTACAATAATTATATGATTGAAGGTACTGTTGAGGGAGTTGTTACAAACAGTCAAGGTAAAAAATACTATAAGTGTAGATTACGGAATTATGGGAATGAACCACTTTTTTCCGATGATGTTACTTATTTGATACCGCAAAATGAGCCAGAGGAGCCTGAGAGAGAAGAAGGGCTTGAAGTGCCTGAAATACCTGATTTCCTAAGAAGACCGGAGGAAAGAGAACAGGAAGGAAGACAAGAAAGAGTTGTAATTAGTTCGTCTGGGGATACTACCACCAAAGAAGAAGCCCGAGAGCTTGTTAAGGATATGAGAACCAAACAATCTTCTCCAAAAGAACCTCTGAAATATGAACCGCCCAAAAGACCGCAGGTTAAGGGATTTACCTCTTCATCTGAAAAACTAAAGCCAAGAGTAGTGCCAGAGAGACTCAAGATAGGTAAAGAAACATATACAGTTTTACCTAAAGTTTTGCGTCCAGCTTCAATCGCAAACTGGATCCCGAATCATGGATATCCTTATAGTACCAATGGTGGTTATACTATAGAAACCCACACAGAGAAAATTGTTACTCATGGAGAGAAAAAGTATTTTGTCTGCAGAATGCAAAATAACGAACTAGGGTTAGATGGAACTTACTTGCTTCCAATAGAAAAAGAAAAGAAAAAATAGAGGCTTAAAAATATTGACATTTTAGGTTTATTGTGCTAAAATATGTCTTCGCTTTATGCGAAGAACATTAAGATATTATACCTCGTAGTTTTCTTCCTCAGGAATCCACCTCATTCTTTGCAACCTGAACTATAAGGATGCTAGTCCAGTTCAGTTATGGTCTTAGAGCGGCCGCACGGTTAGCTCAAGATTATATTCGTTTGTGCGTTGTTAGCCATCTAACCCAGACAGGGTATGGCTCGAATGGAGGTATTCAGATGGATCAGTACTTCGTGAATATCATAGGAAGTAGTGAGACCTGGGGTCCCGCAACCGTGGAGCAGTTGGACGCCTGGAAGGTAGAAGGCAGGTTGCCCGATAGGCAGTATCGACTGAACCCGGTCGGGACTCCCGCCTGGTATGAGCCAAGTGAGCTCGAGGCGACCAAGCACCTAGCGCCGCCTCCCGAATCTCCACCTGTCGCCGCACCCTTGCCGGGGTTGGAACAGGCGGCCCCGCCCGTCGTCGCGGCACCACCGCCGGTCATCAAGCAGGAAGCTGGAGGGCCGGCTAAGCCGACACCGCCAGCGGATGTGGATATCGTCGAGCTTGCCCAGTCCGCGGCAGCGAACAGGGTCGAGCTGGGTGTCAGGAGATTGGAGGCTCGTCGAGCCGTCGAGAAAATCGCCCGCGATGCGGGCGTGTTCATCGACTGGGCAAACAAGGAAGTGCCTATCCCTGGTGGCCCTGAAGGTAGGACCATCCGGGGTGACTACTACCTCGTCAACAAGGTGGTTGATGGAGTGGCAACACCCGAAGAGGTCTACAGCGAGGCCGATGCCCTTGGCTGGACCAGTCCGTGGGAAGGCGCTGAGCCCTTCGATCAGAAGACGGCCATGGAGCTCGAGACTCTCGCCGAGAGCAGGGGCTATGGCATACACCACAAAGACAGAAATAGCGGGGTGTATGTCTTCGCAGAGCTCTGCAAGGCTGTCAAGTCCGGCAAGATCAAGTCTGCTAGCGAGGCGTTTGAGATCGCGTACGACGCAGGCTGGACCTACAAGCTGAAGGACGATCCGGACGGGGTCGCCAGAAAGAGTGGTCGCCGCACAAGCGGTGATCGGAAAAGCTAACGCGGGAGAATCAGTGATCGGCCTTGAGCCGATCGAGGTAAGATTCCGCCCTCCGCATGAACCCATTCCAAAGGGTCCAGTGGAGACTGACAGTAACAATGGTCCTCAAGAGGTAGTACTGGGTGGGCCGCCAGCTGGTTCGACCAATGTCCAGATGGAGGCAGCCAAAGTACGAGCCAAAGAGGCCATTCAGGCCCAACAAAACGGCTTCGGAAGAAAGCCAAAGCCCAGAAATGTTGGTGGTAGTGCCAGAAAAAGCCACCAGAGAAAGAAGAAAAACCAACGACCAAAGCAACCAGGCCGAGGCCGTCGGATATGAAATAAAGACCCGGTCATAGGAACCATAAGAATCCTATTGACCGGGCGTTTTTTTTATGCTATGCTTATTTAGTTTTTGAACACCACAACT
>JAPLVJ010000004.1 GCA_026397155.1 Candidatus Berkelbacteria bacterium | reverse complement strand
TTTAGTTGAAGTAATACCATAATAGGCTTCGCCTTTTTCGTTGGTAACAGCTTGATAAGTTTCGATTTTATCTTCAGCGCGGTTAGAAAAGAGTTGTGTGTTCTTGTTGGCTAATCCATTTCTAAATTCATCGGTTACAACTACAGAAATAACAGCTTTATCAGAGCCGTTTGGTTTTATGAATGTTTTATCACTTTTAAGATATGATGCAGTAGCGGATGGCGTAGTAGGTGTAATTGTGATCTTTGCCTGCCCCGAAACATTAGTTGTTTTTTCGGTTACTGAAATTGTCTGATCGCCGGAAGTTTTTAAAATTATGTTTTGGAATTTACGGCTGGCGTGATCACTGGGGTTAAGAGTGTAGTCAGAAGGCAAAACAGATTGAGAATCGCTTGATAAAAACGATATTGTGTTTCTCGTGTCATTTTTCAAATTACCATAATGGTCAAACAACGAAACAGTCAGATTTAAAGGTTCTCCGGCGGTTTGAGAAGCGGGAAAATCGGAAAGTCGAACTACAGAGAGCGGTCCCGGCGTATAAGTCAATGAGGGAACCGTAGAAAGATAAATATTATCTGTGGCATCTTTTACTCGCAAAGTTAAATTACCTGTTTTTTCTGAATTAATAGAAAATTGATTTGGACCACCTGTGATAGAATCAACATTGCCGCGCGATGAGGTCACTTCTACAGTTTTGCCGGAGACCGTATGACCAAGATAGTCTTGCAAAGTTACAGATAGCCCTACTGTTTCGTTGACAACGGCGGAATTTTTTGGAAAAGTAACTGGCGAAGCCGGTGTAACTGCACCCGGGGTAATGCTGGCAGTATACGAGGTAGAAGTTAAAGAATTAGCACTCGCGGTAGTTACTGGATTTCCGACATCATAATCAACATACCAGACCGTCGCGGTTTGCTGGCCGTTTGGAATAGTCACATTCAAAGTTTTTGAAGGTTCGCCGGGTGGTGAAGTGGTAAAATATCCGTTCTTGCTTGTGCTTGATAGATTAACAACAATATCACTTTCAGCAGTCGTTACATTGCCGTAAAGATCTTTCAAACCAATTTGATATTGAAGATACTGGCCGGCATTGCCATTTGAGGTTTGTTTGAAATATAAATTATTAGGAGAACCGGGGGTGACGGTTAGTGAAGATGATGTGCCAGATGATAATACTCCGTAAGTATCAGAGGTAGTAACAGTCCAAGTGCCGGCAGTGTGAAAGACAAAATTTGTTGTACCGATCTGCTTGTACGCAAGTCCCCCCCTGGGTTAGTTGTATTGGTGCTGGATTGGCATCATTTGGATCAGTAGTGGTAAAACCTGCCCAGGAGGCATTACCTTTATCTAAGACATTGTTATTATCCACCGCATAGATAGTGGCGTTAGCATTCTCTCCTGCCCTAACAGCAGAAGGAGTACCATAAACACCAACTCCGTCAGCAAAAGATTGACCGGGTAGTTTAACTAAAAGTTTGGTGGCAGTGGCGTTGGCGGGAGAGTGATAGTGAAGGATTGAAGCATATTCTCCTACTATCCAAACATTATTAGCGTCCAAAGCGCCAATACTGAAAAGAGAGTAAGTAGTTGTACTTGTCTGCGGCGTCCAAGTAGTGCCGCCATCGATAGTTTTTAAAATAGAGACGGTACCAGGGTAAAATTCTCCTCCCACCGCCCAAGCGTTATTGGTGTCAATAGCGGCGATACTGAAAAGGGAATAAGTAGTTTCACTTTCCTGCGACGTCCAAGTAGTGCCGCCATTGATAGTTTTTAAAATTACGCCACCTGCGCCCGCTACCCAAGCGGTGTTGGCGTCAATCGCGCTTATTGAATAAAGAGCGGTTGGAATTCCGCTTGTTTGCGGTGTCCATGTAGTTCCGCCATTGGTAGTTTTAAAAATAGAGACGGTGCCAAGGTTGTATGCTCCTCCCACCGCCCAAGCGTTATTGGTGTCAATAGCGGCGATACTGAAAAGGGAATAAGTAGTTTCACTTTCCTG
>JAPLVJ010000029.1 GCA_026397155.1 Candidatus Berkelbacteria bacterium | reverse complement strand
TCCACTTGATGGCAAAGAAGATGTTTTAATTGGGGCTTATAAAGCTGATCCCAACGGTAGCTCTTCTGGTTCTGCTTACATCTATTCGTCATCTACCGCTCCCGGGATGATTGATGAAAACAAAATCGCAACCGCAGGTTAACTTCTAAAACAATTTGATGGCAGGGCAGCTAATGACTATTTTGGCTTTTCAGTTTCTTCTATAGGTAACCAAGATACTGATGACCGAGATGATGTTTTAATTGGGGCTTATCAAGCTGATCCCAACGGTAGCTCTTCTGGTTCTGCTTACATTCTGTCTTCTGATCCTGCCAAAAACACTTGGGAACTTTCAAAATTAAAACAATTTGATGGCAGTGTAGCCGGTGACTCTTTTGGCCGTTCAGTTTCTCGGATTGGCGACCAAGACGCTGATGGCAAAGAAGATGTTTTAATTGGGGCTTATTGGGCTGATCCTGATGATTTATCTAAGGCCGGTTCTGCCTATATCTATTTACGCTTAGGAAATCTCCCCAACCAATCGTGGTTAAAGGGTTCTTCCCTTCCTGACATTTTTGATTTGGATGACTATTTTTCCGATCCCAATAATTCCACCACCCCTAATCCTAACCAGACAGTAACCTATTCTGTTTCTGGCAACACGCGCATCACCGTTTCTATTGATTCATCTACTCACCAGGTCAGCTTCAACCAACCATCTTGGTGGGTCGGTAGTGAGGATGTGACTTTTCGGGCCACTGATCCATATGGTGGCTATGCAGATGGTAATGAGATTACTTTGACAGTCACTGGCACTAGTGACACCACTTCTCCTGTGATCACAATCACTCAACCAGCAGCAAGTATATCTACAACTTTAGATAAGTACACCATTAAAGGTTCTGTGACCGACAGTGAATCTGGTGTGGCATCTCTAAGTATCAATGGCGTTTCTATTTCCAATCCGTCTAACTTTTCAACAGATGTTGCCCTGTCATTAGGAGACAATAGTTTTATCATCTTGGCAACAGACAATGTTGGAAATACAGCTCAGGTAACAGTTACTATCAATAGAACCCAAGCTGCTATTGGTGGTAGTACTGTTTCTAATTATTCATTACGATCAAGTCTTAAAACATTAATCAGTAATGCTACTCCAGCTGTTCTGTCACAGCCAGAGACGCCAGAGACAACTGGCAGTGTTATAGATAATTCCAATCAAAAAAAGGAGCCAGAATCCAACCCTGAAAGCTCAAGTTATTTAATATATATCTTCCCAATTGCCGCAATCCTATTTATCTACCTTATCTACAGACGCTATGCCAGAGAGCATCAATCAACTGTTGATTAGATTATTTAGTATTTGCCAGCGTCTTTTTTTCTCTGTTTTAGGAACATCATCTTTGTATAATTTAGCTGAAACAGTACCAGGTCTTGGAGAATACTGGGCAATATATGCTTTGTTGAAGCGCGCTTGCTTGCAAACCTTAACAGTATTCTCAAAGGCTTTTTTTGTTTCTGTTGGGAAGCCGACAATAATGTCAGTACTAAGATAGAGATTTGAGACTCTGCCTTCGCAGCACTCGCCCTTTGGGCGAAAGTGAGATTTGAGTTTTGAGATTAGGGCCAAATATTGGCCGCTTGTATAATTGCGATTCATTTTTTTAAGAATTTCATCATCTCCCGATTGAATTGGTAAATGAACTTCTTTAATCAGCTTAGGTTCTTTGGCAATCAGTTCAATCAATTGATCTGGAAAATTCCAGGGATTAGAGGTTAAAAAACTTATTTGAAAATTACCAGGAATCCCAATAATTTTTTTAAGGAGTTGAACAAAAGAGGTATTTTTTAAATCCAGGCCGTAATTATTTACATTTTGGCCCAAAAGCACGACTTTTTTTATACCCCTGCTTATTGATTGTTTTACTTCGTTGATAATTTCTTCCTCAGGCCGGGAAATTTCCCGGCCCCGCGTATAGGGGACTGCACAGTAAGAACAAAAATTGTTGCAGCCAGTCATGATAGGAATCAACGCTTCGCGTTTGTTTCTTAATAATGGGTGATGGGTAATAGGTAATAGGGAAGGGATAGAGAGCATCTTGGGTAGGTTGGGCAAATCTTTGATATCAAAGATTAAATCGACCTTTGAGTGTAGCTTGTGTCTGTCTAAAGGTAAGATGCAGCCCGTAATGACAATTTTTTTGTTTTGTTTTCCACTTTGCCATTTTTTTATTTTTCCGTAAATTCGATCTACGGCTGCTTGTCTGACAGAACAGGCATTAATTACGATCAAATCAGCCCCTTCTTCGGTTGGGGCTGATTTAAATCCACAAGATTCTAGGACTTTAGCGATTCTCTCGGAGTCTGATTTATTCATCTGACAGCCGAGAGTAAATATGTAGTATTTCATTCTTCTTTTGGTTTTTCTGGTTCTTGGGCTTTGCTTTCTAAAATTTTCTCAGGTTCTTCTGTGGGTTTTTCTTCTTCGATACTCTCTTCCTCTTCTTCTTTCTTTTCTACCTCTTCTACTTCTTCGACTTTTTCTTCAGCCGGAGCTTCAAGTTCAGCTAGTTCTTCCTCGCTTCGGGGAGGAGTAATTGAAACAACCACTTCTTCAGGATCATTAAGTACTTCTATTCCTTCTGAAATGTTTAAGTTGGCTATTTTAATATCATCTTCAAAGGTTTTGAGATTCGAAATATCAACTTCGATTTCATGGACCAAAGCATCAGGCAAACATTGAACTTCTATTGAGTCGCGGTTAGTAATCAACACTCCTTCTTGTTCTTTAACAACAGGTGCTTCCCCAATAAATTTCAAAGGAATCTCGGTTGTGATCTTTTCCGTCATTTTGACCTGATAAAAATCAACATGAATTGGTTCTGAGGTGATTGGGTTTGTTTGCGGTTCATGGATAAGGACCTTTTTGGCTTGTTCATTCTTAATTTTTATGTCAACAAGCGAAGAAACGCCAGCAGTTTTATATACCTTTTCAAAATCAGATTTGTTGATTGAAAGATGGAGAGGTTTTATCTTGTGCCCGTACAAAACAGCCGGGATTTGACCTTTTTCTCGTAAAGATTTGACCTTTTTGCCAAAAATTTCTCTTGGTTCAGCTTTTAGTAGAATAGTTTCCATAGCTTCCTAATTGTATTGAAAGATTTAAAAAAAATCAAGGCCCTTTTAGGGGAGGTTGACAAATGAGTCGTTTTCTGATAAAATATTTTAATAAACTAAATAATTGGAGGGTAAATGCAAAATCCAGAAGTTAGGGTTCATGACTATGCTCATCAGTCAGAGGAAGAAGAACTTCGGGCCGCCAAGGAGGAGATGAGAGTTATTCTTGCTCAATCAAAAATGGGTGAACACCGTTCTTTGGGACCCGATGATAAAGAATTTATCAAAAACACAAAAATGTCTCCAGAAGAAGTTCTAAAGAGGGATGCAGATGCACGGAGAAGTATAAGAGAAACGATGGAAGAGATGGATAGGCAGAGAAGAAAAGAGGGACTTGAATCGTCTCGTGGGAATCACTAGGCAGAACCATTTTTTAACTTGGTTATTTGGTCTCGGAGCATAGCTGCTTTTTCAAATTCAAGGTTTTGAGCAGCTATGTTCATTTGATCTGTTAGTTCAATTACTAAACGTTTTCTTTCTTCAGGCGGGATTTTGCTAATAGGGAATTGTTCAGCCTCTAGATCTCTTTGCATTTTTGTTCTAGAGGGCGCTAGGACTGCCATGATGGCCTTTTTTATCGTTTGAGGGGTAATACCATGTTTTTTGTTATACTCTGTCTGAATTTTTCTTCTGCGACTAGTTTCAGAAATTGCGCGTTTCATGGAGGAAGAAATATTGTCAGCATACATAATTACTTTTCCTTCGACATGCCTTGCAGCTCGGCCGATAATTTGAATTAAAGAAGTATCACTTCGCAAAAAGCTTTCTTTATCAGCATCTAAAATAGCAACCAATGATACTTCGGGTAAATCCAAACCTTCTCTCAAGAGATTTATTCCAACAACAACATCATAGATACCTAATCTTAAATCTCTTAGGATCTCGGGTCGCTCCAAAGTATCGATTTTATGATGTAAATAAGCAACTTTTATACCTAAATTAGACAGATAGTCGGTTAATTCTTCAGCCATCCTGATTGTAAGTGTTGTTAATAAAACCCTTTGTTTATTGCTGACTCGTTTCTTTATTTCTGAAACCAAGTTGTTTATTTGTCCGTCAGTTTTTCTTATCTCGATTTCAGGGTCAACTAAACCAGTTGGGCGAATGATTTGTTCGACTACTTGTTTACTTTTATTTAATTCTTCAAGAGAAGGCGTTGCAGACATATAGATAATACTGTCGATTTTCTTTTCGAATTCAGGATATTTTAGAGGTCGGTTATCTAAACAGGATGGTAGCCGAAAACCATAGTTAACTAATGTTTCTTTTCTAGCGCGGTCTCCGCTATACATACCGCGGATTTGCGGTAGAGTAATGTGAGATTCGTCTGCAACAATTAATAGGTCTTTTGGGAAGAAATCAATTAAAGTGAAAGCTGGTTCACCTGGTTTCCTTTGATCAAAATATCGAGAATAATTCTCAATGCCATTGCAGTACCCGGTTTCTTTCATCATCTCAATATCAAAATTTGTCCGTGATTTTAGTCGTTCGGCAAACAATTTCTTGTCCTCTTTTTGTAATTGTCCGACTCTCTTTCTAAGATCTTCTTTGATCTCATTTATGGCTAATTCTATCTTGTTGGTAGGTGTAATAAAATGTTTAGCTGGATAGATTTCAATTTCTTCAATTTCAACAATTTTTTCACCAGTTATTTCGCTAATTTGGCTAATTTTTTCAATTTTATTGCCAAAAAATTCAATTCTATAAGTAAAATCTTCATATGGAGGGAATATTTCAAGTGTATCTCCTTTTAGTCGCATTCTGCCTCTAAAAAAATCAAAATCATTTCTCTCGTATTGAAGGTTAGTTAATTGGCGGATAAGATGGTTTAAAATTTTGGTTTCGCCCCTTTTAATATTAATATGGAGTTTTTGATAATCATCAGGTGAGCCAATGTTATAAATGCACGAGACAGAAGCCACGATGATTACATCATTTCTGGTTAATAATGAATGAGTCGCGGCATGGCGCAGGCGATCAATTTCTTGATTAATTGAGGCGTCTTTTTCAATATAGGTATCAGTTTGGGGAAGATAGGCTTCAGGTTGATAATAATCATAGTAAGAAACAAAATAGTGTACTGCGTTTTGTGGGAAAAACTCTTTGAATTCAGAACATAATTGAGCAGCGAGGACTTTATTGTGGCTTATGATAAGAGTGGGTTTTTGGATTTTTTGGATGATGTTCGCTATTGTAAAGGTCTTTCCGCTGCCAGTCACGCCCAAAAGAGTTTGATATTTTTTTCCTTTGGCTAGTCCTTTAACTAGTCGAGAGATCGCCTGTGGCTGATCTCCCTTTGGTTTATATTGAGAAACTAATTTAAAATTCATCTTACTCCAACTTCCAATCTTAACATACTTCAGTTAGAATATGGAATGAGGTAGGTGTTCTTTAACTGTCAGTCGGAGGTGATGGGTTTGTCAAAGAAACTGCAGATCGGTATATTTGTAGAATTATGGAAACCGCATACTTCTGGAGTAATCAATTCTGTAACGACATTAGTTAGAGAGATGCAAAAGAGGGGATATGAAGTTATTGTTTTTACGCCCTATATTCCTCACTATGAAGACAGAGAAGGGTTCAAGGTGATTCGGCTGAAGTCTTTGCTGCCATTCTCTATCAAGGGTTTTCGATTTTCTCGATTTTGGCTTTGTCAAGGGTTGGTTGATCAAGTGAGAGATTTAAATTTAGATCTCATTCATATTCAGGGGCCTTATCCAACAGGAATCTTGGGTGTTTTGTTGGGCAAAAAGCTAAACATCCCAGTGGTAATGACTTATCATACAAATGTTCTTCTTTACCTTGATATTTGGATGACATCCTGGAAGAGAATGTTTTTGTGGTTTGCTAAATGGATAACACTGCAAGCAATTCGGTATGTGTCCAGTGGGTGCAAGTTGATCATTGCTCCAAGTAAGTTTATTAAGAGAGAAATTGAAGGTTACGGAATTGAAAGTAGTAAAATAGAGGTTTTGCCAACAGGAATAAAGGTGCCTAATAGGCTGCCTAATCAATTTGATGCAAGAATTGCTTTAGGATTGCCCATAGATAAGCTAATATTACTCTATTGCGGCCGAGTTACTAAAGAAAAAAATCTTGATATGCTGATTGACGCGTTTGAATATGTGTCTAATCGTCGTGATGATGTAATCTTGGTTATAGTTGGAGAAGGATTTTATCTTTCAGGCTTAAAGAGAAAGGTTATAGAAAAGGGCCTTAAAGAAAAGGTTTACTTTGTTGGCGTTATTCCTCCGGATGAGGTTTGGAAATATTATGCCGCCGCAGATATTTTCGTTTTTCCCTCAATTAGCGAGGTGCAAGGTTTAGTAGTTCAAGAGGCGATGAGTACTGGTTTGCCTGTGGTAGTAGTACAAGAAGGTGGGGCTTCAGAAATTGTTGGTAACAAAATTCATGGTTTTGTCACTTCTTGTGATTATCTCCAGTTTGGCGCAAGTATTCTTGAATTAGCCAAAAATCCGACTTTTATGCAAGCTTGCGGCTACAATGCAATAATGGCTGTTTCTTGTGTTCATCCCGATATAGTCTATAAGAAGTTAGAAGGAATATACAGCAGAGTTATTGGAGCATCCGTGAAAAGTATATGAGTAGAATTCTTTTCACGGATTTTTTATTATTTTAAGAGACCGGGTCTTGTTTTTTTAGTTTTTTCAATTGCTTTTTTAAGACGCCATTCAGTGATTTTTTGATGATTTCCTGTAAGTAATATTTGTGGTGCTCTCATTTTTTTCTTTTCTCGAATAGATTGAGGAGTGTATTCTTTTGGCCGAGTGTATTGAGGATACTCTAATAAGCAATGAGAACGGCCTTCGGCCTTGAGCCTTGAGATATGAGTGAACGATTCTTCTTTTAAGGATTCATTTTTACCTAAAACCCCAGGGATTAAACGAACAATACTATCAATAATGACCATTGCTGGCAATTCTCCGCCAGTTAAGATATAGTCTCCAATCGAAATTTCTTCATCAACTAGATTCAAAACCCTTTCATCCACACCTTCATAATGACCGCAAATAAGAATGAGATTAGAGATTTGAGATAGAGATTGAGCTTTTTTTTGATTAAATAGTTTTCCTCTAGCGGAAAGAAGTATGGTTTTAGATTTTTTGTTTTTTGACTTTATATCTTGTAAGGCGCGGTCTATTACATCTACCTTCATGACCATACCAGCACCGCCGCCATACGGTTTATCGTCGACGGTTCGATATTTATCAGTGGTCCATTTTCTTAAATCATGGGTATTAATTGAGATTAAATCTTTTCTTATTGCTCTTTTGATAATACTTTCTGAAAAAGGACCTTTAAACATCTGTGGGAATAAAGTAATAATATCAATCTTCATATTTATCTAATTATAGCACGAAAAGCCACTCCATTTGTGGCTTTTCGTTTTGAATTTTATTGATTTTAAATTAAACTTCGAGTTTTGGTAATTCTGTTGTATCTTTTTCTTCTTTGTTTTCGGTAGCCTTAACTTCTTCTTTTCCTTCTGGTTCGATAATCTTAAGATTAATGCGAGCATTTTCTTTTGCGCCGAGGACTCGAAGTAATGTTCTTAACGCTTTCGCAGTTCTGCCTTCTTTACCGATGATTTTCCCCATATCCTTGGGGTTAACGGTAAGCTCCAACAGAACGCCCATTTCATCGATTCTTCTTTCGGTTTTAACGTCTTCTGGATAGTCAACAAAAGCTTTGACTACATAATCTACGAAATCCTGATCTTTGTTTGCCATTTATTCTCCCTAGCCAACAAATTATCTGGCTAAATTCAGGTAGCAGATCGACCATTCCTGCTACTAAGATTTGTCTTTTGATTCTACATTTTCTGATTTTTCTGGCGTTTGTTCTGGTTTATCTTCTGTACTTTTATCCTCAATTTGTATTTCAGTTTTTTCTTTTTGTTCTTCAGATTTTATTTCGGTTTTTATCTCGGGTGTTTCAGTTTTTTGAGATTTTCCTTTTTTCTTTTTTGTTCTTTTTGTGATCAGTTTTTTCTTCAAAATTCCTACTTCAACTAATAGATTCCAAACAGTGTCAGATGGTTTTGCGCCCACTTTTAACCATTTTTTTGTTTTTTCTTTGTCAACAAAAATTTCGGGCGTATCCAATAAAGGATTATAATGCCCGATTTTTTCAATGTATTTACCTTTGATTGGTGCGCTACTGTCAGCTACAACGATTCTGTAGAATGGTTTCTTTTTTCTGCCAAACCTAGTCAGTCTGATAACAAGCACTGTTTTCTCCTTGAATTTTCATTCTGATCGAACTGTTTCTTAACAAGGTTAGTCTAAAATATTTGTCCAAAAAAGTCAATATTTTTAGATTATTTTTGGATTTCCTTTTAAATATTCTTCATAGCTCATTGGTTTTTTACCTTCAGGTTGGATGATGTCTAGGATGATTGATAATTGATGATTAATGATTGAAAGATGGGCTTTATGAATGATAACCCTTTTTTTATTAACAACTGTCCAGACCTTAGGCCAAGGATAAAAAGCCCGAATTTTCCCCTCAATTTCTTGTAATATTCTTTTTGATTTTTGATGTTTGATTTTTGATATTGGAATGTATCCATCTTCTTTTTTGATTAATTTTGTTGATGTTGCTGCTTTGTGATTTTGGTTTTTGGGTTTGATTTTACCATTAAGATATAAAGCCAAATTATCGAGAAGCAATTTTGCTGATAATTTAGAAAGATTTTTAGATAGTTGCTCATAGTTATATTTTGAAATATTTTTTTCTAAAACCAT
>JAPLVJ010000040.1 GCA_026397155.1 Candidatus Berkelbacteria bacterium | reverse complement strand
ATGAAACAGGATGGAATTATGAAAGTTTTGCAAGGATTAACAACATATGACGAGGTATTAAGAGTTATTTCAACATAATAGTAGGAGAGAAATTATGGTTCAAGTTTTAAGTCAATCAATAGAATTGCCAACCGATTCAGAGTGCAGGGCAATATTGGATTTGGCTATTCAAAAAAAGGCTTCTGATGTCCATTTTACAGTTGGAATGTCACCAATTTTGAGGATAGACGGCAAGCTTTATCCTCAGTCAGATAAACCAGTATTAACTCCAGAGCATAGTGAAAAGCTTATCAAAAGTTTCATGACCGAAGAGCAGCAACAAAGATTAGTTCTTCAAAAAGAAATTGATTTTTCTTTTGCATATCAGGGAAAAGTTAGATTCAGAGTTAATGTTTATTATCAGAAAGGAAATATTGCTGCTTCACTTCGTTTAATTCCAAAAGAAATAAGAACCCTAACCCAACTTGGTTTGCCACCTATTTTGGAGAAATTCACTTTAAGTTCGCAAGGATTTGTTATTGTGACAGGTCCAACTGGACATGGTAAATCAACTACTCTGGCTTCATTAATTAACATAATTAATCAACAGCGTAAAGCTCATATAGTGACCATTGAAGATCCGATTGAATATGTTTTTGAACATGATAAATGTCTTGTTTCCCAAAGAGAACTCGGAAGCGATACTAATTCTTTTGCCCGAGCTTTAAGAGCAGTTTTACGAGAAGATCCGGATGTTGTGCTTCTTGGGGAAATGCGTGATCTGGAAACTATGGAAACAGCTTTGACTGTTGCAGAAACAGGGCACTTGGTTTTTACAACACTGCATACCAATTCAGCTGCACAAACCATTGATAGAATTATTGATGTTTTTCCACCCCATCAGCAGCAGCAGGTAAGAATGCAGTTGGCTAATGTTCTTACTGGGATAATTTCTCAGCGATTGCTTCCTCGTGTTTCGGGTTCTCGAATTGTAGCTTGTGAGATTTTGATTGCTTCACCGGCTATTCGTAATTTAATTAGAGAAGGTAAGGTTCATCAAATTCCAAATGTTATTTCCACTTCGGCTTCAGAAGGAATGATTTCCTTGGATAAGGTTTTAGCCGAGTTAGTTTCAAAGGGAGAGATAACTATTGATGATGCATTGGCTTGGGCACTTGACCCAAAGCAATTTAAGATGATGGTGTATTAGACAAGTTAAAAGTTAAAAAGTAAAAATGAAAAACTACAGTCAAAATTTAAAAATTTTAAACTTTAAATTGCAACTTTTAACTTTTATATTTTAATTTTAAATTTGACCGAACGAAGTGAGGGAATGTGCCGACATTTATCTATCAAGCGAAAAATTCAAAAGGACAAGTTGTTTCTGGAACAGTTGATGCCGAGAGTGAGAGAGTCGCAACTCAAGCGTTATGGGAAAATAAATTAAAAGTAATCAGCTTGTCCCCAAAGCCAATTATTCCTGCTTTTAATTTTTTACGAAGGGTGAGTATTTCCGAAAAAGCCATCTTTGCTAGACAGCTTGCAACCATGGTTTCTGCTGGCGTTCATCTGCCAAAGGCTTTGAATGTTTGTTTAAACCAATCCAGAAGTAAAAGAATGCAGGAAGTATTAGCTCAAGCAATTCAAGACGTAGAAGGTGGATATAGCTTGTCTTCGGCAATTGCAAAACATCCTGATGTATTTGATCATGTTTTTGTTTCTATCATTAAAGCAGGTGAGTCTTCGGGTAAATTAGAACAAGTTTTAGTTTCTTTGGCAGATAGAATTGAGAAAGATGCTTCTTTTAGAAGTAAAGTGAGAGGCGCCTTGGTTTATCCTATTTTTGTTTTTTGTGTGTTAATTGTCATTGGTGCTTTGATGATGCTTAAAGTTATCCCTCAGATTAAGGGCATTTTCGAAGAATCAAATGTTCAGCTTCCATTAATAACTAGAATTTTATTGGGGCTATCTGATTTTTTGGTTCATTATTGGTGGATTGTTATTGTTGGAATAGTTGTTTTGGCTGTTCTTGTTAGAATGTTTTTAAGAACCGAGAGAGGGCAAACACTATGGAATACTATTATAATTTCCACTCCGGGCATAGGGGGTTTAAATAAAGCGATTATTATGTCACGATTTGCTAGAACATTTGGTCTTTTAGTTAAAACAGGCATCCCGATTCTAGAAGCACTAAATTCAGTTGCAGATGTAATGGATAATGAAATATACAAAAAAGCGGTTTTGAAAATTGCGCTTGACGTTGAAAGAGGTATCCCACTCTCGGTGCCGCTCTCTAAGGATCCACGCTTTCCGCCCATTGTTAGTCAGATGGCTAGTGTTGGAGAGCAAAGCGGCGCATTGGATCAAATTATGGATAGGTTGGGTATTTTTTATGAAAATATTGTTGACGAGAAAACAAAAATTATTGGTTCAATCATTGAACCGGTCGTCATCGTATTGTTAGGTGTTGCAGTGGGTATGTTGGTATTTGGTGTTCTGATGCCTATATATCAAATTGCACAGGTACAGTAAATAATTCAAAATGCAAAATGCAAAGTTCAAAATGAAAATTAAAAATTGAAAATTATATATATGGTGATAATTTGGCTGTCATAAGCTTAGAGCATAGAGGTTTGAACGTAGAGCAGTTTACTCAAAACTCAATACTCAAAACTCAATACTTATTAGGTCGATCAGCCAAAATAGTAATAAATTATAAGTTTTCAAAGGAGAGGAAATGAAAAAAGGTTTCACTTTAATCGAACTTCTTGTTGTCATTGCTATTATCGGTATCTTGGCAGCAATGATTTTGGCTTCCATTAGTGGTGCCAGAGCAAAAGCAAGGGATGCGGATAAGAAAAACAGTTTGAGGCAAGTTAAAACAGCACTTGAGCTATATGCTCAAGATAACTCTGATGTCTATCCAAATGCGGGTGGTGCTGCTACTACTTGGGCTCAGATGAAAACTGCTTTAGAAGCTACAACCGGTGGCGGACCTTGGATGAAAATTGTGCCTGCTGCGGGTAGTGTATATACCTATGTCACAAATGCTGGTGGTACTACCTACACAATTACCGCTGTCCTAGAGAAAGAAGCAAATTTATCACTTACACCAGACTAGTTTTTTCAATGGGGCAGGGGCGTCTAGCCCCTGCCAAAAGGGGGAACAAAATAAAAGGAGAATATATTTATGTTTAATATAAAATCAAAGAAAAGCTTTACGCTTATCGAACTTCTTGTTGTCATTGCCATAATTGGTATCTTGGCAGCAATGATTTTGGTGGCAGTAAGGGGCTCAAGGTTAAAAGCCCAGGACGCTGCGGCAAAGGGTAATTTGTCGCAGGTAAAGAGCGCCTTAATGCGATACTATCAGGATAATGAAAAGTATATTTCTTATGCAGACGATGGAAGTGGTTTTCCTGATATGTGTGCGAATTCTAGTGGTTCTACCAATTGCAAAGTAAGTGGCATGTTTTCCACAGCAAAAGGAGGAACTAATCCAGATTCAGGAGCAGCTCTTCTTGATAATTATATGAATCAAAATCCAGATAAAAATAATGAGTATTTTTACGCGGTGTCAGAAGAGGGAATGTGGACAACGAATCCTACACCTCAGAATTTTGTTGTAAGATGGTTTTTAAAGAATCAAAGCGAATCATTCACTAGCGGTATTACGTGCGGTACGCCTGGTGGAGGTTCTGGCGTCTGCTCATCTGCTGGCCAAAAGGTCTTTCAGGTAACCAACGACTAATCTTTAGTAACCTCGATGCTTTATTTTAGCTTTATTTTAGGCCTTTTATTTGGCAGTTTTTTAAATGTGGTTATCTTGAGGTTGGAAAAAGAGGAAAAAGGTATTTTCAATGGACGCTCCAAGTGCCCAAAATGCAACAAAGTTTTGAGCTGGTATGAGCTGATTCCGATAATAAGTTTTATTCTTCAGGGTGGCAAATGCCGCAACTGCAAAAAATCAATTTCCTGGCAGTATCCCTTGGTTGAGTTCTTGACTGGTTTTGTATTCGCAATTTTGTATTGGAAATTTGGTTTTAGTTTTTCGTCCCCTACGCTCTTTGCTCTAAGCTCAGTGCTTATTGTTTTATTTGTTTCTGATCTGCGTACTCAAACTATTCCAGACATTATTGCTTATATCGGCATTGGTCTTGCAGTGGTTTATGTTTTGCTCAATCCGCTATCCTCTATGTTCTATGCTCTTATAGGCGCAGTCATTGCCGGCGGGTTTTTTGCCTTTTTGGTATTAATATCAAAAGAAACATGGATGGGGCAGGGTGATATTAAAATCGGTATAATAATGGGTCTTATTCTAGGCTATCCTAATGTCTTAGTTGCTTTATTTATTGCCTATTTCTTCGGAGCTTTGGTTGGTATTTTTCTTATTATTACAAAGAAAAAAACAATGCGTTCAAGCGTGCCGTTCGGCCCCTTTTTAATCCTCGCCACATTTGCTACAATGTTTTATGGAGAGCAGATTATCTCTTGGTATCTAAAAATACTTAGATGAGGGGCAATGATAAAAAATTCTTTTACACTTATTGAACTTTTGGTCACTGTTTTTATTATTGTACTTTTGACCGCCGCTTCTGTACCGATGATGAGACAGTTTCAAAGAAGGGCTGAATTAAAAAGCACTGCCTTGGAAATAAAATCGGAAATTTTGGAAGCTAAAAACTATTCACTGGCGCCACGGTTAATGGGGACCAGTATTAGTTCTTATGCCGTAGTGTTTTATGGTTCGGCTTATCTTGATGCAGCTAAGCGAAATTCTTATGAGATTAAAGAATGCCAAGGGTTGATAGATGGCGATGGAAAATGTGATCCAAGTAAACTTGTAACTTTATTTAGCAGTTCTAAAAAATTGCCTGGAAGTATAGTTTTTGATGTATTTGATTGGGCAAATAATGCCACAGATACTGCAGAAATAAATTTTGCTGTTGAAAAACAGGGTGAAATTGTAACCTCTTTTACTACCCCGAGTAATCTAGCCACAGTAAAATTAAATAAGACGTCAGAAAAATATTGGCAAGTCGTCGTCACCAAGGCAACAGGGAACATTAGAGTATGCGAGCAGGATTCATGCTAAGAAAATCAAAATCTTTTGGCTTAGTCGAGACACTAATTGCATGTGGAATTTTAGTTATGGTTACTGGAGCGACAACTTCCCTGGGCATTCTAGCTGTGCACGGTACCATTGGGGCAAAGCATAAAACTGAGGCATACAATCTTGCTGAAGACGCCTTAGAGCAGATCAAAGCCGGCCGAGATAAGGTTTGGGAGAATTGGGGTGAAAATTCTGGGGGGGCTACTTGGACGCGGTTTTGGGATCAAGGAGGAGATCCTCAAAATAATATCACCGGAATTCTTAATGAATTTACCGAAATAAAAGATGATTTTAATAGTAAATGCGTTTTTATTAACCATGAAGACGGAGTATTAACAGAGGCGGATTGTAGTAGTTCCACTTCAGGTTTAAAATTTACAAGAAATATCGAAGATCCAATTGATGTTTCAGTAGTTATTGGTTTTCCGACTGGTACTACTGGCAGGGCTTACAAAGTAAAAGTAACTGTTTCTTGGCCTGACTATGGGCAAACAGAATCAGTGGTTCTGTCAACAATCCTAGCAGATTGGAAGGCAAGGTATTAGATGAAAAAAGCTTTTACTTTAGTTGAAATTTTAGTTGCTACCTTTATTTTCGCGATAACGGTTTTTATTGCATTCTCTGCCTTCTATTCAGCCACCTCCTTTCAATCTAAAACAACAGCAGTTAGAGAAACAACCCAGGCAGCGCGCAATTTAATGGAAACTATTTCACGCGATATTAGATTGGCAGACTCTGGTGGGATTGCTACTGGCTGTAATATCGGAGTAGAGTGTTCTAATCTTCAAATTACCAAGAACGGAGTAACGAAAACATATAGTTTTGATGCTGTCAGTTACCAAGCAAATTTAGACAGTATTGGAATTACCTCTGGTGTTTATGTAGATAATTTATCATTTGCTGGGATAGATAATAATGAACCTACTGACGGTAAAGCTGACGGCGTTATGATTAGATTAACCATCAAGGAAAAGCAGCAATCCAAATTAACTGAAAAAGGAATTATTACCCTGAATAAACGTGTCTACAGAAGAGGGTACAAGCCATGAAAAAAGTTGTCAAAAAAACAAAATCTTCTGCATTGCTTATTGCTATTTTGATTATCAGCTTAATTTCAGCTGTAACTTTGTCTGTATCGCGTCTCGCTATTAGTGAAATAAAAATGTCAGCTGGAGCATCAGAATCGTCCGTCTCTTATTTTGCTGCTGAAGCGGGTTTAGAGAGTGGACTTGCAAGATGGAGATGGGATAATTATATTGAGATGCCAAGTGGTGCCACTGAAACAAGCAAAAATATTAATCGATATGATTTAACGCCATACGTTGGTCAGAACCCAATTAAGTGGGAGAATATAGATCCAACTACTGGTTTTGGTTCCGACAAAAAAGACCATATTTATAATCAACTTAAAATTTGGTATAAGGCGCCATTTGTTGGTGAAGACAAGGTTTCATCTGGCACAATTGATGCCAGTGATTTAAATGATGCTAGCTACGGCAAAGACGGCAGTGGCAGTTATGCCCAGCATTACCTTATAAAAGATCAGAGGTCAGTTGAGTTTGATGCCGGTACGAGCGGAAGTGTTACTTTGTATTGGAAATGGACCCAGGGTATTCCTGGCTCAACACCAGGATTGGGTTTAGAGGTTGAGGTGCGCGGTCTCGCCGGCGGGGTAGAGACAATACAAACCAATATTTATGGCAATCCATTAGATATTGTTGGTGCCGTATCTCCTGATGGTCCAAGTGGCAATGTTTATTGGAAGCAAATTTCTTTTACCGGTTTAACTAACCCTAAACTGTATTTTCGTCCTTGGCAGGGTAATATTGTCTATGGGATACAACCAACTGATCCAACCAAAAAAATTGGTACTGAAAAAACTTATATTGAATCAACTGGAATATACGGCTATACAAAGAGAAAATTATTAGCAGAAATTGATCGAAGTTCAGGTCAAATTATTAATATTTATGATTTTGTGCTCTATGGAGGAGTTTGCATAAGGGGCAGTACGCCCTGCCCATAATTTACTCTGTTGAACTTTTTTGCTAGACTAGATTTATATGAAAACAATTTTTGTTTACTCTGACGGCGGTTCTTTTAACAACCCTGGTCCATCAGGTATTGGTGTAGTTATTTGTGATTCTAATAAAGTGGTTTTAAAAAAGATTTCTGAATACATTGGTGAAGCAACAAACAATCAGGCAGAATACCAAGCTGTTATCCGGGCGCTAGAAGAGGTTAGAAATCTAAAAAGAAGCGAAGAAATAGAATGTAAAGTACTTTTAGATTCAGAGTTGATTGTAAATCAGCTAAACCTTAAATACAAAATTAAAAACACAGAACTTCAGCCCTTGTTTTTGAAAGCACATAATTTGTCAGTTGAGATTGGAAATGTTAGTTTTGTTCATATTCCGCGAGAGCAAAATAAAGAAGCAGATAGGTTGGTAAAAAGGGCGATTAAGGAGGCAAGCGGTGTTTGACTTTCCAGAAAACGAAGAAAAAATATTAAAATTTTGGCGCAAAAAGAAGATTTTTGAAAAATCGCTTAAAAAAGGTGAGAAATCCCCAAAGTTTATCTTTTTTGAAGGTCCACCTTATGCTAATGCCAGGCCCGGCATTCACCATGTTTTGGCGCGGTCTTACAAAGATATTATTGTAAGGTACAAGACCATGATTGGTCTTAAGGTAGAGCGCAAGGCGGGTTGGGATACGCACGGTTTGCCAGTTGAGATGGAAGTAGAAAAGAAATTAGGCATTAAATCTAAACCAGAAATTGAAAAAATCGGCATTGAAAAATTTATCACTTCATGTAGAGATAATATCTTTACTTATAAGAAACAATGGGAAGAAACAACCAAGCGCATTGGTTATTGGCTTGATTTAGATAATGCTTATGTTACTTGCACGAATGAATATATCGAAAGTGTTTGGTGGATTTTAAAGCAAATTTGGGATAAAGGATTAATTTATCAAGACTATAAAGTAGTGCCATATTGCCCTCGGTGTGGAACATCTCTTTCAGATCACGAAGTTGCTCAAGGATATAAAGATACTAAGGATAAGTCAATTTATGTAAAGTTTAAAATAAGAAGTTCAAAATTCAAAGATAGTTTTTTACTTGTTTGGACAACTACACCGTGGACTTTACCTGGTAATGTGGCATTAGCAATTAACCCGAATATTAAGTATGTTGAAATCAGAATAGATAATCAACATTTGATTTTAGCTAAAGAAAGATTAAAAATTTTTGATAAAAAATACAAAACCATTCATGAGATAGAAGGAAAAGATTTAATTGGCGTTAAATATGAACCGCTATATAATCTCAAATCTCAAATCTCAAATCTCAAATCTTACAAAGTTGTTTCGGGTGATTTTGTTAGTACAAAAGAAGGTACGGGAATTGTTCATATTGCCCCGGCTTTTGGTGCTGATGATTTAGAATTAGCTAAAAGAGAAAATTTACCTGTTATTGTTAATGTAGATGAGCAGGGTAAATTTAAGAAAGAAGTTGAGTCACTAGCTAACAAGTATATTCTAGATGCTAACCCAATAATAATAAATGACCTAATAAAAAGAAAATTACTCTTTAAAGAAGAGATTATTTCTCATAGTTATCCTTATTGCTGGAGGTGTGATACTGCGCTTATGTATTATGCTAAAAACTCGTGGTATATCAAAACAACTACGATCAAAAACAAAATGTTAGACAATAACGAAAAGATCAATTGGGTACCAAACTATATAAAATATGGCAGATTTGGTAATTGGTTAAAGGAAAATGTCGATTGGGCGATTTCGCGAGAACGTTTTTGGGGTACACCGTTGCCGTTTTGGCAATGCAATAAGTGTAAGCATACGGTATGTATCGGCAGTATAGAAGAATTAAAGAGCAAGGGCAAAAGAGGTAAAGTTGTTGTCAGAGACTTAAAAGATTTACATAAGCCATATATTGATGAGGTAATAATAGAATGTGACAAGTGTGGCCATGAAATGCGCCGAGTTCCAGAGGTTTTGGATGTTTGGTTTGATTCTGGCGCGATGCCATATGCGCAATGGCATTATCCTTTTGAGAATAAAGATAAAATTGATAAAAAGAAAGCCTTTCCTGCCGATTTTATTGCAGAAGGGATAGATCAGACGCGTGGTTGGTTTTATACTCTTCTGGCTATCTCTAGTCTTTTAGATTTAGGACCAGCGTACAAAAACGTCATTTCTTTAGGTTTAGTTTTAGACAAAAAAGGTCAAAAAATGTCAAAATCAAGAGGCAACGCTGTCTGGTCCGAAGAAGTGATTCCAAAATATGGTGCAGATGCGGTTAGGTTATATTTTTACCTTGCTCCACAAGGAGAAACATTTCGCTTTATAGAGAAAGATTTAGCCGAAGTATTTAGAAAATTCATATTTACAATGTATAACAGCTTTATCTTTTATAAAACTTATCTACCAAAGAATTTCAAGCCAAACACTTCGTTTGAATCAAAAGATATTCTTGATCATTGGATTATTTCAGAGCTAAATCAAGTAATTGGAAAAATCACGCAAAATTTAGAAGAATACGAGGTAACAAAAGCAGCTCGGATTTTATATAATTTCGTGATTGAAGATCTTTCAAACTGGTATATTAGACGGTCAAGAAAAAGAGAAACAGAAGAGTTTTACCAAACACTTTATTATGTTTTGAATACAGTTGTAAAGTTGTCTGCTCCTTTTGTGCCGTTTATTAGTGAATCAGTTTATCAAGAATTAATGAACAGTAAAGAAAGTGTACATTTGGAGGAATGGCCAAAGTCAGACATAAAACTAATTAATAATAATCTAAATCGACAAATGGATATTGTTCGTCGGATTTGTGAATTAGGGCTATCTATAAGAGCAGAAAGAAAGATAAAGGTAAGGCAGCCGCTACAAGAATTGAGGATTGAGGATAGAGGGTTGCTTGCCCCGCATAGCTCGAAGAGCGAAGTGGGGAGGTTAGAAAGGGAATTGTTAGATTTGATTAAATATGAATTGAATGTAAAAGAAGTAAAAGGGTTAGAAGGTGGAAAAGCCAAGAAGTTGGGGAAAGAGTGGGCGGTAAAAGAGGAGAGCGGGATAAAAATTGCCTTAAATACAAAAATCACCCCTCAATTACAACAAGAAGGAACTGTTCGTGACATTGTGCGACATATTCAAGAGTTAAGGAGGAAACATGGTTTCAAAGCAATAGAACGTGTGTCTATCTTTTGGCAGACGAACGACAGGGGTTTGTTAGGAATTATGCACAAATTCACAACAATTATTGAAAAAGAAACAAGAAGCAAATTGCGACAAGTTCAAAAAATAGATAAAAGTAATAAAGCATCTTTTAGTGATAAAGAAATTTACTTTGTATTTAAACAATGAAAACTCAAACCATAGACTGGATTTTATATATTACCACGATTTTAATTGTTGCTTTTGGGGTTGGTTTAATTTATAGCATTACTTACGGACAAGAGGCGACTCGTAATTATTCTGAATATCAAGCAATGTTTGCCGTTATTGGGATATTGGTTTTAATCTTTCTTTCATTTCTAGATTATAGGGCGTTGGGGTCAATTGCTTATCCATTTTATGGAATATTATTACTTTTTTTAATTTTCCTTATTTTTACTCCTTATGGCAAAACAACTTTTGGAGCTACTCGTTGGGTAAATTTAGGTTTTTTTCAATTTCAACCATCAGAATTTTTTAAATTAGCTACAATTATTGTTGTTGCTAAGATTTGCGATAGAGAAGAACTGACTTTGAAACATCTGATTGTTGCTACCTTACTTGTAATTTTCCCAGTAATTTTGGTTTTAAAGCAGCCAGATTTTGGTACGGCTTTAATTCTATTACTTTCTGGTTCGGTGGTCATTATTACTGCTGGTTTTGACAAAAAGTATCTTTTGGTTTTGGGTGGTTTTTTGGTTTTATTTATAACAGTATTTTTACTTTCTGCCTTCTCAATTCGTCCATTTTCCGGGATGTTGAGAGATTATCAAAAACAGCGCATTCATACTTTTTTAAATCCTCAAAAAGATCCTTATGGCGCTGGTTACAATGTTTCTCAATCAATTATTGCGGTTGGTTCTGGAGGAGTCTTTGGGCGTGGTTTAGGGTATGGTCCTTTGTCACAACTTAATTTTATTCCAGCAAAACAAACTGACTTTATTTTTTCTGTTGCTGCCGAGTCGTTTGGGTTTGTCGGTGCAGCAATACTTTTGGGACTGTTTTTTGTTTTATTTTTACGCATAATTAGGATCGCTCATAAAGCGCGGGACAATTTTGGAACACTTCTTTGCTATGGAATTGCTGGATATTTTATTTTTTCTTCTTGCATTAATGTTGGCATGACTATGGGCTTGATGCCCACGACCGGCATCCCCTTACCCCTAGTAAGTTATGGAGGAACCTCGTTGGTTACTTCTTTGGCAGCTATTGGAATTTGTCAAAGTGTTATGATTAGGCATAAAAAAATCGTCTTTTGATTTTAGAAAATTTGACTTTATGCGACGATTTTGTTAATATTTTTTCGTTAGGAGACTTTTTTAAAATGGTTTATGCTGTTATTCAAGCCGGTGGTAAACAATATAAGGTTGAAGAAGCACAAGAGCTTTTGGTTGAAAAAATCTTAGGCAAAAAAGAAAAAGATAAAATTGAATTTAAAGATTTGCTTTCAGGAAAAAAGGTTAAAGCAGCTGTTTTGGGTGAAGAAAAAGGTGATAAAGTAACTATATTTAAATATAGGCCTAGAAATAGATATCGTCGCAAAACCGGTCATCGCCAAGTTTATACAAAAATAAAAATTGAGAAGATAGACTAAAATAATGAGAGCTTTTACTAAGCTAATCAGTTACTTAAAAGAATCAAGAGACGAACTAAGTAAGGTAGTTTGGCCTTCAAGAAAAGAAGTGATCCAATATTCCACTATTATTATTTTGTCGATTTTGATTGCAATTGCTTTCATTGGGGGATTTGATATTTTACTTCTTAAAATTGTCCAGTTTTTTGTGATAAGATAGAGATAAGTGAAGGAGAAAAGAGTGAAAGAGGAAAAGCAAGAAGCTAAAAATAAAACCAAAAAAGAGGCTAAGCCAGCAATTAAACGCGCACCGTCGGCAAAAGTACATGGCGAAAGAGCTTGGTATGTTGTTCATACTTATGCTGGATATGAAGAGCAGGTAGCTGAAGCATTAAAGGAAAGAGCCAAAACTCTTCACATGGAGGATCAAATCCTCAATGTTATGGTTCCAAAAGTTAAAGAGATTGAAATACGTAGTGGCCGTAAGAAAACTGTTGAAAAACGCTTATTTCCTGGGTATGTTTTTGTAGAAATGATTGTCACTGAGGATTCTTGGTATGTTGTTAGAAACACGCCGAACGTGACTGGTTTTGTTGGTTTTGGAGTTAGACCATCACCAATTAAAGAGCCAGAAATCCAGCATATTAAAAAATTAATGGGTGTAGAAGAGCCAAAATATAAAATCGATTTGACACTAGGAGATTTAGTTAGAATAGTTGACGGACCGCTTAAAGGTTTTGAAGGAAAAGTAGATGAAATTGATGAGGATAAAGGTAAGATAAAAGTATTGGTTTCAATGTTCGGTCGAGAAACTCCAGTTAATTTAGATTTTTTACAAGTTAAGAAAGTTTAAAATGGCAAAGAAAATTAAATCAATAATCAAACTTCAGTGTCAGGCAGGGAAAGCTAATCCGGCACCACCAGTTGGTCCGGCACTAGGCCAGCATGGTTTAAATATTATGGATTTTTGTCAGAAATTTAATGAAGCAACAAAAAAAATGGAGCCTGGGATGGTTGTTCCGGTTGAGGTAACCGTATTTGAAGACAGAACTTTTGATTTTAAACTAAAAACCCCACCGGCTTCATTTTTATTAAAAAAAGCAGCCAAAATAGAAAAAGGTTCGGGTAATGTCCCTAAGGATAAAGTGGGTAAGATAACTAAGGGACAGCTCAATGAAATAGCAAGAATGAAAATGGAAGATCTGAGCGCTCGAGATCTAGACCAGGCAGTCAAGATTATCGAGGGCACAGCAAAGAGCATGGGAATCGAGGTAATAAATTAACAAAAAACTCCGCCGTAAGGCGGGGTTTTTTGGTGCCCCTCTAAAGGTAGACAAATCACCCGAGCGGGTTTTGACCAAGCCCCAAAAAATAATAAATTGTGGGCTGGGATCAGCTACCTTAGAGAGGATTCTATTATTGAAAATATTTACCCTTCAGTAGCAAAATTCTCTCTAAGATGCCAGATTGTTAAAGAAATTCTTCAAATATTTTGCAATTAAAATATCATACCACAAAATAAAAATCTTGTCAACCCCACTTCGTCCCGCCTTCACGAGGGTTACGGCAGGCAAGCAAGACTTCGCGGGGTTGAACCCTACATAGTTCATTAGAACGGAGTGGGTTCAACACCCTGGTGCCGGTCGTAAGTAGATTATTAGAACACAATATGTACGTTAACAAGGAGGATGATCATGTCGCGTTTGATGGGTGTCGCCATGAATCAGGATAATGTTTCAACCGAGGCATATTTTGGGATGTTTGCACAACAATATGCTGGAACAAGATCCGCTGGTATAGTTTCATTGAGCTCGTTGGGATTGACAAGATACGCAGATAAAGGTTTGGTTACTAACGTATTTTCTCCTAAGACTATCAATCAACTTGTTGGAAACTTAGCCATCGGTCATAATAGTTCTATTGAAGGGAGCATTCAACCCTATATTATTGATACGGTTTGGGGGCAATTGGCAATATGTGCCGATGCGAGTGTTGAATTATTGGCAAGATTCACAGAAGCCCTTGAGAGAAGTGAAGGAGATTTTGAGGATGTACTGCACAGATTGGGATGCGAGTTCTTTGGTCCTTATGCACTTTTGATCCTGGGTATGGGTAAAATCTGCGCCTTAAGGGGAGATGGTCGTAAACCTCTTTGCTTTGGTAAGGTAAATAAAAACGGATATGCAGTTGCTTCACAAGAAAATGCGATAGCAAACATTGGAGGAGTTGGCATCAGACATTTTGAACCTGGGGAACTGATAGTTTTTGATGCTCAAAGTGCGATATCAATCCCTTTGTTTGACGTTAGACGATGTATTCATGAAATAATCTTTAATCAAAGCCCAGAATGTCATTTTGGAAGCACGAGTGTTTATGAGATACGTAGAAGAATTGGCAGAGCATTAGGTAAACAATTTCTTCAAGGTGGTTTTTCAGCAAAGCTTATATATTCAGTACCTTTGGGTGGAAATCCTTATGCAGCAGGTGTGGCAGAAGTACTAAGCGTTACCAAAACAAAGTATAATCCCCAAGGTGTAATCAAAAATCTATACCCTCGACCCGAAGATATGCCGTTGGATAAATGTATCACACTTTGTGTTCCTGGCGAAGTAGATGGTCAGAAAGTACTCTTAGTTAATGATATCTTACAGAGCGGAGAAGAAGTCAAATATATCGCCAGATTGTGTTTGAAGGCTGGTGCAAAAGAAGTGCATGTTGCAACAGCATCTTTACTATTAAGTGTTTGCCAGCATGGTGCAGAAAGACCAATGGGCATGATAGGGCCCAATAAATCATGGGCACAAATCGCTGACGAGCTGGAAGTGAGTAGTTTCATTACTTTAGAACCAAGGAGTATACGCAAAGTAATGTGTGCTCACATAAACACTTTTTGCGTGGAATGTTTAGAGGTTGTAGGTTGCCCTTGCTAAGCTATGGTGAGGGCTTTTTTTAATCATGATTTTTATGTAGTATATTTTTTAGGAGAACATCTGGATAAAAATTCAGCTAAATACTTTGTTGCCTTGAGTACTAATGTAAAAATAGGGGCAATTACATTTAAAAAATTGTTGGATTTTTTTGTTAATTTAGAGGAAGCTTGGGATGCAAACATAAATGATTTAAAAAAAACAGGGCTAAAAGAAGAGCAAATCAAAGCCATTCTAGAAGTGCGAAAAAATGTGGATCCTGACAAGGAAATTGAGAAATTAAGAAAACTAAATATTGATTTTGTGACAATTAAGGATAAAAATTATCCCTCTATATTAAAAGAAATATACGATCCGCCGGCGATTCTGTATTATAAAGGTGCTTTACCAAAAGAAAATGATCTATTGGTTGGAGTGGTTGGTTCAAGGGTTTGCACCACCTATGGTCGGCAAGTGGCTGAAGACGTTTCTTTTAATTTGGCTAAAGAAGAAATTATTATTGTATCTGGTTTGGCTTTAGGGATTGATTCGATTGCACATCAAGCTGCTTTAGACGCCAAGGGTAAAACTATTGCTGTTTTGGGGTGTGGTTTAGATACAATTTACCCGAGCAGTCACCAAAAACTAGCTTTAGACATTGTTAAAAATAATGGAGCGATTTTATCGGAATTTCCTCTGGGTTGTCCACCATATAAATCAAATTTTCCGATGAGAAACAGGATTATTTCAGGGCTGTCTAAGGCAGTCGTAATAATTGAAGCGGCAATTAAATCTGGTGCACTAATTACAGCTAGAAGCGCTTTAGAGCAAAATCGTGAGGTTTTTGCTGTTCCAGGTCCTATTTATAGCAGAAATTCAGAAGGGACTAATTCTTTGATCAAGATGGGAGCACATCCATTGACCAATTCTGAAGATTTATTTTTTGAGTTGGGGATAAAAATAAAAGCTAAAAAACAAAAGGAAATCAAAGGAGATACGGAGGAAGAAAATATGATTTTAGAAATTTTGAGTCGTGAGCCATCATCTATTGACAAATTAAAAGAACTTTCTAAACTTGATATAGCGGTTTTAAATTCCACGCTAATTATGTTAGAAATAAAAGGAATGGTTAAAAATATTGGAGGGGGACAGTATATAAAGGTGTAGGGAATATTGATTGGAGGCTTTTTGAACTTAGTCATCGTGGAAAGTCCAGCAAAGGGAAAAACAATTGAGAAATTTTTAGGGTCTGACTATAAAGTTTATGCTTCTTATGGCCATGTTCGAGATTTACCTAAAAAAGAACTTGGTGTAGATGTAGAAAAAAATTTTAAAGTGCAATACGTACCTATTTTTCGGACAAAAAAAACAGTTGCTTTTTTGAAAAGTGAGGTAAAAAAAGCAAAAAATTTAATTTTAGCCACAGACTTTGATCGCGAAGGAGAAGCAATCGCCTGGCATTTGTCTGAAATATTAAAGTCAAAAATTAAAAGAATAACTTTCACAGAAATTACTAAGGATGCAATTCAAGATGCAATAAAACACCCGCGTGAGATTGACATGAATCTTGTTCATTCTCAACAATCAAGGCGAGTTTTAGACAGATTAGTCGGCTATAAGCTTTCACCTTTTTTGTGGAAAAAAGTGACTATGGGTCTTTCAGCTGGGCGTGTTCAGTCAGTTGCAGTAAGGTTGATTGTTGAGCGCGAACGTGAAATTGAAAATTTTAAACCAGAGGAATTTTGGCAAATTTGGGCAGAGTTAGAAAAAGATAAGCAACAGTTTAAAGCAACATTGGTTGCAAAAGATGGAAAGTCTATTTATGGTGAGCGAAGTCGAACCATCAAATCAGATACGGACCCGTCTCGCGTCGGCTCGCCTCGATTCGGCAAAGCGGGCTTCACCTTGCGAGCCGAGGCGGACGCCAAGAAAATATTAACTGACTTAAAAGGTGCAAAATATAAGATTGAGGATATCAAAGAGCAAGAGGCAAAAAGATATCCACCACCGCCATTTATTACTTCGACATTACAACAAGAAGCATTCCATCAATTTAGTTTTTCAGCTAAAAAAACAATGTATTTAGCGCAGCAGCTGTATGAAAAAGGTTTAATTAGCTACCACAGAACAGATTCTACAAATCTTTCTCAGTTAGCCGTTAATTCAGCGCGCAAGTATATCAAGGAAAATTTTGGTAATAGATATTTACCTGACATTCCAAGAATCTACAAAACAAAAGTCTTGAAAGCACAAGAAGCGCACGAAGCCATTCGGCCGACTCATTTCAACAAGGACAAGATTAAAGATGAAAAAATCGAGAGAGATTATCAGAAGTTATACAATCTGATTTGGACAAGAACACTGGCTTCTCAAATGAAAGAAGCAGTATTGGATACAATGAAAGTTGAAATTCAGGCTAAAAATTACACGTTTTTGGCTGAAGGTCAAAATGTCAAATTTGATGGTTTTTTGAAAGTTTATCCAGTCAGTATAAAGGAAACAATTTTACCCAAACTGACGATCAATGAGATCCTTAAACTTATTGATTTAATTAAAAAGCAGGATTTTACCAAACCCTCAGCTAGATTTACTGAGGCAAGTTTAATTAAAGCATTAGAAAAAGAAGGAATTGGTCGTCCTTCAACTTACGCACCGATTATTTCAACCGTTCAAGACAGAGGCTATGTTGGAAAATCTAAACAATATCTTTTTCCGCAAGAGATGGGCATGATTGTTAATGACTTGCTTGTTAAGCACTTTCCTGATATTGTCGACTTAAAGTTTACGGCTAAAATGGAAGAGGAGCTGGACGATGTTGCCGAAGGAAAGAAAAAATATAAGGATGTTATGAGTGGTTTTTGGGGTCCGTTTTCGAAGAATTTAGCCAAAAAAGAGAAAAATGTTTCTAAAAACGATGTTGCGCAAGAAGAAACCAAAGAGGTTTGCGAAAAATGCAAGGCAAAAATGGTAGTGAGAGTAGGGCGATTTGGGAAATTCTTAGCATGTTCAAAATATCCAGAATGTAAAAGTACAAAGCCGTTTATTAAAACAATGGGAAAGAGCTGCCCTAAGTGTAAAAAAGGCGAAATGATAGAACGAAAAAATAAGAAAGGTCAGATTTTTTACGGCTGCAGCCGATATCCAAAATGCGACTTTGCCAGTAGCAATATTAATGATGACGGAAAGGAATAAAGTTGACTAAAATTCTCCCGAAATCCGTTCAAGAATTAATTGATCAGTTCTCAAAGCTGCCTGGCATTGGTCCAAAAACAGCTGCTCGATTAACCTTTTATTTACTTTCTCAAGGCGACGAAGACATTAAAGCTTTGGGTAAGGCAGTTTATTATCTTAAAAAAAATCTAGTTATTTGTAGCAAATGTTTTAATATAAGTGAAACAGATCCTTGCGTAATCTGCAAAGATCCTAAAAGAGATAAAAAAACAATTTTAGTTGTTGAATCACCGCTTGATATTTTGGCTTTAGAAAAAACCAATGAGTTTAGTGGACTTTATCATGTTGTGGGTGGGGCAATATCCCCAGTTGATGACATTGGGCCCGAGGACTTAAGAATAAAAGAATTACTTGACAGGATAGAAAAGAATACAGATAATATCTCTGAAGTAATTTTAGCCACTAATCCAAACCTTGAGGGCGAAGCAACGGCTATGTTCATACACCAGCAAATCTCAAAATTTAAAATCAAAAATATCAAAATTACACGGATTGCCAGGGGCTTACCAGTTGGTGGCGATCTAGAATATGCTGACGAAGTAACTTTATCAAGAGCCCTAGAAGGAAGGAAGGAGTATTAAAATTAAGAGGAGAGGTAAAATGAAGCAGGATTACGTTTGCACAGAATGTGGCCACCAATATGAAGAATTGGGTGGTGGCAAATGTTATGTTTGCGGTGGTAATGTTATTCCCATTGATGAAGTAGGTCAGGATGAGCCAGAGTACCCAGATGATTTAATGGAAGACCAAGAAACTAAACCCGAGGACATTGAAGACGACTGGGAACAAGAAAAGGTTCAGTAGCAATATGTTATCTTTTTATAATACTTTCACAAGAAAAAAAGAAATTTTTAAGTCCATTGGTAAAAAAGTCGGTATCTATACTTGTGGTCCGACTGTATATAATTATGCCCATGTTGGGAATTTTCGCGCTTATATTTTTGCTGATCTTTTGGTTAGGTATTTAAAATTTCGTGGATATAAGACTCAGTGGGTAATGAATATTACTGATGTTGGGCATCTTTTATCTGATGCAGATACAGGTTTAGATAAGATTGAAGTTGCGGCTAGTCGCGAGAAAAAAACAGCCAATATGGCAAGTTGGCCAAGCTGGATATAAAAGGAATTAAAGCTGGTGCGCGGGTAGACGTTGTCGTAGGTAAAAAGCATCCGACTGATTTTGCTCTTTGGAAATTTTCCCAGGCAAAAAGACAAATGGAATGGGACAGTCCCTGGGGTGTAGGTTTTCCAGGTTGGCATATTGAATGTTCGGCTATGAGCATGGAATATTTAGGAGATACTTTTGATATTCATACTGGTGGAATTGATCATATTCCTGTTCATCACACAAACGAAATTGCCCAATCAGAAGCAGCAACAGGTAAAAAATTTGTTAAATTTTGGTTACATAACGAGTTTCTTTTAATAGACAATGAAAAAATTTCGAAATCAAAAAATAATTTTTTAACTATTAGCGATTTAATTAAAAAAGGTTTTGATCCAATAGCTTTTCGTTATCTTTGTTTGCAGTCACATTACCGTAGTAAAATGAATTTTAGCATTACCGCACTTAGAGCCGCTGAAAATACTTTGGAAGAAATTAGAAAATTAGCAATTAGGGGTCAGCGTTTAGCGGTTAGTCAGAAAACTAAAGAAAAAATAATCCAAGCTTTGGATGATGATTTAGATATGCCAAAGGCACTGGCTTTTTTACATGAAGCTCAAAATTATGACCTTTGGTTGGAATTTGAACCAGTGCTGGGACTGAGTTTAGAGCACAGAGATTTGAGCATAGAGGTTAGTAAGGAAGTAAAAAAATTATTAGAGCAAAGAGAACATTTAAGAAATCAAGGGAAATTTAGCGACGCAGATAAGATAAGAAAAGAGATTAAAAGTAGAGGATATGAGATAGAAGATACAGATAAGGGGCCAAGGGTGGTTATTGACAAATTGAAAAATTTGTAGTATGATATTGCAAACATAATGAGGGGCGTTCGCCAACTGGCGAAATGCGCCCTTTTCTAATTAGAAAATATTTGGACATTAGTTCGACTGGGAGATCTGGGTCCGATTTGGGGTTAAAAGTTCCTTCTACCCTAAGCGCCCTTTCTCCTGGTCAAATTAGTGTCCAAGTTTTGGACACAGAACTTTTCCAAGTTTTGACCGCAGGGGACGGCCCATATGGGTTGGCTTGCGGCAAAAAAAGTGGTGTCGGTCTCAGAGCGACCGCCACTACCAGCAGAAAGGAGGCGATGCGCAATGCGTATCGCAAGCAAGCTCTGGCTCGTCGCCATCCTCGTGGTGGTGGCGGCCGCATTCGTTGGGTCCGTGCCCGTTTGGGCCGGACACTGGGAGTTGAAATATACTCCAAATGCCAGTATTTCCCTGCGACTGGAGGGAAACCGAATCGTTGGGATTGTCAACCCGGCGTTCGGACCTGACCGCGGCGGGAAAATGGAGCTTCGTATCGCAGGGGTGCCCTGTCGGTGTATACCAGCTCCGCCGTACGAGTTCGTTCTCGATCTCGCCGAACCCATCTCACCGCTTGTCGGTAAGGAGTACGCAGGATTTGGCTCCTTTGCCGTCAAGAAAGGTCTCGATTACCTCATCGAGGCCTACGTGATCGGGCAAGACGGAAAGAGAAAGTGGGCAGCACCCACAGTGACTTTCCGAATTGACGAAGTCGCTGATCTTGGTCAAGGAAGTCGGGTTAGTCAGTCGTCCGAGACACCAATGGTTGACGTCAAGGAACTGGCCAAGAAGGCTTACGAGGCCGGCTACAGGGCGGGTCTTGAGAAGGCCTCGGTTCCTGCTCTTTCGCCACCGGCGATCGCCAAGGTAGTCGTCAAGGTCATCGGGGTTGGGTCAACGGAAGTTCTTGTCCGCGATTCAGCCGGCGATCACCAACTGACGGTTCAGGGGACGGCCGAGATGGATGTCAAACCAGGTCCTGTCTCACTCTTTATCAGGCAGGGTTCAGGGTTGACACTATCAGGCCAGCCGGCAGTCAAAGAGGCCACGGCCGGTGAGACGGTTGTGTGGATTCTGGAGAGGAGGGATTCGAAATGACCCGCATGGTTACGATTCTGATTCTGATTGCGGTTGTTTCGGTCCCTGCCTTTGCAGGACAGACGACCGTCACAACGACAATACTTGTTGAGCCGGACGCAATCGTCCAACAGGATAAGCTGTCTTGGCTCAATGAACACGATTTCATCGCGTTTTCCCGCGGACACGCCGGAGATCAGGTAGATAACGTCCGCAAGGGAAACGCACTGAGAGAGCTGTTCGTCAGCAGCGACAACAAGCTGGGTGTCAAGAGGTGTGGGAACCCGGTCTGGAAGTTGCTGGTTCAGGTGAATCAGAACATTCCTGTCGTTCCCGGACCAGCTGGTAAGGATGGTAAGGACGGTAAGGACGGAGTGTGTACAGTCTTCGTCCAACCCAGCCAGCCATGTTGGCAGCAGCCGGAAGTTCAGAAGCCTCCAACGATCCGGTTGGTCATGACAACGTCGAGCGGACCTCAGGCGTCTCGGTATCTTGAGTATGAGATGTCGGATTTCGAGAAGTTCTGGGCGTGTGCTCGGGATCTCATCCCGATCAGCGCCGCGGCGGCCATTCGGCCAAGTCGTGTTGAGGTCACCCAAGTCGGCGGTGGCGCAACAGCCAATGCCGAAGGAGGCGAAGGAGGCACAGCGACTAGCGCCTCGTCGAGTTCGAGCTCATCTTCGAGCTCTAGCTCGGCAGCCGCGGCCGCTGCAACCGAATAACGAGATGATGGTCCGACAGAAATCTTCATGACTCTGTCGGACCTCTTCCATTGACTATTTTAGAGAGTAATCAGCGGAAGGGGTTATAAAGATAATAAAGTTAAGGAGAAAGAATGAAAAAGACAAAAGTTATTTCAATGCTTAGTGCCGCAATGGTGCTAGTTTTGGCATTGACTACTGCTGCTTATGCAGTTTCAGCTTCTAGCTCAGCTTCAAGTTCGGCTGCCAGTTCTGCCGCCGCTTCTGCAGGTTCTGTAGGTGCCAGCGCAGGTAGCGCAGCCAGTGGAGCTAGCGGAGCTAGTGGAACTAGTGTTTCACTGCCCAAGATTGCCAATGCTTCTTCCTCATCTTCTAGCTCAAGTTCCTCATCTGCCGCTGCTGCAGCTGCCACTGGTGGAACTCCATCAGCTTCTGCGTCAGGGTCAGGTTCTGCTTCAGCTAGTTCTGGCAGTTCTTCTGGTTCAGCTACTTCAGCTTCAGCTGCTTCTACAAGTGGAGCAAAAAGCGAAGCTAAGGCAGAAACAAAGTTAGCCGCAAAACCAGTTACTGTTGCCACAGCTACTCCAGTAAAATCATTGCCAAAAACAGGTGCTACTGGCAACACAGTCTATGCAGGCATCTTAGCCTTTATGGCAACTGCCAGTGTTGCACTTTGGAAAAAAGTATTCATACTTGCTAACTGAAAAGCGAAAAGCTCGCAAAAAGAGACCGTGATTTAAATAGGTCTCTTTTTGTGGTAAAATGAGATAGATTTTAATTATGACAAATGATATTCAAAAAAAACTAGACGAGTTTCAAACCAAGATGGCTCGACCTGAATTTTGGCAAGACAAAGAGAAAGCTAAAAAAATTATTCAGGAATATAATGAGTTAAAAACAGAACAACAGTCAGCTAAAGAAAAGCCCGAATTTTTTAAAGGCGATTATGATCAGAATAATGCGATTATGCTGATCACAGCTGGTACAGGTGGCGTGGAGGCTCAAGATTGGGCCGGAATGCTTTTAAGAATGTACCTAAGGTTTGCAGAAAAAAAAGGTTTTACCGTAGAATTAGTTGACAAAAATACTGGACAGGAAGCAGGAGTAAAGTCAGCTTCAATTTCTGTTAAAGGTCCTTATGCTTTTGGTTGGTTAAAATCTGAAAATGGTGTACATCGTTTGGTTAGAATTTCTCCATTTGACGCTGATCATGCCAGACATACTTCTTTTGCCTTGGTTGAAGTTATTCCAGAAATAAAATCTGAAACAGAAAGAGAACTAGAAATAAATCCAGAAGATTTAAGGATTGATACTTTTCGCGCTTCGGGAGCTGGCGGACAATATGTTCAAAAAACAGAATCGGCAGTCAGAATTACTCATATTCCAACTAAACTATCTGTTTCTGTTCAAACCGAACGATCCCAGTTATCAAATAAAGAAACGGCATTAAAAATTTTGAAATCAAGAATATTTCAATTAAAATTAAAAGAAAGGGAAAAAGAAGTAGCCGGTATAAGAGGAGAGTTATTGGAAGCTTCCTGGGGAAATCAGATTCGTTCTTATGTGCTTCATCCTTATAAAATGGTTAAAGACCATAGAACTGGGTGGGAAACAAGCAACGCGGAAAAGTTTTTAGACGGGGAAATTGAAGAAGGAATAAAGCAATTTATAAGTAATAAGGAGTAATCATGGCTTTTGACAAGTTCAAAAAACTGTATGATCTGCAGAAAAAGGCAAGACAAGTTCAAAAAGATCTGCGTGATACTTTAATTGAGGCCCAAAGCGCGGACAGGAAAATCAAGGTTGTTTTTAATGCTGAACAGAAAATTGAATCTATTGAAATTGGCGAAGAATATTTAACTCCTGACAAGAAAAAAGAGTTAGAAAATACTTTAATGAAAGTTATTCAGGATGCAACAGCTAAAGTGCAAAAGGTTGCTGCTGAAAAAGCAAAAGAAATGATGGGTGGAATCGGACTTCCGGGGTTATAAAGATGATTGAGGAAAAGATGATAGAGGAAAAGAATATAAAAGTTCGACCATCGGTTAGACGATTGATAGTTGGTTTGGGTAATCCAGGCAAGAGATACGAAAAAACGAGGCATAATGTCGGGTTTTTAGTCATAGATAGATTAAATCAATCATCAATCATCAATCATCAATCATCAATTCTTTTTAAACCGCAGAGTTTCATGAATTTATCAGGCCAAGAGGTGGCAAAAAAAGTAAATTATTATCATATCAAGCCAAAAGATCTGATTATTATTCATGATGATATTGACTTACCTTTTGGTGAGATTAGGGTTAAAGATAAAGGCTCTAGTGCTGGACATAAGGGAGTTCAGTCAATTATTGACGAATTAGAAACTAAAAGTTTTACCAGAGTAAGAATAGGAGTAGAACGGCCTCCAGAAAATATTCAGGCTGAAAAATATGTTTTGGAAAATTTTAATAAGCAAGAAGAATTAGTGTTACAAAAAGTGATTGACGAAGCAGTTGAGAAGGTGATAGGATTAATAGGAGTTAAAAAATAAAATATAAAAAATAAAAATTTTAACTTTTCATTTTTAATTTTCAATTTAGCTCCGAGTGGAGCGAGGAGCGCACGTGGGGACACAAAGAGTAAAAGAATATCAAGAGCCCGAAGAGAAAAAATCTCTCGACGATGTTCGAGATAAAGAAGAAACAAAAGCCGAAAAATCAGAAAAGGTTTTTAGATCCAAACCAAAGAGAGTACGCGGAAAAAAGTATCTAGAGTTGCGAAGCTTGGTTCAAGATAACAAATTTTATCCCGCAGGGGAAGCGTTTGATTTAGTCAAAAAAGCTTCATTTACTAAGTTTGATCCATCTGTTGAAGTTCATATTAAGCTAAAATTAAAAGCAGGCCAAACTGTGCGCGGTATGGTTAATCTACCTCATGGTGCTGGTAAAGAACCAAAAGTAGCTATTTTTAATGAAAATATGCTTTCAGAGATCCAAAAAAGTAAATTGGATTTTGATATTTT
>JAPLVJ010000023.1 GCA_026397155.1 Candidatus Berkelbacteria bacterium | reverse complement strand
TCTACGGGCGCAATAACATAGGGTGCGGAAGCCGACATATAAGATCCCCAAGCAGTTCTCCTAGAAATATTGCCTTCGTTCCAAATTATTGTAGAATGGTATTTCCATCCGACTTTTTTAGCTATTTCTGTTATATCAGCCGCAACAGATTTTTGTCCTCCCTTATTTTTATCAAGAGGTATGTTGAGACAAAAACGTCCTTCATTTTTGGATAGATCAAGGCACTTTTTTATCCATTTATAAGTGAACTCCATGTATTTTTCATAAGAAAGATTATCGGCGTGAGAATTATAATGAATATCAACATTATATGGTGGTGAGGTCACTATTAAATCAATTGATGATTCTGGAATAGCGTTTGTTTTTAGAATATCTTCTTTAATAATTGCCAAATCATCAAACTCAAAATATGGTTTTTCGTTTAATTTTATCATTATGAGTTAAGTATATTGCGGATAGAAGAATATAGCAATCTGTGGATAACTTCGGTTTTTGTTCGGTAGCACTAAAATGGTTCAAGAGAAGGGTGAACTAAATGTTATTTTTGAAGTGACTCCTGATTTTTTCACGCGCTTTGGCGGTTTTGGCTATTCTTTCCCAATCTCTTGATGGTTTGGCATTCTTTGCTGTTAATATTTCAACTATATCGTTGTTTTCTAATTGGTGGCTCAAGGGAATCATTTTACCATTAACTTTAGCACCAGACATGTGATCGCCAATATCAGAATGAATATGGTAGGCAAAATCAATTGGTGTTGCTCCTTCGGGAAGATCAATTACATCACCTTTCGGGGTAAATGTGAAGATGCGATCGCTAAATACATCTAGCTTCATTGTTTTTAAAAATTCTCTTGAATTTGACAATTCTTTTTTCCAGATTGGCAGTTCTTCTACCCATTTCATTCTGTCTGGTACTTTTGTATCTATTTCTGTGCGAATAGCACCCTGCTTAAACTCTTTTGGTTCTGTTTTTTCTGTATAATGCCAGTGGGCTGCTACACCGTATTCAGCTAAGTCGTGCATTTTTTCTGTTCTAATTTGAAATTCAACTATCTTCCCTTTTTCGCAAAAAACAGTTGTATGTAAACTTTGATAGCCGTTTGGTTTTGGCATAGCAATATAATCTTTAATTCGGCCTTGTAAAGGTCTCCATTTTTTGTGAATTAATCCAAGTACTGCATAGCAGTCAGAAATAGTGGGAACAATTATTCTTAAAGCAACCAGGTCGTATATTTTGCTAAAATCGCCCTCATATTTTTTCAGTTTTTTGTATAGACTGTAAAAATGTTTTGCCCTACCGCCTATTTTTGCCTTAATTTTAGTTTTATGTAATTCTGTCGTTAATATTTTTTTAACATGATTAATGTAGTCCTGATGTATTTTATATTCTGGTAGAGCTAGTCTTTTTAATTTGTTGAATTCCACAGGATAGACATAGAAAAAAGCCAAATCTTCTAAAGTACCTTTAATCTCACACATTCCTAACCTATTGGCAAGGGGCGCATAAATTTCCAGTGTTTCTAGAGCAATTTCTTTTTGGATATTTCTAGGATAGGAAGACATGTTTTCTAAAGTTTCCCATCGATCAGCAAGTATTATGAAAATAACTCTAATATCTTCGGCTAGAGCAATAAACATCTTTATGAGAGTTTCGGCTTGTTTTTCGTGTTCGGTTTTGGTTTCGTGAGCGGTTTTAAATTTAACTACGTTTATTTTTTTGAGTGATTCAAGCAATAAAACCACATCCAATCCAAATGTTGTTTCAATTTCATCTTGGGATAACTTTTTGTTTTGGTAGGCATCATGCAATAATCCAGCGATAATTGTTGCTTCATCCAGATTCAGGTTTGCTAATTTAATGGCAATATTAACAGAATGTGTAGTAGAAACTCGAAGATTTAAGAGTGTTTTAATTGCCTTTTTAATCTTATTTTGTTGAGAATTGCCTAAATATTTAATTGCTTGAAATAATTTTTGGATCATTATTCCTCATTAGAAAAACCTTGCGAGGTGCAAGGTTTTTCTTTGTTTTGATTGGCTATATATTATTTACTTTTTTTGGTTTTCTTTGTTTCTTTTTTGGCTGGTTCTTCCTTTTTTTCTTGCGCCTCTTCTTTTTTGTTTGTTGGCTTTCCTTCTTTGATAATATCCAGTGTCCAGCCAGTTAATTTTGAGGCAAGCCTAACATTCTGACCATTTTTGCCTATTGCAAGCGAAAGTTGGTCTTCGGTAGTGCTTACCTTTGCATCTTTCTTTTTAGGAAATAGTTTAACCTTTTCAATTTTTGCTGGTGACAAAGCGTTTTGTATGTATTTTTCAGGTTCAGCATTCCACAAAACAATATCAATTTTCTCATCACTAATTTCAGCTAAAACAGTAGAAACACGTGTGCCTCTTTGCCCAACGCAAGAGCCAACTGGATCAACACCTTCTTGGGTTGCTATTACGGCCATTTTTGTTCTTGAACCTGGCTCTCTAGTAGTTGCCATTACTTTAACCGTTCCTTGGGCAATTTCTGGTACTTCTTGTGCGAAAAGAGCAGGAATAAAGTTAGGATGCGCTCGTGAAAGTAAAATATTTGGTCCTTTTGGAGTATCTTCAACTTTCATGGCATAAACTTTTAATCTTTGACCAATATGGTAATTTTCATAGGGTATTTGATCGGTTGAGAACATAATTCCATTAAGCTTTCCCAAATTAACAAGAATATTTTTGCCCTCAATTTGCTGGACAACACCTGTTAAGATTTGTCCTTCTTTTTCTTTATATTCATCATACAAAATTGTCTTTTCAGCTTCTTTTAGACGTTGGACAATGACTTGTTTTGCAGTTTGGGCAGCTATTCTGCCGAATTCTTTTGCTGGTGTTAATTCTTTTTCAATTGTTTCACCTACTTTTATACCTTTTTTGATTTTTTTAGCGTCTTTCAAAGTAATTTCTCTGTGTTCGTTTTCTACTTTTTCAACAACTTCAAAAACTTCGGAAAATTTCATATCTTCGTTTTCGGGATTTAATTTAACTTTAATAATTTGATCTGGGTGGCCATAATCCTTGCGATAAGCAGCAGCCAGGGCAGCCTCAACTGTCTCCAGAACTAAATCAGGAGCAAGTCCTTTTTCATCGCAGATTTGATTCATAGCAGCCAGAAATGGTGAAATTGCCATCTAAAACTCCTTACTTTCAATACTAGCTTAAATCTCACTTTTTTGCAAGGGAGAGTAGGACCAAGGCGACAAATTTAGGTAGCATTATCTGTCTTTTAATTCTCTTTGGCTCTTTAATTAGTCTATATAGCCATTCAAAGCCAATATTACGAATCCACGAAGGAGCGCGTTTTATTTGGCCAGAAATATAATCAAAAGCGCCACCTACTCCGATCATAACAGGCACATTAAGCATATTTTTGTTTTGAAAAATCCATCTTTCTTGTTTTGGATGACCAAAAGCAACAAATAAAATATCAGGTTTTGTTTTTCTTATACGTTCTACCAGTTCATTGTCTTGTGGTGAGCTTGATTCTGCACCAGCTACTTTTAAATTGGTATATTTTGCTTTTAAATTTTCAGATGTTTTTTTGGCGATACCTTCTTTTGCACCGACAAAGTAAATAGAATATTTATGTTGATGCGCAAGTTCGGATATTTTCCAAACAAGATCAGTGCCGGTGATACGTTGTTCTAGAGGATTTTTCAGGATTTTTGAAGCCCAAATTATCCCAATTCCATCTGGTGTAGTCAAATCTGCAGAATTTAATATTTTCTTAATTTCCATGTCTTTTTGAGCAGATATAATAAATTCTGGATTAACTGTGACAATTTGATGTGGTTTTTTTGATAAAATAAACTTTTGAATCTGATCCAATGTCTGATTATAGTTGAGATGATCAACTTTTATATCTAAAATTTTGATCATTTTTAGTAACTTTGTTAACGAATTTCTTTATTTTTTCTTGAAAAATCTTTTTATCAAACTTTTGTGCGTGTTTTTGGATTGTTTTTGGATTAAACTTATTTTCTGTTTTTAAAAACTTATTGACACACTCAAGTAGTGATTCTGGGTTTTTTTTATCAAAGAAAAGACCGGTTTTACCTTCGACTATGCTTTCCTTTGTGCCACCTTCTCCGTAGGCAATTACAGGTTTTCCATGTGCCATTGCCTCGACAGGTGTAATACCAAAATCTTCTTCTGCGGGAAAAATTAAAGCCTTACATCCAGAGTAATATTTTTTTAAATCTTCATCGGTTTGGAACCCCAAAAACTCTGTATTTGATTTAGCTGATTGTTTAAGATTATCAAGTTCTGAGCCAGTGCCAATGATTTTTAGTTTTTGTTTTGGCAGATGATTGAAAACCCGTATTGCCAAGTCTATCTTTTTGTAAGTCGAAAGACGAGAGACAATAAGAAAGTAATCCCCTTTTTCGTGGCTGGATTTAATTGATGATACATCCACTGGCGGATAAATCACTTCAGAATCACGACAATAGTATTTTTTAATCCTTTTCTGGACATTTTTAGAGTTGGCGACAAAATAATCAACTCTTTGGGCAGCGGTATAATCCCAAACACGCAACTTTGTTAACGATAGCTTAACGATAGATTTAGAAAAGTTAGATAACCTTTGTTCCTTTAAATACTCATTAGAGTAGTGCCAAAGATAGCCAGTTGGCGTATGGCAGTAACAAATATGAGTTGCGTCAGGTCTGGAAAGAATACCTTTTCCAAACGAGCTTGAATCTGAAATAATAAGATCGTAAGAGCTTAAATTTAGTTGCTCAACTGCCAATGGATAAAATGGTAGCAGCAATTTATGTCTGTTTTTTAGAAAATCAGGCCATTTTTGCAAAAATGATGTTTTAATTTTAAAATTATCAAACTGCTTTGGTAAATTTTCTTGATTAACTAAAATAGCGAAAATATCTGCCTCTGGATAAAGTTCTTTTAGGGCAAGCAAAACTCTTTCTCCTCCACCAAACTGATTTAAAAACTCATGGACTAAAGCAACTTTCATTATGAACTTTCTATTAACTTTAATGTTTCTCTGGCGCATTTTTCCCAGGAAAATCTTTTAATATTTTGAAAACCTTTTTTAATTATGTCATCTCTTTTTTTATTGTCGCACAATAAGTATAATATCCTTTCGGCTATTTGTAAAGCATTATTAGGATCAAAATAAATAACTGAATTACCCCCAACTTCTAAAAATGAAGATGTATTTGAACAAACAACCGGACAACCACACGCCTGGGCTTCCAGTATTGGCATGCCAAATCCTTCGTACTTTGAAGGAAAAACAAAGATTCTTGCATTTGCATACAAACTAGGTAGATCTTCTTTTCTCACATATCCTAGCGTAACTATGTCTTTTTGAATATCTTTTGGCAGTGATTTTATAGTTGATCTTATATCTTGATAGCCATAGCCTTCTTGTCCCACAAGCACTAATTTTATCTTTGGATAGCTCTTTTTTATATTTAAAAAAGCTTTGACTAACGTGATGATATTCTTTCTTTTTTCGATTCTGCCGACTGATAATAGATACTCACCGTTTACAATTTGTTTTGGCTTTGTGACTGGTTTAAAGATTTTGTTGTCATAGCCGTGATAAACAACCTCAATTTTTTCTTTAGGACAGTTGAAATACTCAATTAGATCTTTCTTGGTGCTATTTGATACAGCAATGATTTTTGTTGCTTTTTTAACAATATTTTTGGCAAAGTTCTTTAAATACCATCTTTGAAATACTGAATAGCATTCTGGAAATTTTTCAAAGGCAATGTCATGAAAAGTAACAATTGTTTTTGGATGGAAAATAGGCATAATGTGAGCAGGAATAAAAAGCTTATCAGGGGAAGAAACAAGCATCTTAGCTGAGAGACCGATTTTTGTCCAAAGATAAGGCATGGATATTACTTGGTTCTGAAAATTTGAAGGAAGAGAAAAATCTATTTGTTCTTTTGAGTACAAAATATAATCATTTTTTCTATCTAAAAGAATAAGCTGGTTTATCAGCTCTTTTGTGTAATATTCTGTGCCTGTTTTTTGCAAAACACTTAGTTTTGAAGCATCAATTCCGATCTTCATTGTTTCTATTTCCTACTTAGCCCATAATATGCTCTTTTTGTAGGCGTCAAGATTTTCAACAGCAATGCCAGTGCCCCGCGCTGTACAAAGTTTAGGATCTTCGGCTACCTGGCAAGGGACACCTGTGACTTTTGTGAATAATTCATCAATTTTTCTTAAGAGCGATCCCCCACCGGTCATAATAACGCCTTTATCAATAACATCAGCTGCAAGTTCTGGCGGAGTTTTTTGAAGAACACTTTTTGTGGCATCAATCATTTCAGAAAGAATATCTTTAATTCCATTAGCGATATCATTTGAAGAAATCATAATTGTTTCAGGAAGACCAGTTATGGTGTTACAGCCAGAAACCTCGGTTTTTAGTTCTTTTTCTAAGGGTATAGCCGAGCCAATTTTTACTTTTATTTCTTCGGCTGTTTGTTCTCCAATAGTCAAATTGTATTTTTTACGAATATAGTTTTGAATACTTTGATCCATTCTATTACCGCCGACCCGGACAGAAGTAACAGCAACAACATCTCCCAGAGAAATTACACCAGCATCAGTTGTACCGCCGCCAATATCAATAACCATGTTGCCAGACGGAGTAGCTATCGGAATTCCAGCTCCAAGTGCTGCGGCAATTGGTTCTTTGATAATATAAGCTGATTTGGCACCCGCAGAAATACAAGCGTCGGTTACGGCACGTCTTTCGGTTGAAGTAACTCCTGCAGGAACCGCGACCATAATCTCTGGTCTAAATATTCTAATATTTCCACCAATTTTGTTAATAAAATACCTTAACATTGCCTCTGTGATGCGATAGTTTGCAATAACACCATCTTTAAGTGGATGAGAGGCAATAATTGAAGATGGTGTTCTTCCCAACATTTCCTTTGCTTCGGCCCCAATAGCCATTATTTTGTTGTCAGGAGCCTCAATCGCAACAACGCATGGTTCATTAATAACAATGCCTTTTTTGGGAAGGCAAACTAAAACATTAGTTGTTCCTAAATCTATTCCTAAACGTTTTAAAATCATTTGATCCTTTGAATTTTTGCCCCAATACTATTCAATCTTTCTTCAAATTTTTCATATCCGCGATCGATTAATTCTACATTATCAATAGTTGTTTTACCATAAGCAATCATGGCTGCAATAACCATTGTCGCACCAGCACGTAAATCAGAGCAAGTAATGTTTGTGGCGTGTAACTTTGTTGGACCTTTGATTGTTAGTGTGTGAATATCAGGGGAAGCAATTTTAGCACCCATTTTAGCAAGCTCATTGGCATAATTAAAGCGATTTTCAAATAAAGTTTCAAAAATACGCGAATTGCCCTGTGCTTGGGTCAAAAGTACGGCAATTGGAGCTTGCAAGTCAGTTGAAAAACCAGGATATGGCCTTGTGTCAATATAAACATTTTTTAGCTTTTGGCTTGGTTTAATAGTTAGAAAATTGTGTCCAAGGACGAAATTTACATTAATTTCCTTAAATTTATTTAAAATAATATCAAGGTGTTGCGGGACAATATTAGTTATTTTAAGATTTCCCTTTGAAGCCGCGGCCGCTACAGCTAGTGTTCCGGCTTCTATGTGATCTGGCATAACTGTATGGATAGCACCGTTTAGTTTTTTAACTCCTTTTATCTTGATATTATGAGTGCCTGCGCCTTGAATTTTTGCTCCCATTTTGTTTAAAAAACAAGCTAGATCTTCTATCTCGGGTTCTGCTGCGGCCACTCTGATCTCTGTTTCACCTTCTGCTAATGTGGCCAGGAGCATCACATTTTCAGTTGCAGTGACACTCATTTCGCTTAATATGACTTTTGAACCTTTAATTTGTTTTGACTCAAAAACAAAGTGATTATTTTTTTCTGTAACCTTAACGCCCATTTCTTTGAAGGCCTTTATATGAGTATCAATTGGCCTTGAGCCAATTAAGCAGCCTCCTGGGTGAGAAATCTCTACTTTTTTAAAACGAGCCAAAAGTGGTCCGATAACAACCACAGAGGCGCGCATGGAATTGACCAGGCTGTCTTTTGGGCTGAATGAGTTTATTGCAGAACAGTCAATCGTTGTATTTTTGCCTCGAATCTCAACTTTGCCGCCAAGATTTTTGATAATTTCAAGCATTTTTTTAGTATCAGAAATTTCAGGAATATCACTTATGGTACAAGGTTTGTCACTTAAAATACAGGCAGCGATTAGTTTTAAACTTGAATTTTTTGATCCAGAAACTTTAATTTGACCCTTAAGTGGTGTAGGGCCTTCTACAATATATTTTGCCATAGCACAAATATTCTATCATTACCTTGAAAACTATTCAATAACTTATTAGAATAAAGTAGTATTTATGCCAAAGAAATTATTAATTCATTTATTTGTATGGTTTTGGGTTATACTTAGCTTTACTGTTATAGCTTTATTTTTAATTATTGTTGCTTCAGGGTATTCGTTCAATTATAAGGCTAAAACAATTGAAAAAACCGGCATGATTATTATTAATTCTGATCCGAAAGAAGCCTCAGTTTATCTTAATAACACATTTAAAGCCAAAACAAATGTAAAATTTAGCTATCTTGTTCCAGGGCTGTATGATATTAGGGTTGAAAAAGAGGGGTATCAGACATGGGAAAAAACAAAAAAACTTTCTGGAGGTCAAGCAATTAAAGAAATTGTGACTTTGTTTTATTCTGAACCAAAAGCTAGCGAAGCTACTGCTAATGAAATTGACCAGATCGCAAAAAAGGATTCTGCACTGGTAGCAAATAACAATTTTCCTCAAGATTTACCGCAGAATGCCAAAGATTCTTCTTTTAGCAAAAATAAAAAAGCTTTGCTTTATAGGAGTGATAATGAAATCTGGCTTTATTATCCAGATCGACCCGAAAAAGATAGAAACGAAATTGTGGCTCGTTTTTCAAAAAATATTACCAAAGTCGGCTTTTTACCTGACTATGAGCATATAATATTTATTATTGACAAAGAATTAAGAATTATTGAATTTGACGGAACAAATAATTTGAAACTTGCTAATTTAAAAGAGGATAATTTTTGGATCCTAGATTCTGATAGAGAAATTTTTTACAAAGATAATGAAAAAATAATGAAGCTTAAGGTACGGTAGGGATCAAAAGCTCACTCGGGGCACTGACGGGTTTTTGCACCTGCTTGGCTAGCACAACTAATCTTTTGATGCTTGTGCCAATTGGCCAGCAAGTAATCAGAGTTAATTTAGCCTCTTTGCTTGATAAAATATCGACTTGATCTGGATTGACGATTTTTTTATTTGTTACCTCATAAGTGTATTGGTTTTTTTGATAAATAATAGTGATTTTGTCCCCTGTAACTAGTTTATCAAGTAAGGTAAAAACTTGACCATAGTTTGTCTTTTGCCAAGGATAAGCAGATGAGTGGCCAGTTAAAACGACATTGCTGTCTTCACTTGGGACAGAAGTGCCGGCAAAATGAATTACACCTTCATTTAATTTGCTATCAGCGTTGCTTGAATTTACCTGCCAGATAATTGGTGCGTTAACGTTGATTTTATCAATAATAATGCTATCAGGTAGATTTACTTTTGAGTTTTTGTCTTGTTCTGGGATACTAATAGAAGTAATGGGTTTTTTCTTTATATCAATATTGTAAGTATATTTAGCTTTGATAAAGTATGATTTGTAATTTAGGGCAAAATAGAAAATAACAAAAAATAAAATAAAAAGAAGCAGGTATTTTAAAGCTGTTTTGAAGAAATTTTTACCTTGATTTTTGGTTTTAAAATGCTCTTTCCAACGAGCTTTAATAATTGATTCAATGTCATCTGTGTCCATGATAAGTGCATTCTAACATAAATCTAGCTTGAAATCAAAGACAAAGTTTGATAAAATAGACACGTGCCGAGGTGGCGGAATTGGTAGACGCGCAGGTCTCAAAAACCTGTCCCGCTTAGCGGGATGCGGGTTCGATTCCCGCCCTCGGCATTTTTTTGTATTGACAGTGATCTGAATCTCTATTAGAATAGGCTACAAGTTCTTGATGAATTTGCATACATCAAGGGCAGAGGCGCCCTGCGTGGACGCTAGTTCATTCCCAAAGGAGGTAAAGATGGCAATGGAGTTAGAACAGGGAACGATCCACCTCACCAGACGCGAGGTTCAGGTCCTATCTCTTGTGATCGAGGGAAAGTCAAACAAAGAGGCAGCCGATGACCTTCTCGTGTCAAAGAGAACGGTGGATTTCCACCTTGCCAACATCTACGAGAAGCTGCAAGTCTGCAACAGAGTTCAGGCCTTCCACAGGGCCACAAGTCTGGGATTGATCCCACTCGAGCTGACTGCAGCAACAACGTAGAGCACAACGAGCATTGGCTCGCAGTAATAACTTATACCACCTCGTGTGGTAAGACTCGCACCTGGCGGGTCTTTCCTTTTATAAAACTAACTTTCCAGAACCTTTTCGTAATATCTTTGGAGTAGTAACGGTCAAATCAACCACAGTGGATGGTAATGTTTTTTCTAATTTTCCAGCGTCGAGAACTAAATTCAGCTGATTTTTCTGATTTTTAAATTGGTTTAAAATACAATTTATATCAAAACATTCAGGCTTTCCAGATAAATTGGCTGATGTTGTTGTAAAAGGTATTCCGAGCTCTTTTGAAAGCATATCTGTAAATTCAAAATCTGGAATGCGAATGCCCAGGGTTTGGTTTTTATTCTTCATTTTTAAAATAAATGTAAAACCGCCAGGCAGGTTTTTAACTAAAATTTTTTCTTGTTTTTTGTTTACTTTGCACAATTTTTTGATCATTTCTATGTCAGAGACTAGATAGGAAAATTTTTTTGATTCAGGTCTGCCTTTTAATTTAGCTAATTTTTTTAAAGCAATTTTGTTTTCAGGATTAATGCCCAGCCCATAGCAGGTATCTGTTGGATAAACCAAAATCCCCCCTTTTTTGATAATTTCTGAGGCTTTTTTTAGGATTTTGTTGGGAATTGTATCTAGATCAAGTTTAACAATTTTCATCTCATTTTAATTTTACCACAAAACCTAATTGACTCATTCTGCTAAATTGCTATAATGATCTCTTCGGACATTAACAGCAGAACACTTCCACCGAAGTTATCGGTGGAGTAGGAGGTCACGGCAATGCTGAATGGGAAAATAGCTGCTACAGGACATATTTGTGTTGATTTACGTCCACCAATACCCGTTGATCATCTTCCCGATCCTGGCAAACTAGTTCAAGTTGGTCCACTTCAGTTCTCTGCAGGCGGAGCAGTATCCAATGTTGGCATAACTGCAGCCAAAATAGGTATATCGACACTATTAATGGGTAAAGTAGGAGATGATTTTTTAGGTACGATATTACGCAGTATTCTAGAAAGTCACACAAACTGCTCAGTAGATGGAATGATAGTTTCACCAAGAACAAGCACATCCTATAGCGTTGTACTAGAGCCAGAAGGTAAAGACAGGGCGTTTCTTCATTACCCTGGACCAAATAACACATTTCGTGCACGTGATATTGATTACAAGAAGCTTGGAGACGTTGACGTTTTTCATTTTGGGTATCCTCCTTTGATGCGATTTATGTTCAGTGATTATGGAGAAGAGCTTGAGAGAACTTTTTCCACAGCCAAGAAATATGGTGTGATTACCTCATTAGACATGGTAGAAGTTGGTAGTAATTCATTGGCTGCCAAGGCAGATTGGGAGACAATACTTCTTAAGACATTACCCCATGTTGACTTATTCACGCCAAGTATAGGAGAGATAACTGCCTTAGTTCCAAGATTCAAGAATCTAGATAAAACTAGTCCATCAAGTTGGCGCGAGATTAGTGACACACTTATACATTTTGGTGCATCGGCTGTACTATTAAAGCTTGGGCGTACAGGTCTTTATCTAAGAACAAGCTCGATGTCTGATTCATCTAAAGTCTCGTTTCGATATAAATCATGGGCAGATAAAGAAATGCTGTCTGTTCCATTCAGAGAGAAAGAACGTGTTGGTACAACTGGTACTGGTGATACGGCCATTGCTGGATTTCTGGTTGCTTTGCTTCAAGGTCATAAACCGGAAGCATGCTTGCAGTTTGCTAGCGGAGTGAGTACATGTTGTGTTGAAGCGCCGGATGCAACAAGTGGGGTTTGTTCATGGGAAAAGACCTGGGAACGTATCAATTCTGGATGGTCGCTGCTTCTTACCGATGTTGATTTGAGTAGCTGGAAATCATCAAGCGTGCGAGGTGTTTACGTAAGATCCTAATATACGAAGGGCTGCTGGTTTGTGCACTAGTGGTCTTTTTTTGTTTTGACAAACTGCTTAAATCTTCATATACTTTAGTTAAGGAGAGAATATGAACGATCTTGATAGACTTGAGAATTTTAGTCAAATTGATACAACCAATCTATTTAAAAATATCCAAGAATTACCCTTTCAGTGCGAGAAGGCCTGGGAAGATGTCAAAAAAGTTGTTTTTCCTTCATATTATGTTCGAGCCAATAAAATCATTATCTTAGGCAT
>JAPLVJ010000046.1 GCA_026397155.1 Candidatus Berkelbacteria bacterium | reverse complement strand
TTCTTCCCTGATAAAAGAAGTTTACACCCCGAAGGGCTTCTTCCTTCACGCGACGTCGCTGCGTCAGGCTTTCGCCCATTGCGCAAAATTCCTCACTGCTGCCTTCCGTAGAAGTGTGGACCGTGTCGCAGTTCCACTCTGGCTGGTCATCCTCTCAGACCAGCTACCCGTCATCGTCTTGGTAGGCCATTACCCCACCAACAAACTGATAGGACGCAGATTCTTTTCAAACCGCCGGAGCTTTACCACGTACAGTTTCATGTATGTGGATTATGGGACATTAGCCAACCTTTCGGCTGGGTATTTCCCGGTTTGAAGCAGATTATCCACGCGTTACTCAGCCGTTTGCCACGCTCTTGCGAGCGTACGACTTGCATGTGTTAGGCGCGCCGCCAGCGTTAATCCTGAGCCAGGATCAAACTCTCCATAAAATTTACACAATTTAAATAGTTTCGGCCACTTCTAGTTGTTAAAATACACCAGCAAAATGTTGCGATTTTTTCGCTTTTTAATCTTATTTAGATTAAATTACTGGTTTCTATCCAGATTATATCAATGGGGATAAACTATGTCAAGGATTGGTTATTTTCATTAAATAGTCAACTGTTTTTCTTATCTCAAGCGCATTTCTGATTCTTTGCTTAACTTCGTCAGTAATCTGAACTTTTTGCTCTTCTAATTTCTTGATGTCGTTTTCAACTTCAGCTTCCGTTGCTTTAATACCTTCTTTTTTCTTAATTTCACCTAAAACTAAGCTAATTTTTACATTCTGTTCGGCTGGTTTTCTTAAATCTTTAACTAAATCTTCTTGTGTTTTTTTCAAATTTTTTAAATAATCTTCAAACTTTAAGCCCTTGCTTTCAATTTGATAGACCAATCCTTGAAAAATACGAACGACTTCGGCGTTCACCAAGCTTTCTGGAATCTCTACTTCTGAGATTTGAGCTATTTTTTCTGTTAACTCTTGTTCTGACTTTTCATGTACTTTCTTTTCTTCTTCTTTGATTTTAGATTCTTTAATTGATTCTTTCAGAGATTTAAGATCCTTTTTACCAAATTTAAGCGCAAAAGCCTCATCTATTTCTGGTAAAATTATCTCTTTTATATCCTTCATTAAAACCTTGAAGTCAATTTTTTTGTTGGCAATTTCTTTATTTTGAAAGTCGCTCGGAAATTTGACTGAAAATTCTTTTTTCTCGTCTTTTTTCATACCAACCAGATTCTCTTCAAATTCTTTCACAAATTGGCCTTGACCGATAACCAACGGATGATTTTGACTTTTTCCATTAGCCATAGGTTTACCTTCAATAAAACTTTCAAAATCAACTTCAACCAGATCTTCTTTTTTTGCGGCTCTGTTAACTGGTTTTGGTGTTGAGATCTGCCTCTGAAGTTGCTTTAATACTTCTTCAATGTCTTTGTCTGTAATTTTAATCTTGGATTGCGAATTCTGGATTTTAATCTTTCTGTAATCTCCAACCTTAATTTCAGGCATGACATCAACTTCAGCTTGAAAAACCATTCTTTTGCCTTTACCAAATTCCTTAACATCTACTTTGGGCTGTTCGATCGGAGTTAAATTTTCTTTTTTGACAGCATTAAAATAAGACAACGGAATGGCGATTTCTAAAGCTTCGGTAGCAACTTTATCATCTCCGATTTGCTTTTCTACAAGTTGCATGGGGGCTTTACCAGGCCTAAATCCCGGAGCAGAATAATCTGTTGCCAAACTATTCAAAGCACGAGCAAAATAATCGCCCATTTCAATCGGGCCGACAGTAATGGTTAGTTTCACCCTTGATTTTGGTAATTTTTCGACTTTTGTTTCCATACTTTGGTAGCTTAACACAAAAAAAGCCCGAGGGCAAGGGCCCTAGGACTCTACAAAATAAAAATAAAAACATTATGCCGCTTGAGCAACTTCTGATCCAGACGACAACCTTGCTATCTCTTCTGGATCAAGAATAAGAAAAGTAACAGTTCCATCAACAACTTTGCATCTCCTCAACCAAATAGTGAATTTGCATTTACCGCAATTTGAACGAAGCCGATCTTTCTCAACCACAATTCTGATTGTATCACCCGGACCTGGATAAACCCTACGGAATTTAACCCCATCTAATCCACCGAAATACGGTATCTTGCCCCTATACCCATCGATACCAAGCAGGATAAATGCTCCGACCTGATTGGCACATTCTAACATTAAACTCTGAGGAAATGTGGGGTTACCTTGGTTATATGCAGTACATATTTCCCCTGGGATAGTAAATACCCCCACGGCTTTCTCACCTTCTATATAGGCAATAATTCTATCTACAAATAGGAATGGATCTCGTTGTGGAATAATTCTTTCTATCTGCTCTCTACTAAGCAGCACTTTGGGCACGGTAACCGCTCCCATAAAACAACTCCTGCAAAGACAAAGAAGCTAAGTCTTGATCCGAAAGTCCACGATGAAGATCCATATCAATACCGATCATTCTTATCTCTGATACCTCAATCACCGTTGATTTCAACCTTGGAAATAATCCTACAGAGCCAGCGCCTATACATAACAACACTTTATGGTCACCAAGTATTCTTACATGGTGCTTATAGAGTAGCCGTAACACTGCGATGTCAGTAGCTGTACGCAGAATAGCCATGCGCCTTCTTCCCCTTTTGACAATGCAGAGATAGAATTGCATCGCCACCGCCTCCTTTCGCGCTACCATCGTAGCAGACAAGCTCCCGAGCTAAGACCAGAACCAACTGCAGATATTGCCACTAGATCCCCTCTTTTGATATTGCCACTTTTAACCTCACAACATAGCACAGCAGGAGCTGATGCCGAAGAACAATTAGCAAAATCACCAATATAAGAAGGTATCCTGCCATTCGTTAGTCCTTTATCTCGCAACTTTGTTTCAATTGTATCCATCATTCTTTGATTCGCTTGGTGTAATATTACATGTTCAATATCACTTAGACTACGATCAGCTTTTTTTGCTACTTCAACAATACCATCAACCATTGCATCTACACCCAACTTATACATAGCCCGACCTTCCAAGTGAATCCGCGGATCCATCCGCTGCTTTCTGCTGAATCCTGTTCCAAATCCTTCACTTACACCAATACCGCTGTATCTGCCATCTGCCGCAAGCTCAAAAGCGATAAAACCACTAGGTTCTTCAACTGGACCAACCAAAACACCAGCAGCCATATCGCCAAAAAGTACAGATGCTTTCCAGTCACCTTGGACCCTTTTTCCGCACGCCATTTCATTGCCATGTAGTTTCCATGAACACGTCTTGCTCATCACTTCACTGGCAATCACTAGAACATACTTATACAAACCACTCGCTACAAAAGAGTATGCGATTGCAAGTCCATAAACTGATCCCGCACAAGCTGCGCTTATATCAAAAGCAGCACACTTTCTCATATCCGAAAATGTAGAAAATAGCTTCTCTTGAGTCAAACAAGCTGTTGAAGGATAGATCGACCAAGGACTGGAAGACGAAACAATAATACAACCAATATCTCTTGGATTAATCCCTGACTTATTGATTATCTCAACTGCTACTCTGTAAGCTAAGTCAGGACTTGTTTCGTCTGTCACAAAGCGTCTTCGCTTTATTCCGCTAACTTCAACTATCTGTTCTGGCTGAATAGGTTTTGGGGGATCTCCACTGTAAAACGGTCCATACTCTCGTACCAAATCTTCATTGGTATATACAGTGCCTGGCAATGCCATTCCACACGCGATGATTCCAAATCTCAATCTGACCACCTCCGCTCCAGATGTTAAGGAACGATTATATCAAAGCATATTATACAAAAACATCTCTGTCAACAAATACGTAACGACCGTCAACAGAAAAATGTATCTACTTCTTAATAACCCTGGGGCAAGTAACAGCATCAATTGAATACTTCAACCCTTGAGTTCCTAGACCTGAATTTTTAACACCAGTAAATGGAATCTTATCCGAAGCTCGTCCAGAAACAGTATTAATGTAAACTTGTCCAACTTCCAGTTTATCGGCCATTTCTTCGGCTTTTTTGACATTTTTTGTAAAAATATAGGTATCTAATCCATACTCTGAAGCATTTGCCAAATTCAACGCTTCTTTATCATTTCTCACTGTCAAAACAGGAAGTATAGGTCCAAACTGCTCTTGCCAAGCAATCTTCATTCCTGGAGTAACATTGTCTAAAATCGTTGGTTCAAAATAGCGACCTTGTCCTTTTCTTAGTCGAATTAATCTTCTTGAAATTTCTAAAATTCGCCTTCGTAATCTATGCTTCCGATAAGTAACAGAAAATCTATTACCGCCACAAATTATTTTTGCACCTTTTTTTAATGCATCAGATAGAAGCATAGACAAATAATCAGCTTGTTTATCAGATATGACTGGACCCAGTTGCGTTTTTTTATCTCTTGGATCACCAACAATCCCAAAATGCTTCTCGGTATATTTAACCAACTTTTCTATAAATTGTTTTTTTACTTTTTGTTCAACAATGACACGTTTTATGGCCACACATCGCTGGCCAGCGAATAAAAAGGCACCAATTGCAACCATTTCTGCAGCTTTCTCCAAGTTTGCATCAGCCAAAATTATAGCTGGGTCCTTGCCACCAAGTTCATAAATTTGGTTAACCATATTTGTTTTTTTGGCAATTTCTCGCCCAACTTTAGATGAACCAGTAAAAGAAATCATATTAACTAAAGAATGTTGGGCTATATATCGCCCCACTTGTTCGCCTTTACCAGTAATCACATTCAAAACCCCATCAGGCAACCCTGCTTTTTGAAACAAATTAGCCAGATGAAGAGCGCCAATCGCCCCATAAGTCGATGGCTTCAAAATAACACTATTCCCGGCAATTAAAGCAGGGATAATTTTTCCTATTGTTGTACTTAAAGGAAAATTAAAAGGTGTAATACACAAAACAACGCCGACCGGCATCCGCTTGATAGACCAGGTATTGTCTTGGATTTTGACTTCTTCAATTTTTTCAGAGTAACTTACAATATAATCCTTAATGATTTGAGAAATACGACTAATTTCGTGCTCAGCGTTTGAGCGAGTTTTCCCAAGCTCTAAAATCAAAAAATTGATCAAAATATCTTTATTTTTCTCTACTTGATCAATAACGCGGTTTAAAATTGCCTTTCTTTTTTCTAAGGAAATCGAAACCCAACTTTTTTGCGCCATAGAGGCGGCTGTTACGGCAATGTCTGCTTCACGCGGCAAAACAGATTGAATTCTGCCTAGTAAAGAATTATCTATGGGCGAAAAAATATCAATCATTTTTCGGTTGCGCGACTCTTGCCATTCACCATCAACCAAATACTTGTAGGTGGGGATTTTCCCACTAGTTCTAATTTCTTTAAATATGTTTGGCATATTATCCTTATTATATCATAACAAAGCTTGAAGAGCAGGCAATTTTTTGCCAGCTAAAAATTCCAGTGTTGCCCCACCACCCAAAGAGATATATGAAAATTTATTAGTTAAGCCGATTTTGTTTACAAAAGCTGTTGTATCTCCGCCAGCAACAATAGTTAAAGCATTTGTTCTGACAATTTCTTTGGCAATTTCAGTTGAAAATCGAGCATATTCTGGGTTTTCGGTTTTCCCTAGATTGCCATTCCAAAAAATTGTGCCGGCATCTTTAATGTATTGGGTAAATTTAGGCAAATTACTTTGATCAACATCTAAAATTGCCTTGCCTCCACCTAAATCACCCCAGACAAAATGGGTTGGTAAAATAATCTGCTTTTTATATTTATTAAATAAATTATTCGCCACTTCGATCTTATCGTTGGCTACAACAGACTGCTTTAGATGAATATCCATGGTTGCCAAAAATGTGCTTGCCATTACTCCACCAAGCAAAAACCAATCTACTTTGGAAGCCAATCGATCAATTACATCGATTTTATCCGCAACTTTAGCCCCACCCAAAATACAGACAAAAGGCCTTTTTGGGTTTTGAACTAAATTTAAAAGAGTTTCAAATTCTTTTTCTAAAGCAAAACCAGCAAAACTGGGCAAAAAATGGGTTATACCCTCTGTTGAGACATGGGCGCGGTGTGAGCAGGAAAATGCATCGTTAACAAACAAATCACCCAAACTAGCCAATTTTTTCGCAAACTCCGGATCATTTCTCTCTTCCTCGGGGTAAAAACGAATATTTTCAAGCAAGTAAATTTTTTCTGAAATTTGATATGCAGGAAATTCCCCTATCTTTACTGACAAAATACTGCCTTTGATCTCAAGTAAACTTAAAAGTCGGCTGGCAACAGAGCTTAATTTTAACTCTTGGACAACCTCACCTTTTGGCCGCCCAAGATGGCTAATTAAAATTATTTGAGCTGCATTGTGATCAAGTAAATAATTAATTGTGGATAAGGATGCTTTAATCCGACTGTCATCAATAACCTCGTTATTCCTACCCAAAGGAACATCAAAACCGACTCTGACAATTACTTTTTTGTTTGTGACATCTTGATTATTTATTGTTTTCATTTGCTTCCAATATACTCAATCAAATCCACCAATCGACAAAAATAACCCCATTCATTATCATACCAACCAACCACTTTGACTAAATTCCCCCCAATTACTCGTGTCAAAGGAGCATCCAAAATAGCCGAGTGGGTATTTTTAATTAAATCTGAGGAAACAACTGGCTCTTCTGTTACTGCCAAAATTCCTTTCATCTGCCCGCCAGCATATTTTTGAAATTTTTGATTAACTTCTTTGACATCTGTCCTTTTCTTTAACAAACAAACAAGATCAGTAATAGAAACAGTAATTGTTGGCACTCTTAAAGCCATGCCATCCATTTTATCTTTTAAACCCTCAACAACTGAAAAAATAGCTTTAGCCGCACCGGTTTTGGTTGGCACGATGTTTTGCGCTGCCGCGCGCGCTCTCCTTAAATCTTTATGAGAGCCGTCCTGTAAATTTTGATCTGCGGTATAAGAATGAGCTGTGGTCATCAAACCTTTTTCAATTCCAAATTCATCTTGCAAAACTTTGACCATTGGAGCCAAACAATTGGTTGTACAAGAAGCCATTGAAATAATCTTATGTTTTGTAGGATTATAATCTTCCTCATTAACGCCTAAAACAATGGTAACATCTGGATCTTTGGCTGGCGCTGAAATAATAACTTTTTTGGCTCCGGCTTTTAAGTGTTTCTCTGCACCTTTTTTGTCAGTAAAAATACCAGTAGATTCAACAACAACATCTACATTAAGCTCTTTCCAAGGTAATTTCTCTGGTTCTTTCTCGCCGAAAATTTTAGCATTTAACTTACCATCAAAAATCCCATAAACAGTATCATACTTTAAAAAATGATTGAAAGTATCTTCATCCCAACCAGGATTATTAACAGCAACAATCTCAAAATCGCCCCTATTCTCAATAGCTGCTCGATAAAACGTCCGACCGATTCTTCCAAAGCCATTTATTGCCACTCTTGTCATATTTGCCTCCTTTATTGCTTACTATCTTTGATTACTATCCATCCCCTTCTGTCTCTTTTATGAAATTTGACTGGAGAAATAAATCTTTGGGGATTCTTTAGAAAAATTAAACTTGCGTACTTGCTTTTGCCGTGATCTTCCCAAAATTTGTCATCAATTGAAATTTCATTATTATATTCCTTACGTAATTTCCCAATCATTTCTGGACTTAAATGATCGTAAAAAAGAACATTATCTACCTCTACCTTCCCGCGAATTTTGCCACCTGATTCTTTAAGGTAAACCTCATCACCTTTTTTAATCCGTTCGTAAGGTAAAAGTTTATCACGGGAAAGCCGTGCTTCAATCGTCTTTTCTTCATTCAAAATTTTTTCAATAATTTCTTTTTCGTTGTATATAGCTAAATGCTTCATGGTTTAAATTTGATGGGCTTTTGGCGCTTTATTTAATCTGGATTGAATTTGATTTTGAGTAAGTAACCCATTTTGGGCGCCAACTTTTTCTACCACTGATGCTGAATTCACAACACCCCATTGTAACGCTTCTTCTATTGTTTTGTCCAATATTTTCGCAGCAAGCACACCAGAACTAAAAGAATCTCCTGCTCCAGTTGCCTCTCTTCTCCTTGCACTGTAAGCTCCAATCTTCAAATAATTTGCACCATCAAAAGCATAAGCCCCTTCAGCTCCATCTGTAATGACAACAACCAGAGAACCCATTTTTTTAATTTCAGTAAGAAGTTCTTTTATTGGGGTAAGCCTTCTTGCCCTGCAAAGTTCTTCTGCCTCTTCTCTGTTTAGAAAAACAATTTCAGTAATTCTTAAAATTTCTTTTAGTTTTTTTCCTTCGTCAATCTGAATACTGCCAGGATTAATGGCTAATTTTATCTTGCTTTGAGAAATCAAGGGAATAATTTGGCTATATAACTTTTCAAATCCCTCGCCCAATGGACCAACAAATAGCCACTTTGTTCTTAATTTTTTTGGGATTTTTATTTTAGAATAGTCTTTTAAACCACGATAAACCAATATCGTCCGTTCACCCTTATAGCTGATAATTACCGACGTATTTGTGTTGATTTCTTTATCCTTTTTAACCAAATTAACATGTACGCCCTTTTCCCTTAATCTCTCTAAAATTTCTGGTGCTTTTTGATCACAGCCCACTTCGCTAATTAACTCTGCTTTAAAACCTTGTCTAGCCAAACCAACTGCCACATTAGCTGCTGAACCCCCCATATCATAGTGAACTTGGGAAATAGGAATTTTATCTCCAAAAGGCAAACAAATAACCCTTTCAAAACAGGTTCTTTGTTTAATCTTGCCTACTGGACAGGCAATAGAAATGTCTTCTGGTTCAATAAAAATATCGCTTACGGCATCACCT